>DASQWQ010000289.1:0-14856 GCA_035640175.1 Rubrobacter sp. | reverse complement strand
GCGGGAAGATCCTCTCCACGTTCACCCCGAAGGAATTCTTCCTGACCGTGAACGTCTCGTGAATTCCGCTGCCTTTGCGCGAGATACACAGACCCTCGAAGACCTGTACACGCTGGCGGTTGCCCTCGATAACGCGGTAGTACACACGCACAGTATCGCCCGCCTTGAACGTGACGTCCCGCTGCTGCAAGTTATCGCTCGTTATCATGTTCTTCTCCTCTCTTGGACCTTCTCCGGATGGCTAAGGCGACCTTCTTCCGATCGTCCTTGCCCGCGTACGCTCTAGCGCCTCGCGCTCACGCCAGGCGCGGATCTTTGCGTGATCGCCCGATAATAGCACGCCTGGCACCTCCTCTCCATCCCAGATGGCTGGCCGCGTGTAGGTCGGAGGTCCGACCACATCTTCGGCCGAGAACGACTCGCCTGCGAGGCTCTCGGCGTTCCCGAGGACCCCATGGAGACGCCGGATCGCGGCATCAGCGAGCGCGGCGGCCACGATCTCACCCCCCGACAACACGAAGTCGCCCAGCGAGAGTGCCTCCGTGGCGAGCCCGCTCCAAACTCGCTCGTCTATCCCTCCGTAGCGTCCGCAGATGACGGTCAAATCTGGTCCCGAGGACACCTCCTCGACGTAACCTTGTGTGAGCCTGCGTCCAGCTGGCTCCGTGAGTACGACCCGCCGCCCCGTTCTTACCTCCCTCGCCGGAACGCCGTAGACTTCCTCGAGCGCCCTTGCCACAACGTCGACCCTGACGACCATCCCGGCGCCGCCACCGTATGGCATGTCGTCGATGCGGCCATCCGGAGAGTAGTCACGCAGGTCGAAGCTGCGGTAGCCGACGATGCCGTTCTCTATGGCCCTGCCGACGACCCCGACGCCGACGGCGGCGTCGACCGCTTGGGGGAAAACGCAGAAGATATCTATGCGTCTCACCTTCTAGCCTTCGGGCGGGCGGATCAGAACCCGCCCGGCCCTGAGGTCTACCTCGGGGACGTGTTCGAGCGTAAACGGGAGATAGAGGTCTTGTGAATCCCCTTCTTCACGGACCACGAGGATTTCGTGGGCGGCGGTCTCGTACGTATCCATCACCTTTCCGACGACCTCACCCGCATCGTTCACGGCCGTAAGGCCGATCAGGTCGTCCACGTAGAACTCTCCTTCTTCGGGCGCGTCAAGTTCCTCGCGGTCGAGCAAGAGCTCTTCGCCTCCCAGGAGCTTTGCATCGGTTCTGCTCTCGACACCTTCCAGGACGAGCAAGAAGCCTTTCGGGGTTTGCCTGGCGGCAGAGATACGGCGCCTCATGCCTGCAACCACCGGATCTGTACCTTCCCTGAGGTGCCTGCCTGGGCCGAGGGCACGGACCCTCAAGGTGCCGCGCACCCCGTGCGGTGCGACCACGACCCCGATCACGATCGGATCGGAGAGTTCGTCCACAGCCTCTAGTCCGGGACCTCCACGGTGACCCGCTTTCCCGCCTTCACGGACGCGGCCTTCACGACCGTGCGTATCGCCCGGATCGTCCGTCCCTGGCGGCCGATCACACGCCCCATGTCGTCGGGCGCCACCCTCAGTTCCAGATCCACCTGCGAGTCCGACTCGGTCCCTGAGACCTCTACCCTCTCTGGCTCATCCACGAGTGAGCGGGCGAGAACGAGCAAAAGGTTCTCTAGCTGCGCCACGGCTACCTAGAGGACCCCGGAAATCTTCAGCAGGTTACGCACCTGTTCGGTAGGCTGCGCCCCCTTGCCTAGCCATTCCCTGGCCTTCTCTTCATCGACCTTTATGTCGGAAGGCTCCTGCTGCGGATCGTAAGTCCCTATCCGCTCTATAAACCGACCGTCGCGGGGGCTCCGGGAATCGGCGACCACTATCCTGTAGAAGGGATTGCCCTTGGACCCGTGCCTCGCGAGCCTTATCTTTACCGCCATGCCATCTCCTCTCGGACTCTACCTCCGCCCCGACAGACCGGGTATGCGCGGCATCCCGCCGCCCTTGCCCATCTGGGCCATCATCTTCTGCATCTCCTTGAACTGCTTGACGAGCTTCTGGACGTCCTGTTGGGTCGCGCCCGAGCCCCGCGCAATCCTACGCGCCCGACTCGGGTTCTGCAACAACTTGGGGTTCCTGCGCTCCTTGACGGTCATCGAGGTTATCATGGCCTCGACTCTGCCGAGCTGCCTGTCGTCTATCTCGATATCCTTAAGCTGTTTGCCTAGGCCTGGGATCATGCCGAGGAGGCCTGAGAGCGGGCCCATCTTCTTTATCATCTGCATCTGCTGCAGAAAGTCCTCGAAGGTTAATTTTCCGCTCATCAGCTTCTTGCCCTGGGCCTCAGCCTCCGTACGGTCCATCTGCTGTTCGGCCTTCTCGATGAGCGTGAGGACATCGCCCATACCCAGGATGCGGCCAGCCATCCTGTCCGGGTAGAAGTAGTCGAACTCACCCATCTTTTCGCCCTCCGAGGCGAATTTGACAGGCCGCCCCGTCACAGAGACGACGGAGAGCGCAACCCCGCCGCGGGCGTCGCCGTCGAGCTTGGTCAAGACCATCCCGTCGAAGTCAGCATACTCCTGGAAGGCCTGCGCCACCTCGACGGCATTCTGGCCGGTTACGACGTCGAGCACGAGGAGGACGGAATGCGGCCTTGAGGCCTTCCTGACGCGCCGGATCTCCTCCATCATCTCCACGTCGACTACCTGCCTGCCGGCCGTGTCGACGATCACGAAGTCATACCCGCCGTCTCTGGCCTCCCTGATGCCGCGTTCGGCGATCTCCTCCGGCTTCGGCCCCGTGCCCTCCGTGTATACGGAAACTGAGAGCTCGCGTCCGATCTGCTGCAACTGCTCGATCGCGGCCGGCCTGTAAGTGTCGCAGGCGACCAGATAAGGGTTCTTCCCGAGCTTCCGCACGAACAGCGCGAGCTTCCCAGCCGCCGTCGTCTTGCCGTGGCCGTTAAGTCCTGCGAGCATCACGACGGTAGGCGGCCTGGAGGCGAAGGAGAGCTTGTGGGCAGTGCCTCCCATCAGGTTCGCAAGCTCCTCGTCGACTATCTTGACGACCTGCTGGCCAGGACTCAGCGCCTTGGAGACCTCGGCGCCTGTGGCCCGCTCGCGAACGTTGGAGACGAACTCCTTGACGACGCCGTAGTTCACGTCAGCCTCGAGGAGCGCCAGCCGGATCTCACGCGTAACCTTCTTTACCTGGTCTTCGGTGAGGTTGCCGCTACCACGGACCCCGTCGAGGGCTTGGTTGAGCCTTTCACCTAACGTATCGAACATCTATAAATCTCCAAACAGGGCTTCCGCGAACTCCCGTGCGTCGAACGGGTGCAGGTCCTCGACTTTCTCCCCGACCGAGATGAGCTTGATCGGCACCCCCACCTCGTTGGCTATGGCGAGGGCGATGCCACCCTTGGCAGTCCCGTCGAGCTTGGTGAGGATGATTCCGGTGAGCCCGGCAACCTCTTTGAACATCTGGGCTTGCCGCAACCCGTTCTGACCAGTGGTCGCGTCGACCGTCATCAGCACCTCGTGCGGCGCCCCTGGAAGCTGACGTCGCACGACCCTCTGCACCTTGTCAAGCTCGGCCATCAGATTGACTTTCGTGTGAAGCCTACCTGCCGTGTCGATGAGCAGTACGTCGGTACCTTCGCGCCTGGCAGCATGCACGGCTTCGTGGGCGACGGCGGCCGCGTCGGCTCCGCGCTCGCGCGCCACCACGGGCGTACCCATCCTCTCACCCCACTGCTGGAGCTGCTCGATGGCCGCAGCCCTGAACGTGTCCCCTGCAGCGAACATCTTGGTGCCCGGCAAAAAACGAGAGAGCTTACCTATGGTCGTCGTCTTGCCGGTCCCGTTCACCCCGACCATCAGGATCACCGTGGGCACGTGTGAGACGTCGAGCTCGACAGGCCCCTCGAGCATGCTTGTGGCGTGCTCGATCATGAGCTCCCGCAACTCAGCACCGCTGGTGATGTTCTTCTGCAACGCCTCCTGCTCGAGCTCACCGACGAGCTTCGCCGTAGTCGGAACCCCGACGTCGGAAGAGATCAGAATCTCCTCGACTCTCTCCCAGAACTCCTCGTCCTCGACGTCCCTGAACTCGGCGACGGCAGCGTTGAGCTGTCCGACGAACGAGGCGCGGCTACGGCTGAGGCCCTGCCTCAGCCTGCCAAACCACCCGCCGGACTCCTGCCGCTCAGCGATGGTCTCAGGTGCCTCCTCGACGGCGCCCGGCTCAGGCAGAGACTCCTCGTCGACCTCCCATACGTCCTCGGGGGCAGGCTCCTTCCTCTCGGCCTGCACCTCCTCGGCCGAGGGTACCTCTACGAATGATTCGAGATCCGCAGCGAGGTGGCCGTTGTCTTCTTCGACATCTTGGGTGGAATGCTCCGGCTCACTGGCTACAGCCGGGCCGTTCAGCTGCTCTTCATCTGTGTTTCGTCTGAAAAAACTACGCCACGAGCGCGCCATAGGCGACTTCTTACTCTCCCTGCAAACGCTTCGACACAACAGTGGTGGCCCCGGAGGCATCCTGAATCACCCCGTAGAGCACATCCGCCGCGGCCATGGTTCGTTTCTGATGGGTGACCAACAGATACTGGCCGTTAGCCCGGTGAGAGTCTACCACAGAGAGGAAGCGAGCCAGGTTGAGATCGTCGAGCGCCGCCTCGGCCTCATCGAGCACGCAGAAAGCCCCCGAATCCCCACCAGGCCGGCTCAAGAACACGCTGAACAGGAACGACAGCGCGAGCAGGGCCCGTTCGCCGCCGGACAGTACGCGCAAGGGCCGCCAGCCCTTCCTCCCCAGTCGCAACCCTATCTCCACCCCGTCCTCAGATAGATCCAGAATCCCGGAAGATCCCTCGAGCATCCGCGGTACCATCTCACCGAACGCATCCCGCACCCGCTCGAAGGTCTCCGAGAAACGCGACTCTATCTCCCGGTCCACAGATTGTATTATGTGGTTGAGTTCGTTAGCCGCTGCCTCTGCGTCGCTCCTCTGGGTCGAGACGAACTGGTGGCGTTCGCGCAGGCCCTCTTCCTGGGAGAGGGCGAGGAGGTTCACGTCTCCAAAGCGCTTGAGTCTGCGGGCGAGGGTGTTGCGTTCTCCGTCGGTGCTCTCCTCGTGCTTCGAGGCCTCTTGGCGGGCCGCTTCGAGGGTGGCGCCCCACTCCGCCTTTATCTCCTCCTCGGCCTCGGCCGCCGCGGATTCGGCCCTGTCCACCGCTTCGGCGAGGCGTTCGGCGTGCGCGCGGGCGGTGGCGAGCTGGCCTGCGAGATCCACGGTCCTGCGCGAGAGGGTCGTGCGCTCCGCTGAGACCTGGCGGTGCGCCTCGGCGGTCTCTCCCCTGAGGCGTCGCAAGGCGTTTCTGCGCCACCGGACGGTCGTGACGAGCTTTGCGGCCGCCCTTGCCGCCCGGGCGGCGAGAGCTTCCGGGTTGCCTGCTCCGTCCTCAAGTACGCCCGCGGACCGCTCCAGCCTGCGTGAGATATCCTCCCTGCGACTTGCGCCGGAGGCGAGGGTAGCGCGCAACTCCGACAAACTCCGGTCCGAGTCGGCAGCGGCCGCCCTGGCCTCCTCAAAGGCGGCGGTTGCGGCGGCGACCTCCTCTATCACGCGGTCAGCATCCTTTCCGGCTTCCGCAAGAGCTTTCTCCCTCCGGGAAGCATCGCTGGAGAGGGCGGCGGAAGCCCGCTCCCGCTCCAGAACGGATTTCCTGGTATTCTCTCCTGCGGTCCTGCGGCGTTTTGCTTCGCGTGAGATAAGGGCTTGTGCGCGCGCCGCCCGTTCAGTGAGAATCGCGACCCCGTCTACGGTTCCAGCTAGCCTTTCCAGGCGATTCGAGACACCCGAGAGGGTCTGCCTCAGATCGTAGAGGATTCCGCCGGGCCCGTCTTTCAGACCTTCGAGGTGTTCCATCGAGGCGGCGAGCCGCGTCTCGCGCGCGAAGTTGCCGGGGCCGGGACGCAAGCTCACACCGGTCCTCGTGAGGCGAAAGCCGTCCCTCGTAGCGGCCACGTACCCGTTGGCGTCCACCCCTTCATCAGGTCGCTCGACGACGAAGATGCCGGTCAGGAGGCGCCGGACCGCTTCATCGTAGCGCGCGTCCAGAACCTCTACGCATTCGATCAGGGGTTTCCCAGGTAAGGCCCCGTTGGATTCCATCGCCCTCGCGTCGAGGCGGACGGCCACAGGCTCGATGTCCGAAAGAATCTTCATCCCCTCGTCCAGGTTCTCCGCAAGCACCCCGGCGCCGTACTCTCCAAGGGCCGCCTCGACAGCGACCTCGTAGCCAGGGCGGGCCCGGATCACCTCGTAGAGCCGCGTGCTCGCGCCGACCGAGGCCGTCTCCCTCAACGCACGTACCCTAGATTCGGCCCTTCCCACAGCAGCGGCGAGGGCCCCGCGCCTGCGGCTGATCTCCTCGGCGAGCTCATCCACCCGGGCGAGCATGCCGTCTACCTGGTCGCGCAGCCCGCGGAGATTCTCCATCTTGGAGCGGTCTTCCGTCTCTTCGAGGTTCGAGATCATTGCCGCAAGGTGCGACAGACCCTCTTCGGACATCATGTCTTGCTCATTATGGGACCCAAGCCCAGCGAGGCGCGTGCGCAGTCCATCCAGCTCCCTGGCCAGCCTATCCCTCTCTCTTTCTGCGGACGCTCTCTTCTCGCTGGACCTCGCGAGGACTTTCTGTAACCGGTCTGACTCTTTTCGCCTCCCTGAAGATTCGGCCTCGAGGTCTCTGGCCCTCTCCTCGAGACCATCCAGAGTTCGCGACACCCGGAGTAACTCGTCTTTAAGGTGGGAGACGGCGAGCCTCATCTCCCCCTCGCGTCCGCGGCCAGCCTCCATCCGCAACAGGGTTCTATCAGAACGCAGGGCCTCGACCCGAAGGTCCTCGGCGCCATCCTCCAGGGCTTCGAGTCGCTGTTCAGTCTTTCCGAGCCTGTCCTCGAGTTGCTGCAGGCGGCTTTCGATCCCTGCCTCTTCTTCACGAACGTCCCGCTCGCGCGCGGCCAGCTCTGCGGCCTGCGTCCTGGCCTCGTCGAGCTTCACCCTAAGTCGTCCGTCCGACTCCCTGGTTGCGACCCGATAAAGGTGTGCCAGGTGGAGCTCGCGGTAGCGGGATTCGATCTCCCGGTACGCGCGGGCGGCGGCGGCCTCCCTTTCTATCCTGCGCAACTGGCCTTCGAGCTCAGCCTCCAGCTGGCGGCTACGTTCGAGTTGGGCGTCAGCCCTCTCCAGACGGCGGCTGGCCGAGACGCGCCGCCTCCTGTAGACGCCGAGTCCAGCGGCCTCTTCGATCGCGAGCCGGCATGCGGCCGCCCCACCAGCGACTATCGAGTCCACGGCGCCCTGGCGCAGGATGCTGTGACGTCCCAGTCCTGCCTCGCCAGCAACGGCCCGTACATCCGCCAGCCGCGCACGGGTGCCGTTGATCCTGTACTCCGTCTCCCCGTTGCGGGAGATGCGGCGCGTGATCGAAACCTCCCTGAAAGGGAGCGAGATCCGGCCGGCTTCGTTGTCGAGTACGAGGGTAACTTCGGCGGCGCTCGCACCTGAAAGCGTCTCTGAGCCAGCGAAGATCAACTCGCTCATAGCCCCGGCCCGCAATACCCCTGGGCTCTGCTCCCCGATCGCGAAGAGCACAGCGTCGGTGATGTTGCTCTTCCCCGACCCGTTGGGACCGACGATCGACGTGATGCCCCCTTCGAGTGGCATCCTGACGGGCCGGGCGAAGGTCTTGAAGCCCTTGATATAGATCGCTGAGAGCACTGAAGGGACATTTTACGCAACTTCAGCCCGGAAAGCACGCGGAAAAGTGCAGGAAATCAGCTATCAGCTAGTCAGCACGCTCCGGCCTGCGGCCTTCGCTTTCAGTCAGCCAGGCCTCTTGTGCGCGCGAAAGCTGACTTCTTGCTGAAATGCTGACAAGCCGTCCAGCGTAGCCGGGCGGCGTGCTGAATTGCTGAAGAGCTATGCGCCTACGTGTACCTCGACGGCGGAACGTGGGACGGGGCGGATCCCGAGAATCTCCAGCGCGTTTCGGGCTGCGGTCTGCTCGCTCTCTTTTATGGAGCTGCCTTCACCGGTGGCGATTTCCCTTCCGTCCACGGAGACCCTGGAGATGAAGCTAGGCCGGTGCCCCGGTCCTTGCTTGGAGATGACCCTGTACGTCGGCCTGAGCCCGTCTGCCTGCAGAGACTCTTGGAGGAGCGTCTTCCAGTCACGCAGCTCGTCCGTATCTACCTCTGCGGGGTTGAAGATCTCATCCAGCGTCCTGAGTACAAGGTCCCTGTCTATAAGGTAGGCCCCCCCGATAATGGCCTCGACGGTATCGGCGATGACCGAGTCGTTCATGACGGAGCTCTCGATGATCTCCTCTATACCCTCGCTCCGGCCTACCATCGCCAGAAAGGACTTCCTTACCAGATGAGCCCGGATGCGCGTGAGATCCCCCTCCAGTAGCTCGGGGTAGCCGTGGAAGACCAGCTCGGCGACACGGCTGTTCAAAATGGAGTCCCCGAGAAATTCAAGCCTCCCGTTCGACTCGTAAGGGTCCGCGACGCTCGGATGGGTCAACGAGCGCTGCCTCAAAGGTTCTGGTAGGATCGCTATGAGGGCTCTTATAGACATCTCGTTCTCTATTCTACACTTGTAAACGCGATCACGACATTATGCCCGCCGAATCCCATCGAGTTCGAGATGGCGGCTTTGAGGTCAAGGGCCTCGATAGGTTCGCTTCCTACGTAGTTCAGCTCTTCGCAGTCTTGCGCCAGGTTCTCGAGGTTGATCGTCGGGGGGACGACTTTGTGCTTTATGGCAAGGGCGCACATGATGCCTTCGGTGGCGCCGACGGCCCCGAAGGAGTGCCCCGTCATCGACTTCGTACCAGATACCAGGGCGTGCGGCACGACCCTCGCTATCGCCTTCGTCTCTGGCCCGTCTCCGGTCGGGGTGGCTGTGGCGTGGGCGTTAACGTGGCCGATCTCCTTGGCGTCGAGGCCGGAATCCTGGAACGCGTGGATCATCGCCCGCTCCACACCGCGGCCGTCCACATCGGGCGCTGTTACGTGGTAGGCGTCGGTCGTGCGGCCGTAGCCGGCAACGGCGGAGATCGGTTCTGCGCCGCGGCGCTCAGCGTGCTCCTCGCTCTCCAGGACCAGGGCCCCGGCGCCCTCGCTCATCACGAAGCCGTCACGATCCTCGTCGAAGGGACGGCTCGCACGTACTGGCTCGTCGTTGCGGCGGCTCACGGCCCGTATCGCGCAGAAGCCCGCCATCGAGAGGGGCGTTATCGGGGCTTCCGAGGAGCCGGCTATCACCACGTCGGCGTCTTTGCGCCGGATCAGCTCGAGTCCCTCCGCGATCGCCTCCCCTCCCGTGGCGCAGGCAAGAACAGGACACTGGCTCGGTCCCGTGGCGCCGAGCGCGATAGCGAGTTGCCCGGCCGCCATGTTGGGGACCATCATCGTGATCAGGAACGGGCTCACCCTTCCAGGCCCCCGCTCGTTCATTACCCTGTACTCGCGCTCCCAGGTCGAGAGCCCCCCGATACCACTGCCCATCACGATCGCGACGCGCTCGGGCCTCTCGCGAATCAGGTCGACTATCCCCGCGCTCTCCGCGGCTTGTATGCCCGCGGCTATGCCAAGCTGAGCAAATCGGTCCATCCTGCGAGCCTGCTTCTTCTTTACAAAGTCCGTCGGATCGAAATCCCAGCACTCACCGGCGATCCGCGAAGGATAAGGGGAGGGATCGAAGAGCGTGATCTCCCCTATGCCGCTCTTACCATGCAGGGCTGCATCCCAGAAGTTCTCGACCCCTGTTCCAAGGGGTGTCACAGCACCGGTTCCGGTTACGAGCGCCCTCCCACTCGCGTCAGGGTCGGTCACGCGGCCTGATGCTCCATCACGTAGTCAACAGCCTCCTCGACTGTGGTGATCTTCTCGGCCTCCTCATCGGGGATCTCCATCCCAAACTGCTCCTCGAGCTCCATGATGAGCTCGACCAGATCCAGGGAGTCCGCCTCCAGGTCCTCCCGGAAGGAAGCGTCGGATGTGACGTCTCCTTCATCTACTCCCAGCCTGTCGGCGGTAATCTCCTGTATCTTGCCGAGTATCTCTTCGCGATCCAAGGCGTCTCTCCTCTCGAAGACTCTTACAAATTACTATGACAGGTCCAACGATAGGGCGTAGTGTAAACCTAAAACGCCTTACTGCATAGTCATGCCGCCGTCGACGGCCACGGTTTGGCCTGTAACGTATCCGGCGCCTTCGCCAGCCAGGAACGCAACGACCTCAGCCACCTCTTCTGCCGCCGCAAACCTGCCTGCCGGTACCTGGCCCCTGATCTGGTCCTTGACCTGCTCAGACAGTCTACGCGTCAGCTCGGTCTCAACGTACCCTGGGGCCACCACGTTGGCCGTGATGCCGCGCTGCGCCACCTCCCGCGCCACGCTCTTGGTGAAGCCGATGATCCCGGCCTTGGAGGCGGCATAGTTGGCCTGCCCCGCGTTACCGACGAGCCCTACGACAGAGGACACGTTGACGATTCGGCCCCACCTCGCCCGTATCATCGGCCTCAGGGCCGCCCGCGTGCACAGGTAGGTGCCCTTGAGGTTGGTCCTCAACACCTCGTCAAACTCACTTTCTTTCATCCGCATCATCAAATTGTCTCTGGTCAGGCCCGCGTTGTTGACCAGTATCTCGACCTGCCCAAGGGCTTCGCCCACGTCTTTGAACAGCGCAGCGACATCCTTAGGGGAGGCAACGTCACCCTTGAAGATCTCGCACAGCGCCCCCGCCGCTCTTAGTTTCTCTGCCACCTCCTCCGCGGCCGTGTCGTTGGAACGGTAAGAGATCGCCACGTTCGCGCCTTCTTTCGCGAGTCGCACCGCCACGGCGCGGCCTATTCCCCTTCCGCCACCCGTGACCACGGCGACGCGTCCGTCCTCTATCACCGGACCTCTCCTCTCTCCGCGAAAGCGAACATCAGGTCAGCCTCACAGACCCGCTCGTCCCCGACCGTAGTCCGGCCCTTACCCCTACCGACCCTGCCTTTGAGACGGACGATCTCGACCTCCATCCTGAGCACGTCGCCAGGCAAGACCTGCCTGCGGAACCTGACTCCGTCTATCCCCGCAAAGAGCGCGAGCTTGTCACTGTGCTCACCGCCGGCCATGACCCCGACGGCACCTACCTGGGCCATCGCCTCGATGATGAGTACACCGGGCATAACAGGGTAATCTGGGAAGTGCCCCTGGAAGAAAGGTTCGTTTTGGGTGACGTTCTTTACGCCGACGGCCCGCACACCGGCTTCGAGCTCCTCGATCCTGTCGACTAGGAGGAAGGGGTAGCGGTGCGGTATGAGATCCCGGATCTGCGCCGGCCCGAGCGGCCCCTTCACGAGAACACCTCTCTGACCGTCCGCCCATCTACGTCCTTTCTCTCGAAGTCCCGCAACATCCTTGTCAGAGTACCGTCCTCCCCGGCCTCGAAGATCTCGCGCACCCCAAGATCCAGCAAGCGTTCTACTACGGCCACCCACCGCACCGGGGAGAGCATCTGGTTCCGCAATGCCTCGCGCACCTTCTCCGCCGTCGTCAACAACGCCCCATCCGTCGCCCCGATCATTGGTATCTCCGGCTCTTCCAGGTCGACTTCTCCGAGAAGCTCGGCCATCTCCCGCGCAGCCTCTGCCATGAGCGGCGAATGGAAAGCCCCTGAAACGTCGAGCCGTACCTTCCGCCCGCGCACACGTTCAGCGACTTCCTCGAGTGCGTCCACCTGCCCGGAGACGACGGTCTGGCGCGGCGTGTTGAAGTTCGCCGCAACGACTATACCGCCGGTCTCCTCAGCAGCCCCCGCGACATCATCAGGGTCGGCGCCGATCAGCGCGACCATCCCCCCAGGGTTCTGCCTTGCGGCCTCGCTCATCAGGCGATCCCTCTCGGCCACGAGCCGCACACCATCGGCGAGACCGACGCTCCCCGCAGCGTGGGCCGCCGCGTACTCGCCAAGCGAGTGGCCGGCCACCAAGTCGGGCTCTATCCCAACCCCCCGCAAACGGTAGAGAAGATCCACGGAGCCGGCGAATACGGAGAGTTGGTAAGGTACAGCTTCGTCGCCGATATAGTCGAGGGCGGCGTCGCGCGCGGCGCCGGTGATCCCCTCTCCCACAGTACCCTGCCCAGGGAACACCACGGCCCGTTCTATCCCGCCGTCCTGCAAACTAGATCCTGTACAGGTTCGCAGCCCAGGTCAGGCCGAACCCGAAGCCAACGGTGATGACGTACTTTCCCGACTCCATCGCGTCGTAGATGTCAGGGTAGGAGAGCGGGATGCTCGCCGCCGAAGTATTCCCGAACCTGTCGAGGTTGATCACGACCCGGTCTTCCGGTATCTCCATCTTCCGCACGGCGGAGCGTATTATGCGTGCATTTGCCTGATGGGGTATTAGGTACTGGACCTCGTCCGGCGAGAGTGCGTTGCGGGAGAGGAGCTTCTCGACCATGTCGGGCAATATCCTGACGGCGAACTTGAATACCTCGCGGCCGTTCTGAAAGAGCTTCTCGTCGTCTCCCGGGTGGCCGGCGCGCCCGAGCGGGGCACCCCTGCCGTCGGCCCCGAGGATGTGGTCGACAAAACCGGAGTCACCTTCGCCGGCGTCGAGTACGACCGCGCCGGCGCCGTCTCCGAAAAGGACGGCAGTCGAGCGGTCCCCCTGGTCGACGATGGTGCTCATTGCGTCCGACCCTATAAGCAAGACCCTGCCGGCCGCGCCTGAGCGGAGCATGGATGAAGCGACGGAAGCAGCGTAAGAGAAGCCGGCACACGCTGCGGCAAGGTCCATCGCGCCGGCACTTGGGACCCCTATCTCCTCTCCGACCAGGCACGCTACCGATGGCATGGACTCCGGGGCGGTCGACGTACCACAGATGATGAGGTCGACAGACCCTCCATCTACCCCGGCATGCTGGAGGGCCTTCTTCGACGCCTCTACGGCGAGTGTCGCGGCGTTCTCGCCTTCAGCGACAAAGTGGCGCGCTTTGATCCCGGTACGCGCCGAGATCCACTCGTCTGTGGTGTCCAGCACGCTTTCGAGATCGCTGTTGGTGACGATCCTAGCCCCGAGAGCCCTGCCGACGCCGACGATCCTGCCGACAGCACCGCCGTTCAAGCCGACCTGCCTTCAGACAGACCCAAACTATGCGCACAGAGAGCCCGCTGCAGTTCCTCGGTCAGGCCGGCGCCCGTGTGCGAGATACCGAGGATCGCGTTCTCGACGCCCGTAGCTTGCGAGTTTCCATGGCCGATCATGACCGAGCCCCTTACGCCGAGCAGGAAGGAACCCCCGTAGTTCTCAGGGGCCACCGTGTCTCTCACCCCGAGCAGCCGAGGACGAAGGATACCTGCGGCGAGCTTGCTCAAGACATCGCCCACCAACGCGGAGCGGACCATGCCGAGGATCTCACGCGCCACCCCCTCGGCCGTCTTGAGGACGATGTTGCCCGTAAAGCCGTCCGTTACGAGCACGTCAGCCACCCCGGTAGGGATATCTCGACCCTCCACGTTACCGACGAAACGAATGCCAGACTCGCCCATGAGACGGTGCGCCTCTTTGGCGAGTTCGTTGCCCTTTCCCTGCTCCTCACCGACGTTGAGGAGCCCGACGCGAGCTTCCCCCTCCAACCCGAGGTAACGTTTCGCGAGCACACCGCCAAGAATAGCGAAATTCAGCAGGTCCTGCGGCCTGCAGGAGACGGTAGCTCCGGCGTCGAGCAGCAAGACGGGGGAAGGGAAAGGTAGCAAAGTGGCGATCGCGGGCCTGCGGCATCCTTCAAGGCGTCCCATCCTAAGCAACGCCGCCGCCACCGTGGCGCCGGTGTTCCCCGCCGAAAAGAACGCGTCAGCCTGCCCGTCACGAACCATCCCGGCAGCAACGGCGACGCTGGCGTCAGGATGGGCCCTGAGCGTCGCAGAGGGCTCCTCGTCCATCCCGACGGCTTCCCCGGAGGACCGCAGCGAGACGTTCGGAGGGGGCTCAGGGCCGACTTCAGGTTCGATGGCATCGGGCTTCCCAACGAGCAACAACTCGTCGTGCAACAAGTCTCTGGCAGCGGATAGGGCGCCTGCGATGACCTCCCGCGGGGCGTTGTCTCCGCCGAGGGCGTCTACCGCGATACGCATTGGTAGACCTTATCGAGGCTTAGATGTCCTCCACGGCGACCATCGTGCGGCCCTTGTAGAAACCGCACTCAGGGCAGACCCTGTGCGGAACGTGCGGCGCGCCGCAGTTGGGGCAGGCGACGAGACCTGGGCCCGTGATCGCGTGGTGCGCCCGGCGCTGGTTCCTGCGCGCCCGTGATGTTTTCTTCTTGGGTACGGCCATGCGAATACCTCCTGGCTGCTATTGACTCAAAATCGCGAGGCGAAGAGGCCGTAGAGGCCCCGCCAGCGCGGGTCTACCTCGTCGCCATTACTCTCGGGGAGCACGGGCTCAGTGCCAGGCGAGAACACCTGCATCGGAACCTCGTTCGGCAAGGCGCGCTCCGTATAGCGCGCCAGATCCAGGGTCCAGTCCTGGACACAGACCTCAGGGTTGTTCGGCCCCGAGAGAAACTCCGAGTCGCCGAACTCCAGTTCTAGCTCAGTGGGCTCGAGCGTCCTGTCGCAGGTCGTAAGCACCGTTGCGACGACCCGCACGTAGAGGTGCAGGCCCTCGGAGAGACGCGTGACGCCTACATCTGCCTCGGTCTTCGTAACCTCGTGGTGGCGCCCGTAGAGGTCGAAGGGACCTGCGGAATACTCGGCACGCAACTCGTGCGTGTCTCCGACCTCCGCGCCAGG
>DASQWQ010000288.1:0-6950 GCA_035640175.1 Rubrobacter sp. | reverse complement strand
CCGATCTGGGCTATCCCGAAAGGCACCTTTACCCTGCTGGTCTGGAGTACGTTCTTGAAGTTAACGAAGATTCCCTGCGCCGTCTCAGGCCGCAGATAAGCCAAATTCTCAGAGGTCTTGACGGGACCCATGTAGGTCTCGAACATCAGGTTGAAGGGTCTGACGGGCGCGAAGTCGCGCCCGCCGTCCGCAGGGTCCTTTACCCGCTCGTCCTTTGCGATGATCCTGGTCAGCTGCTCGGGGCTCAAGCCCTCGGCGTCTATACCCGTGGCATCTTCGATGAGGTGGTCGGCCCTGTAGCGACGCTTGCTCGTGCGGCTCTCGACGAGCATGTCGTTGAAGGTGGCCGTGTGCCCCGAAGCCTCCCACACTTTCGGGTGCATGATTATAGCCGAGTCGAGACCGACTATATCCTCGCGCATGTGGACCATGCGGCGCCACCACTCCTCTTTGATGTTCCGCTTCATCTCGACACCAAGAGGCCCGTAATCGTAGGAGGAACGGATTCCACCGTAGATCTCCGAGCTCTGGTACACGAAGCCCCTTCGCTTGCAGAAGGCCACTATCTTGTCCATCGTCACGGTCTCGGGCACGAGTCCTCCGAACTCTTAGGATCAGGCAAGTATAGCCCAGAGAGACCCGCGGATTGGGCCTGGCACAAGGCGGAGAGGGACCGCGTTCCTCCTTCACTGATGAGGAGCGGCTTAGTGACCCGGTCGAGGCGAAGATACCCATGACCGCGTTATAATGCTAGCCGTGGAGAGTCTTATCTGGGCAGGATTGGGCGGGGGTCTCGCCTCCGTCGCTGGGGTGAGGGCTTTCATGCCGCTCGCGCTGTTTGCCCTGTTCGCCCGGCTCGGGTTTATCGGGGAGCCTGACATCCTCGGCCTGCAGAGCGGATGGACCGTTGTCCTTGTGCTCTCGGCGCTGGCGGGCGTGGAGATAGTGCTCGACAAGGTTCGGGCTCTGGACCCCGCGTTCGGCTACGTCATGATACCGGTCAGAATAGTGGCAGGCGCGGTCCTGTTTGCGACGATGTACGAGCCTGGGGTGCTTTTTGACGCCGGCGCAGTACCGGGGCTCGTCGCAGGTGGAGCGATCGCCGGTCTGGTCGCCGTGCTAGAGATTACCCTGCGCCCTTCGTCGAGGGGTTCGTCAGCCGGTGTCTCGACAGCTTTCTTGAGCGCCATGGAGGACGTTGTGGCGGTTGTAGGCGGAGTAGTAGGGCTTTTCTTGCCCTTCCTGCCGCTTTTGTTTGTCGGGTTTCTGCTATTCTTCTTCAACCGCATCAGGAAGCGGCGCGGGAGGAAGTACGGGGGCCTACGCATCCTTGGCGACTAGTAATCGTCGGTGCTCTAGGAGGGTGCAATGGACGAGCGGGAGATCACGATTGTCAAAGGGGGTAGGGAGACGCCGTTCTCCCGGGGAATTCTGGCGCAGACGCTGGCCCAGGCGGGGGCGCGTGCCGAGCTGGCGCACCGGATAGCGAGCGAGGTGCGCGCCGAGCTCCTGGCCGAGCAGCGCTACACGGTCGAGGAGGAAGAGGTCCTCGCCCGTGTCAGGAACAAGCTGGTCACGAAAGACGCTTTCGTCGTCGGCAGGCTCGACAAGTGGCGCGTACTGCGGGAGTCGACCGAGCCAATAGTGGTCTTGATCGGCGGGGCGACGGGGGTAGGGACCAGCACGCTCGCCGCCGACGTGGCTAGGCGCCTCAACATCCAGAGCGTGGTCGGCACTGACTCGATCAGGGAGGTCCTGCGGCGTGCGATAAGCCCCGACCTGCTCCCTTTACTCCACAAGAGTTCTTACAAGATAGAGCGCGAGGACCTGAGGGTACCTGTCGAGGAAGACGAGATGGTCCTCTTCGGGTTCAGGCAGCAGGCCTCCCAGGTCGCCGTCGGCGTCGAGGCAATCGTGGACAGGGGCCTGAAGGAGGGGACGAACCTCGTAGTCGAGGGGGTTCACCTCGTGCCTGAGATCATCCTCAACCGGTACCGTGACCACCCGAACGTGTGCACGCTTGTGGTCTACCTCTCCGACGAGCACGTGCACCGCTCGCGTTTCTACATCAGGGCGCTGGGCACGGCGATGCGTCGTCCTGCTGAGGAGTACATCTCCTACTTCCAGGAGATACGTCAGATCCACGACTACATCGTCGAGAGTTCCGCCAGGGCCGGTGTGCAGGCCGTCGAGAACCTCTCCATAGAGAACACATCGGATGCGGCCGTCGAGATCGTGGCCAACAGGGTCTCGGGGATAGCCGACAGGGCCAGCCGTCATGCCTCGGCGATGCTCCTCGACGCGGGCACTCCAAGGCACGGGGTCCCCGTCACCCGCGCAAAAAGCGGTTAGAATAACCCTGGAGGCCCAGAAGGAGATAAAGGTGCTGGATAGGCAGCGACTGAGAACCTTCGTACTCGGCGGCGCGGTAGGGGCCCTGGTGGGTATACTCCTGGCCCCCCGCAGCGGCAAAGAGCTCAGGGGTTCGCTCGCCAACAGGGCCGGTGAGGCCCGCGAGAGGAGCCGCGAGACCTATTTCGATGCGCAGGAGCAGATGAGGGAGCGTCTGGCCGAGGTCCGCGAAGGGTCACGCCAACGCCCCGAGGTGGTCGACCTCGGCGACTCCTCCCCCGCCTCAGGGGAGGCAGAGGCTCAGCGACCCTACCTCAGGGACGTGTCACGCGACGTCGAGCCCGAGGCTGGTGAGGAGATTGCCGACGCCGAGAGGTCCGAGCAGCTACGCCGGAAGGTGAGGGAGACCAGGGAACGGCTGCGGGGATCGAAGGACAACGGTCCGGAGCGATGAAACCCACGTCTTTCGTGCCGATGGTCGGCGAGATCTCAGCCGAGGATGCCAGCGAGGTGCCCGGTCTTCAGGCCGTGATCTCGTACTGGACCGTCGATAGGTACTCCGCCGAAGAGTGGTTCCGCGAGCTGAATGACCACTGGGGGACGGCGGGTTTCGCAGTGCGGCGCGGTGGAGAGGTTCAGGGATTCGTGGTCTACGGGCCGCCCGAACGTCTAGCGCGCGCGGCGCGTTATCCTCTGGGGCCGATCGATGATGAGGCTGTGCTGCTGGCCTACGTCGGGGGAGACGTACGCGCGCGCCGCCGGCTGTTGGTGAGGATGCTCAGGGATCTCAGGCAGCGGAGCGTCGGGAGGGTCGAGGCGATAGCCAGCGACCGTGGGGGGTCCAACCACGTGCCTACTTCATTCCTTCTGGAGAGCGGCTGGCAGCCCGTGCGCCGCGCCACTTACCGTATGTGCTACTACACGCTCGCGCGCATCGACCTGAAGAGCGCCGTCGAGGTGGGGGAGCTGGCACGGGCGCTGGTCGGGCGGGTAAAATTGCCCGGGCTCAAGTCACCTGTGCCTGATGTTCTGGCCCGCACTACGGGCGAGCAAAGAAGCCGGTAGGGCCTCAGGTGGCAGGATCACCGTCCTGACCGTCGAGTTGCCCTCGGGCGTCGTGGCCCTTATCTCCAGGATCTCACGCGATGGTTCAGGGTTCGCCGTGGGTAGGTTCGCGCCAGGCTCTTCGCGGACCAGAAGGTCGAACTCGAAAGGCACGCTGGCAGCCTCGCCGGTCGGTACCTTCTCGACCAGCTGCCTGTAGTAGCGGGGGTCCGAAGGGGCTGTGTTCTCGGAGATGACGCTCAGGTTCACGTTCACATCCGAGAGTTGCTCTCCGCCCTCGTTCTCTACTACCAGGGCGAGACTCTGATTGGGGCGGTCCCTGAGAGACGCGAGCTGTTCTCTGTCCAGTATCAGATCCACAGAGTGCCCGGACCCACCCCTTGCCTGGTCCGGATTCAGACGCTTCTCGGAAGGGGCGGTGGCGAGGTTCGCCAAGAGCAGGAAAGCTCCCGCTGTGACCAGAAAGGCGAGGGCCACGCCGGAGAGCCAGAATATTATGTCCCTCATCGCGGCGTATCCTCGGAGCCATCGACCGGTATCTCGTAGAGGTTGTAGAAGTCTCTCAGGAGCCTATCTGCGGGGGCCGCATGCACCTCAGGTTCCGTAGATAGGGTGCCACGGGCGATTACGGCGACGCTCTTGCCGCCGGGCGACCACGCGAGGTCGTCCGGCCCGGTCTTTATCGCCATGTCCTCGTTAGTCGTTACAGCTGTGAGGTCCTTCGCGAGGGGGTCCAGTACGTACAGGTTGGTCGGCGACTTCGGGTTGAGGCGTCCGATGACGGCCAATCGCTCGCCGTCGGGAGAGACGCGGATGCTCCCTGCTACAAAGTCCTCTCCCACACCAGGCGCGGGTTCGGGCGCGCCGCCCTCCTCAGGCACACGATAGATTTCGTAGAGTGGCTCCAAGCCGTCGCCGTCTACGGACGTTGTTTTCTTTCCGGCCACGAAGTAGAGGTCCTGCCCCGTCCACTGGGGAGTGCCGAGGATCTCCTGGTTGCCGTCCAGCCGCGTTATCTCTCGCCCTTCCCCCTTCCGAAGATCGAATACGTGCAACCCCGAGGTCTCGAGGTCCCCAGGAGGACGCACAGCCAGGACGGCCTCGTCGCCGTCCGGCGAGAGGGAGAGGGCCGTGATGCGGCCTTTGATAGACTTGGTGTAGAGCCTGCGGACGTCCCCACTGCCTCGCGTCAGCGCGAGCCCGCTCTCGAAAGCCCCGTGACCGAGGGCGAAGATCAAACCCCCCCTGCCTGGGCCGAGCGCCGAAACCTCCTTCCCGATTCTCTCCAGTTCCAGCGAATCCTCCTCTGCGCGCGCCCTGTAGAGGGAGCTCGGGATCGCCTCTGTCCCTGAGGGCGACGCCGCGCCGAGTATCATCAGGGTATCTTCCGAAACCCACTCCGTATCTTCTGCGATGAAATCCCTGGTGGTCCAGCGCCTCAGGTCTCCCGAGTCCGTCGGCTTGTCCACCACGTAGCCGTCTACCGTGAACGCGATCCTGTCGCCCTTCGGGCTCCAGCTCGGCGAGCCTTTGTACCCCGGTCCCGAACTGAGGGCCTGCGTCCCTGGGCCGAGTCCGGGGTCCACCCTGCCCGCCGCCGGGACGAGGGGCGCGATGGAGACCTCCTCGTCAGCGTGGGCGCACCCCGCCACAAAGACAGCCGCTACCGAGAGGACTGCGAACCGTTTTACCGACCCTACCCTAGAGAGCATGGCTTACAGAGCGGGAGAGGAACGCCTTCGGGAGCCTGACCTCGAAGACGGAGCCCACGTCGACCTCGCTCTCGACGGAGATGCTGCCGCCGTGCATCTCCACTATCTGCTTGCTTATGGCGAGCCCCAGCCCGCTTCCCCCGCTCGCGCGGGAGCGGTCCTTGTCCACCCTGTAGAAACGCTCGAAGAGCTGGTTCAGATCCTCTTTGGGGATGCCCACGCCTGTATCACGGATGCGGACGGTCAGCGTCGAGTTGTCCTCCTCTATCTCTACATCCACCCTAGCGCCTGAGTTGGAGTATTTGATCGCGTTGTCCAGCAGGTTGAGGAAGACTTGGTAGAGCTTCTGGACGTCGCAGATGCACCTGTGCTCGCCCGCGTCACCGAAGTATATCTTGATGCCGAACCTCTGGGCCTTGGCCTCTACCGACTCTATTGCCGTTTGGACGACCGTACTCATGTTTGCCGGCCCTACCTCGAGCTGGTACTTCCAGGAGTCCATCTGGGCCAGGGTCATCAGTTCCTCGACCATCCCCCTTATGCGCTTCAATTCCTGATCGGCCAGCTCCAGCGCCCGGTGCTCCAGCGGGTCGAGCCGGTCGCGTGCCCGCTCCAGCAGGCCGACCGCGCTCTGGATGGTGGTCAGTGGGGTTCTGAGCTCGTGGGAAAGATCCGAGACGAAGGCAGCCTTGGTCTTCTCCAGAGAGCGGTGCTCGGTTATGTCTCTTACGGCCAGAATAATGCCGGCGTCGCCGTTGGGTGCGACGCCGGGTTGCCCCCTGTCCATCTGGGCGGCGTAAGCCCAGAAAGCCTTCTCTCCAAGCTCGACCTCCCTTACAGCAACCCCGTTGGCGGCCGCTTCGCGCAGGCACCTGAGGACTGCGCGTGGGGCCCCGATCTCCTCCATCGTACGCCCCCTGTCTGAGCTCCTTATGCCTAGCATCCTGGCCGCCGCCGGGTTGACCATCGTGACCCGCTCGCCGGAGTCCGTCGCGACGACAGCCTCGGGAGACGCTTCGAGGACGGCCTCCAGACGGCTCTTTTGCTCCTGGATCTCGCCGACGTAGTGCTCTATCTCCTCGGCCATGTAGTTGAACGACCTTGCTACCTCGCCGAGCTCGTCTCTGCTCTTGACGGGCACGGTCGCCGCGTAATCCCCGGAGGCGACTCTTATAGCTGCGTCACGGGTCTCGGAGAGGGGACGCGTAACCTGACGCGTGAGAAGCAGGCTCGCCGCCCCGGCGAGGAGGATGCTCGTCAGTATGGCCCCAAGGATGCCGTAGCGCAGGTAAGCCAGCGTCTCCCCGAGTTCGTCGCGCGGGACATCGTAGATCAAGACTCCCTTTACGGTACCGTCGGAGGCGGTAAGCGGCCACACGGCTACGTAGCCCGAGCGCCCCTCGCTCCACACTAGTTTGCCCTCCCCCCGTGGCGAAGCTGCCCTCTCTTCGAGCTCCTCTTTGTCGAGTCCCCCGTATGCTTTACTGGGGTCAAGGGGATTCCCGAGGCCATCGCGGGCGGCGAGAGGTTCGATATCGGGTCCTACGTAGAGCACCTCGAGGCCCGTCGGGTCGGCGACGGACTGGACGAGTTCCTCTGCGTAGTCAGGTGGGGAAGGGAGGGTCTTATCCTCGGGGTCGCGCAGGCCTTCCAGGAAATCCTGCGCCCCGGCGTTCGCCGTCTGGGAACGTTGCTTGAGCAGCGTCTTCTCCGCGTGGACCAGCCTGTCCTGGGCGAAGTAGTACAGTACCAACCCGATGATCAGGCTCGTCACAGAAGAGATCCCGACGAGGGCCACGAAGATCCTGGCCTTGAAGCTCA
>DASQWQ010000287.1:0-12838 GCA_035640175.1 Rubrobacter sp. | reverse complement strand
ATCTCGTGGGCGGTGAGCGCCGTCTTGTCGATGTTTGCGATAGTAGCCACTGTAGTACCTCCATGATTGTAAGTCCTTGCTACTATATTCTTATCACACATATATTCGATGTAAACCTCGCGGCGTTCGGCCCTTCCTCTTTCCTTATTCACCGAAGTGCGTGGAAGAGGTTTTCTGCGAAGGTCCGCCATCAGGGGTGCCCCTGTGCCCGTCCGGCCGGATGGCAGGGGTACAATCTGGTTTTGTGATCTTCACTAAGCGACCGCAACACCTCACTCTCGTATTCGACGGGGCCTGAGGATTCTGCACGCGGTCGGTACGCCTTCTAAAGGCGCTCGATCGCAACCGTCGCGTGACGGCGGTGCCCTTCCAGAAGAGTGGTATCCCCGCTTCGGTAGGACTCACCCTCGAAGAGTGCGAGGCGAGCGCCTGGGCGATAGCACCCGACGGCGGTCGCTACCGCGGTGCCGAGGCGGTGAACGCGGTGGTGGCTTGTGCCCTCGGAAGTGCGGTCCCGCTGCTCGTGTACTACCTACCAGGGATCAGGCAGCTGCAGGACTTCATCTATTGCCTTATCGCCTCCAACCGCAGTCGGTTGCCCGGTGACCAACCCTACTGCGCCCAACGCCCGGCTGAGTGTCGATAACACTTCTGAAGAGCTTGTCAGGAAAGGCGAGCTCCTGCAGGCTAACTGGGAAAGCTTATTCACCCAACCTCGTAGAAGGTAAGTTCTGCGAACTTCGCCTTGAAACTGTCCGAAAAGCCTCACGAGCGTGCTAATCTCCTCGCCATAAGGCGGCTCATCGCTACGTAGATGAAGGCTTCTCCAGTCTCTGGCAGCCTCTCGTTAGTCCTCGCTCATCCTCCTGTTCTGATCGATCCACGAAAACGTCCGCTCCACCACCCACCTACGGGGTAACACTTGAAAACCCTCAGGCGGCAGTAGTTTCTGCCAATCTACCGCTACTCCTTCTTTGGCCCACTCCTTGGCCCAAGCTATCAACGCCTCTTTGGGAACAGGCTTTCGGGGACGCTCCACGAGATCCACGCTCCACCCCAGGGTCTTCTCCACCCAATCCTTGCCCTTGTCCTCTCTGCGGTAGCCACCATCCAGCCACAGATGAGAGAGGCGTGGGAACATTTCCTCGGCGTGTTTGAGGAGGATCTTGATCCCCTAGTAGTCCATTACCTTCGCGTTATGGACCTTGGCTTTCAAGACCAAACCCTCGGTGTCTACGAGCAAATGACGCTTTCTGCCTTTCGCCTTCTTGCCGCCGTCGTAACCGCGCTGATCACCTCCCACACCAGTGCTCTTGACCGACTGGCTGTCCACTACGCCAGCGCTTGGCTGAGGATTCCGTTTCTTGCGCACTCGCACATGACGGGCAAAGCAGTGTGTATCCTCTCCCACGGGCCCTCAATCTGCCAGGTTCTGAGGTAATGGTGGACAGTCTTCCAGCGAGGAAAGTCATGCGGCAGCAAGCCCCAGGCACATCCACTACGCACGAGGTAGAAGATGGCCTCGAGGATCTCGCGCAAGGTGTGTATCCTGGGGCCCCAGGAGCTTTAGGGGTAGGGAGACGGGTTCTATGTAGGACCACTCGGCATCGGAGAGGTCGGTTTGGTATGCTTTTCTCATGTTCGGTACTCTACCGAGCCACTCTCTCAGAAGACCTTTTCGGACAGTTTCAGAAGGTGAATTCTCGGAAGTCCGAATGCAGGATGGTGCAAATCCTCCACCCCTGCTCACTCTAGACCTGCGCCAGGTCGCCTCGATCCCTTCATACCCACCACGACACCTAGCGCTGCATAATAAACATACATCGCAGCGCATACGAACAAAGGGATTCTGCATGTCCGCCTCTACGTTGCGAATGAAGGTAACGGGCAGGCTGCACTCCATCGCTAAGCCCTCGTTACTTCTAATCGTGGCGTGCGTCCTTCCGAGAGCCGAGCGTGGAAACGTAGCTCGGAGCCGTTTGTATTTTGTAGCATACGTAACAGTTTATGCCCTCGGAAATGACACGTTGACCTCGAACATCCTGCGCCAGCCTTCGGGCTTCCCTTCCGCGATGGAGCCGTAGAGCCCGGCGTTGGCGACGAGGATATCCACGGAGCCGAAACTCTTGACCGCGCGTGAGACGAGATCCTCGCAGGCTGCGGGGTCGGTAACGTCGGTAGGGACGGCGAGCACCCCTTCACCGAGATCTGCGGCGAGGCTGTTCAGGCGGTCTTCGCGACGCGCGGCGAGGGCGACAGTACATTTCTGCTGTGCGAGCAGGCGCGCCGTGCCCTCCTCGATGCCGCTCGAACCTCCCGTTACGAGCGCCGTCTTGCCGGTCAGAGTCAAGGCTCCCCCTTCAGCGCTTCTAGCTGTTCGAGGCGGATGATTTGGCCGCTAAGGCGTTGCGCGGCTGGGGTGCAGAGGTAGCTTATGAGTTCCGCCGGCTCTTCTGGAGGGCGGAGTATCCCGAAATCTCTGTAGCCCTGGAACATGCGGTGGAGTTGTTTGCCGATAAGGTCCTGACCGAAGCTTCGCACCTCCTCCTGCATCCTGGTGTCCACAACACCAGGATAGACGCCCGTTACGGCGATGCCGTAAGGGTCACCTTCGAGGGCCAGAACGCGGGTGAGCTGGTCGAGGGCCGCCTTCGAGGCGCCGTAGGCGGCCATCCCTGCGACCGGGTGCCTGGCGGCGGCGCTGGAGACGTTCACAATGCGTCCCCAGTTCGCTGAGATCATGCCAGGTAGCGCCTCTCTGGCGCAGAGGAAGGCCCCGGTCACGTTGACGTCGAAGGCGTGTCGCCAACCTTCCGGCCGCGTGGCCGCGACGGGGAGTGGGACGCCGGGTGTGCCCGCGTTGTTTATGAGGATGGTGACGTTGCCGAGTTCGCCGCGCACCCTCTCGAAACAGTCTGAGACCGAGTCCTCGTCGGCCACATCCAGGCTCACGGGTAGGGCTGTGCAGCCGTGCGAGGAAATCTCGTGCGCCACGGAGACTATCTCCTCCTCCGTTCGGGCGGCGAGGGCGACGGCGGCGCCCTCGCGGGCGAGGAGGCGGGCCGTCGCCGCCCCGATGCCGCGTCCCGCGCCGGTTACGAGCGCGATGCGACCGGCGTGTATCCCGCCTTCGGTCATTCCCTGTTGTCGGCAGAGACGTACGTTCTCGCCGCCATGAATATCATCTTCCACCCCGTACCCGGTATTCTCTTCTACTAGCTTACCCTACACACCGACCGGCGGCAGGGGTCGTAGCCGGGGGTGTCGAGCAGGGCTGGTGCCGGGTGAGATAGAATTCGGTCAAAGAGCCAAAGGAGTGCACGCTTGTCCGACATACCCCTTTTCCCGCTTAACGTGGTGCTGATGCCAGGAGCACCTTTGCCACTGCACATCTTCGAGGAGCGTTACAAGCAGATGGTGAACGAGTGCCTGGAGCAGGAGGGCGAGTTCGGGATGGTCTTCGCCGATGAGTCAGGGACGCGGCAGGTAGGTTGCACGGCGAAGATCGTGGAGCTCGTCGAGCGCTACGAGGACGGACGGATGTTGATCCTGGTCGAAGGTTCGCGGCGTTTCAAGCTAAACAACGTACTTACGGGCAAGCCTTACTACATGGGTGAGATCGAGTACTTCCAGGATGAGGTCGAGGAGGACGTTGGGACGCTGGCCGAGGAGTGTATAGCCCTGCTCGAGCGGGTCGTCGAGGCCGCGACCGAAGGTTCCGTCGGGATCGAGATAGAGCCGCCTTACAGGAACCTATCGTTCGCCATCGCAGGACGGGTGGAGTTCGAGCCCGAGGTTCGCCAGCAGATCCTGGAGCTCACCTCGGAGCAACAACGCCTGCAGAAGGTCAAGGAGCTTCTGGGTGCGGCCGCCGAGAGGCTCGAGCGCGAGCGGCAGACCCGCGAGAAGGCCCAGACCAACGGGTACCTGCGTGGCGACTGGCAACCAGGGAGTTAGGTGTCAGGCTACAGGCTTCAGGTGTTCTGGGCGCCGCCTTCGTTGGTGTGCTAGACCTCTGCGAACGGGCAAGTGAAAAAGTATAGACCGCCACGAGAGTTGCGGCCTACCTGAAACCTGTCACCTTCAGAGTTTCTTGCCTGCCTGAGGGGGAAGGTTCCTCTCGGCCTCCTGCGGAAGGAGGGATCTTATCCTGCGCAGGTTCGCCTGGTCTACCTTGTAGATCAAGGGTTCCGCTGCCAGGGAGTCTTCTCCGGCTGCGGCCTTTATACGTTGTGTCAGGTTCTCTTCGACGAGCCAGGCCATCGAGGGCAGAACACCGGCGACGATACGCATCCTGACGCGGCCATCGGTCTCGTTTCGCTCGACGAGGCGTGGTGGGCTCAGGTACAGTTCCGAAGCCTCGCCAAGTGCGTTCTCCACCCTTGCGGCCGCCTCCGTGTCCGAGACCTGCACCTCCACAGTGAACCGCTGCTGGCCCGAGACGTAGTTGACCACGCCCTGCATCGCGCCATTGGGGATATAGCTTACCTCACCCGAGAGGGACCGGACCTTGGTCATCCTGAGCCCAAGCTCCTCGACTATCCCGGAGACGTCCTGCGGCTTTATGTGGACGAAGTCCCCGACGCTGTACTGCCCCTCGAAGACGATGGAGAAACCTGCGATTACGTCGCGCAAGAAACTCTGCGCTCCGAAACCGATAACGGCGGCGATGATGGTGGTCCCCGCCGCGGCGGGCAACGGGTTACGAAAGAAGATGCTCAGGATCACGAGTGCCACGATGATAAAGACGACGTAACGGAGCGCGTTGCGCATCAAGGTGATCGCGGTGTCCTGGCGCTTGAGGCGGGCTACGGCCTCCTCGTCCAGGAGCGACTCCCTGTTCCTCCGCCGCCACTGCAGGACCCGTGGCACGCCACGGGTCAGGATGCGGAAGATGAGGACCCCAAGGAAGGCGACGAGCACAGAGGCGAGTACGTTGCCTATGAAGTCAGGGCCAAGGATGTAATTGTAGACATCCTGCAGAAACTCCCTTAGCCCCGTGAAGATGGACAGGGGTTCTTCCGCCACGCCTTTGGCGACCTTCTTGGCATCATCGGTGAGGTCGGCCGTCGTTTCCTGAAGCAGGGCGAAGGGCATACCTAACCGTGGCGTTGGAGGGCCAGTTGTATGAGGCGGTCGAGCAGTTCTTCGTAAGGGAGGCCGCTGGCAGCCCAAAGTTCCGCGTATACGCTCGTCGGGGTGAAGCCGGGGATGGTGTTGATCTCGTTGAGTAGCAACCGGTCCGTGCCACGTTCGAGGAAGAAGTCGACGCGCGCCATGCCGGCTGCGTCTATGGCCTCGTAGGCTGTGCTGGCGATGCGCCTTATCTCCTGCGTGGTCTCGTCCCGGATGGGAGCAGGGGCGAGGAGCTCCATCCCGCCCTCGACGTACTTAGCCTCATAATCGTAGAAGCCCTCCTTCTTGATGAGGATCTCACCAGGGACGGAGACGTCAGGGTTCTCGTTGCCGAGGACGGAGACTTCGATCTCGCGGGCGTTCACGCCCTCCTCGACGATGATGCGCCGGTCGAAGTGCGAAGCTGTATCGAGAGCATCACTCAACTCCTCCGCGTTTTCGGCCTTGCCGATGCCGACGCTCGAGCCGAGGTTCGCGGGTTTCACGAAGCAGGGGAATCCGAGGGAGGTTTCGATCTCCTCTATCCAGGTCTCCCTGTTCTTCGCCCACTGCTCGCTGGTCAGGGCGCCCCACTTGACCTGAGGGAGGTTGTGGTGGGCGAAGATCTTCTTCATGGTCGGCTTGTCCATGCCGGCGGCGCTCCCCAGCACTCCGCTACCGACGTAGGGGACGCCGGCGAGCTCGAGCATGCCCTGTATGGTGCCGTCTTCACCGTATGGACCGTGCAGGACGGGGAAGACCACGTCCACGGAAGCGAGGCCCGCTGGTAGTTTCTCCGTTGTGGAGGCCGGTGGGCCCGCGACGTCGAGGTCTGAGCTGTCGGGCAGGTAGCCGCTTTTCGACTCCAGCTCGCGCATGGGATCTCCACAGGAGATCCAACGTCCCTCCCTGGTTATGCCGACGGGTACGACTTCGTAACGGCCGCTCTTCCCCAGTGCCTGCGTTATGGCGCGCGCGGAGGCCAGGGAGACCTCGTGCTCCCCGCTGCGGCCCCCGAAGACGACCATCACCCTGACCAAAGCGCCGCTCCTCTCTTCTCCGGCCCGCCTATCCTAGCAAAGGGCTTGCCTGACGTACTCTTCAGGCCTCCCGCGGCGTGAAACCGAGCTCGTCCGATCGCTCCCTCAGAGCATCGGCCACGAACTCTATATGTTCGCCTAGGTCTACGCCGAGCTCCTCGGCACCCCTTACGATGTCGTCCCTGTTCACGGCCGCAGCGAAGGACTTCTGCTTCATCTTCTTGCGGACGCTCTTGGCCTTCATGTTTTCGAGACCTTCGGGACGCATGAGGGCGCAGGCCACGATAAAGCCGGAGAGCTCGTCTACGGCGTAGAGCGTCCTTGACATGAGGGTGTCGCGGGGCACGTCCAGGTAGTCGGCGTGCCCCTTTATGGCGTGGAGAACGTCTTCGGGATAGCCCTTGCTTTCCAGTTCCCTGACACCGACCATAGGATGCTCGTCCGGCGTGGGGTGTTTCTCGTAGTCCATGTCGTGCAGGAGGCCGGTTATGCCCCACTTCTCCTCGTCCTCGCCGAAACAGCGCGCATAGGCTCGCATGGCGGCCTCGACGGCGAGCATGTGCTTGCGCAGGGAGTCACTCTCTGTCCACGTGCACATAAGCTCCCAGGAATCTTCGCGGTTCAAGATTTCTCCCTCCTACTCATCACCTTTATACGAGACTTTTATGACGCCGCCTGGTGCGTTCGTCTGCTGAACGGATCTGGTGGCTTCGCCCGCGACAAGGACGACCTTGAGGTCGCCGGTGCCCCCGTCCCGTTTCTCGATGCGGCACGAGAGTTGCCTTCCTTTCAAGCCGAACGCGAAGCTCTTGGGGACCTGGCCGCTCAGCACGCTACGCTTTCCTCCCACCGAGCAGAGGCCGGAGAACGTGGTCTCTGGGTCCCCTTCCAGCTGGATCACGACCTCAGGCTTACCGCCGGGGTCTTCGCCGAGGGTGATCTCCGGAGGCGGCGATTCCCCTGTCGTCTCCAGTCCGGTGGTGGGAGCGGACGTCGTCTCTTGCGTGACCTCCGTCTTCTCCTTAGGAGGGTTGTTTTCTTTGTCGGGATTCCTCCCGGTCTCATCGGAGCAGGCCCAGACCAAGAGCAGCACAGCGAGGAGCAGCATCGCCGCCGGCACGATCGCACGAACCCTTTCGGTCTCAAAGGAATCCACGAGCATCCATTCTATCTGACGGGTCCGTCGCCTTCTCTGGTTCCGAATAACTCCAGGGACCGAGATCGCGCCCTCGACAGGACCGTGTCGAGCATCTCGGGGGTGAGGACGCCGGTGAAGGTGTTCTGCTGCGATGGGTGGTAGCAACCGATCAGAACGAGCGAGCCGGCTTCACACTCCGCGCCGTGGGCGAATTTCGGCTTCGGCCTCTTTCCCAGCAGTCGCAGGGCGGCGTCCCAGGCGAAGGCGCCGAGGCAGACGACGACCTTCGCGTCGAGCACCTCCAGTTCGCGGGCGGCGTAAGGGAGGCAGGCGTCACGCTCGTCCGGGGTCGGTCTGTTCTGGGGCGGGGCGCAGCGGACGGCGGCAGAGATCCAGAGTCCCGATAGACACAGCCCGTCGTCCTTGCTCCGTGAGACCGGCTTGTTGGCAAAACCCGTGCGGTGGAGCGATGCGAACAAGAAATCGCCAGAGCGGTCGCCGGTGAAGAAGCGTCCTGTCCTGTTCGCCCCGTGGGCAGCGGGGGCGAGGCCAAAGAGGACGACGCTGGCCTCAGGATCGCCGAAGCCAGGGACGGGACGTCCCCAGTAGGTCTCGTCCTTGAAAGAAGCCCGCTTCTCCCTGGCTACCTCCTCACGCCAGGCGACGAGGCGCGGGCAGCGACGACAGGAGATGATCTCCCGCTCTAGAACAGCGATTTTCTCGCTGGTCAGCACGCTACGCCCTTTGGGCTTCGTTTGTCAGCATTTCAGCACGCTTCAGGCCTTAGGGCCTCGCTTTCAGCATGTCAGCTTCGCCCGTCCGGGGCCACGCCCCGTCGCGTGGGAGTAACCCTCGGAGGTTCTCCCGAGCCTTGGGCGAGGCCTACACCACCCTGCTGAAGGGCTGAGAGCCGCCGTCAGGCGTGCTGACATGCTGACAAGCGGAGGCGAAGCCGTAGCGTGCTGACTAGCTTTCATGCGCCGAAGCGGTTGAGCTTCATAGCGTGGCCCATGAGATAGCCCATGATCTCCTCCGCCTGGAAAACGCCGAGCGAGCCACCCGCGCAAGGGCGCTCCCCGAAGTTGTCCGCGGTCGGCAGGGTGTACGGGGAGGCGAGCAAGAACGGTACCCCGTGCCAGGAGTGGCTCTTCATCTTTGCCGGCGTCGCGTGGTCGCCCGTGACGGCTAGTGCGTCGGGGCCGAGGTCGAGCAGCACGGGTATCTGGGCGTCTACCTGCGCGACCACGGATGCCTTCCCCTCGAAGTCCCCGTCCTCGCCCGCGGCGTCTGTGGGTTTGATGTGGACGAAGAAGAAATCGTGCTCGTCCCAGTTTGCTTTCAGCGTCTCGAACTCTCCGGAGATGCCTTCGCCTTCCTTCAGGAGCTGCATCCCGGCGAGGCGGGCCAGTCCCTTGTACATCGGGTAGCTCGCGATGGCGGCCGCGTCCAGCCCGTAGATCTCTTCGAACGAAGGGAGGGCAGGGTGCATCCCGAAGCCGCGCACGAGGACGGTGTTCGCGGGGTGCTGGTCACCCAGGATCTCGTTTGCCTGCTGGACGAAGGAAGTTGCGATCCGGGCGCTCTTTTTGGCCTCCGATGACCCGTCCATCGGCTCGACGGGGAGTGGTTCGAGGCCCGTGCGCTGGGGGTCAGAGTCGGCCAGGGCGTCAGAGAGCCCCTCGCCCCTGAAGACGGCAACGGCCCTGTACTCCTTCTCATGCACGACGAAGACCTCGACGCCGTCGAGGTTCAGCTTCTCGTTGAGTAGCCCGACGAGCTCCTCACCCTTTTCGGAGGGGATACGGCCTGCCCTCCGGTCCGAGATCCTGCCCGACTCGTCTTTGGTTGCGAAGTTCACGCGGGCTGCCAGGTCGCTCTCGCCGAGGTCGAAGCCGACGCCGAGTGCGGAGAGCGCGCCGCGTCCGACCTGGAAGCGGACGGGGTCGTATCCGAAGAGGCTGAGATGGCCTGGACCGCTCCCAGGGCTCACCCCTGCTGCGACGGGACGCGAGAGCCCAAGGTCAGACCGGGCGGCGAGGGCGTCGAGGTTCGGGGTGTCCGCGGCCTCGAGCTCCGTCTGGCCTGATGGGTCCATAGGCAGCCCTCCCAGGCCGTCCACGACGAGCAGGACGATCTTGGTGTCCGTCTTGACGGATAGCTCCCGCATGAGGTTGAGATCCAAAACAGAGTCCTTTCTTTTTCGACGCGCGCCGGAAGTCTAACAAAGAGGGTCTGTATAATCTCCGCTTGGAGCCACAGCCCAAAGGATCATAGATGAAGATAGAGATCATAGACCTTAACTTCATGAATACTGGGCAGGTTATAGCTTCGTTCATCCTGCTCGGCGAGCACGGGACTTCCGCCGCCCTCGTCGAGACTGGTCCGACGAACTGCCTCTACCGGCTCACCGCTGGCCTGAAGGATCGTGGCGTCTCCCACGAAGACGTGCGGCAGGTCTACCTCACGCATGTACACCTTGACCACGCCGGTGCCTCGGGACATCTCTCGGAGGTGCTGCCCAACGCGACCTTCTACGTTCACGAGGTCGGCTACCCGCACCTTGCCGACCCTTCGAGGCTCGTAAAGAGCGCCACCCGCATCTACGGCGAGAGGATGGACGAGCTCTGGGGTGAGGCGCGTCCCGTGCCTGAGGATAGGATCAAGGTCCTGAAAGACGGTGAGGAGACGGAGACCGCAGAAGGTGTCCTCGTCGCCCATGACACGCCGGGTCACGCCTACCATCACCTCGCCTACCTAGAGCCTGGCTCAGGGGCGCTCTTTACCGGTGACGTGGCCGGTATAAGGCTGCCGGGCCAGTCCTACATCCGCCCGCCGACGCCTCCGCCCGAGATCGACATCGAGGTGTGGGTACAGAGCATCAACTACATAAGGCAGCTGGACCCCGCAAGCCTCTGGCCCACACACTTTGGAAGCTACGAGGACGTCGGACGGCATCTCGGCGAGCTCAAGCAGCGCCTCCAGGACTGGTTGCTTTTCGTCGAGGGGCAGATAGGCGATGGCGCCGAGCGCGAGGAGATCTCCGAGCTGTTAAAGGCCAAAGGGGACGCGGAGATGCTCGCAGAGGGCTCCGACATCACGCAGTCGGAGCACTACGACCTGGCCGGAACCTACAGTATGCTAACCGATGGCCTCATGAGGTACGTGACCACGCGGCGTGAGAGACGTTGACCTCGGGCGCCTCCACACTACAGTCGGGCACGGATCGTGACGAAGACTAGAACCCGGCGCCACGGAGAACGGAGGCATACTGGCTAGAAGCCTGATCCTGATCGCGGTGATCGTACTCATCCTGGGCGGGCTGTTCTTCCTGCTACGCCCCGACACCCCGGCCAGCGTGCCACGCGACCGGACGATCGCCGTCTCCATCCAGGGCGGCGAGATGAGCCCGGCCGAGATCTCCGTCAACGAGAACGACAGCGTGACACTCCGGGTTAGCTCTGATAGGCCGATGGAGTTACACTTACACGGCTACGACGTAGAGCAAGAGGTCGGGCCAGGACAGAAGGCCAGCCTTCGCTTCAGGGCGGATCTCACGGGACGCTTCGAGATCGAAGACCACGAATCCGAGAGGGAGCTCGGCGTACTACAGGTGCGCCCCCGGTAGGGAGGGGATGATGCGCCGCGTCGCAGCTGCCGCGCTCGCGTTCTCATTCATCCTGGCCGGTGCCCGTCCTGCGCTGGCCCACGGTTTCGGGCCTACCTACGATATCCCGATCCCGCTCTGGCTCTACCTCTACGGCGCCGCCGCCGCCGTGGTGCTCTCCTTCGTACCTTTGGTCCTGTTCTCTCGTAAGGAGTGGGACCCCCCTTATCGGTATCCCCGCTTCGATCTGTTTCGTATTCGCTCCCTGAGAAACATCTTGACTTCACGCCTGCTCACAGGCGGTCTGCACCTGCTCTCTGTCGCGCTCTTCTTGGTCGTCGTGATCGCCGGCCTGGTTGGTTTGCAGAGCGGATTAAACTTCACCCCGACTTTCGTGTGGGTAACATGGTGGGTGGGCCTCAGCCTCTTTACCGCTTTCGTCGGGAACCTGTGGCTGCTCGTGAACCCCTGGAGGGTAGTCTTTGATTGGGCCGAAGGGCTGGTCCGCCGGCTCGGCTACAGGGACGGGCTCGAGCTCGACGAGCCCTACCCCGAAGCTCTCGGCATCTGGCCCGCTGTTGGACTCTACCTCGTGTTCGTCTGGATCGAGAACGTCTTCTCGGGCTCGTACGTGCCGCGCAACATCGCCCTCTTTGCTCTCGCTTACTCCCTGATCACACTCTACGGCATGGCCTTCTTCGGCAAAGAGATCTGGCTGCGCCGGGGAGATGTGTTCTCGGTGTTCTTCGGCCTGCTCGGCAGGTTTGCGCCCACAGAAGTCAGGGTGAAGGACCCTGACGTTTGCCTGGTCTGCGATGGCTGTGGTGACGACGCAGGAGGAACGTGCGTGAACTGTTACGAGTGCTTCGCCCGCGCCGCGCCGGACGGGCGCGAATTGAACCTACGCCCTCCTGCGGTCGGTCTCGGACTGCCTGAGAAGGTGACGCCGGGCGGGGCCGCGTTTATTATCGTGGTGCTTGCGGGCGTGACTTTCGACGGGTTGCTCGAGACCCCGCTGTGGCTCGAGATCGTTCGTCTTACCCCTGTGACGCAGACGCTAGGGACGATGCTGCTGCCCTTGCTGTTTTTCGGCATCTATCTCGGCTTTGTGGAACTGAGCCGAATCTTCGGCGGTAGAGGGGGGGTAGGTTTCGGGCGGCTTGCGGCCGCGTACGCTTTCTCGCTCGTACCCATCGCGATCGCCTATCAGGTGGCCCACTACTACACGTACCTGCTCGTTCAGGGGCAAATGATGATCTCCCTCGTCTCCGACCCTCTCGGATGGGGCTGGAACCTCTTCGGCACCGCCGATTTCGAACCCCGTTACGGCATCGTCGGGGCTGGGTTCGTCTGGTACTCGCAGGTCACGCTCATCGTGGCCGGGCACGTGATCGCCGTCTATCTTGCACACTCAATCTCGTTGCGCCTCCTGCGCGATCCGGGACGCGCATTAAGGAGCCAGCTCCCGATGCTCATCCTGATGGTCCTCTACACCATAACCAGCCTCTGGATCTTGGCCCAGACCATCGTCGAGTAGGGGCGGTTCGCGAACCGCACCTACTCGACGGCAATCCTCTCTAGAGCCTTTCAAGAAAAGTATGAACCTTTCCGAGAAAGAGCCCTCAGCGCGCTCAGGCCTTTAAGGCCTTCGCTTCTCAGCACTTCAGCACTTCAGCCAAAAGATAAAGGCCTACCGCGCTTATGGCTCAGGCTCAACCCCGAGGGTGTTTTCGAAGGGGCTCACCATCTTGGAAAACCGTTCTAGGAGAGAAAAAGACGCCCACAAGCTGAAGTAGTTTCGTGTTGCTCGAATGTTCGCAAGGAGGTTCAGCCTCTTTGCAAAATTGCTCCAGTCAGCTAGTCAGCTTCCGCATGCGCAAGCACTTGCTGAAATGCTGAAAGCCGCTGCAAGCGGCGTGCTGACAAGCGAAGGCCGTAGGC
>DASQWQ010000286.1:0-5216 GCA_035640175.1 Rubrobacter sp. | reverse complement strand
TTGCTGCTTGCGCTGCTGCTCGATCAGGTCCTCGGCCAAGGCGCGGTTGTTCTCGGCCTGGGTCCTGAGGTTGTTGATCACGCCGTTGAAGAAGTCCTGGGTGAGCTGCGCGTTGAGCTCCTGGGCGGAAACCGAACGGTCAGCGAGAGCCTGGTAGGCTTCGGTGAGTGACTCGGCGAACTTCTCGGCCGCCTCGTTTACCTGATTTTGCTGCTTCTCATCCATGACCTCCGTCTGCCCCTTCTTCCGCCGTTTGCTTGCAAAAGGATTTTTACCCCGCGCGTGCACCGTTCACACCTTGGCGAGCGCCTTGGCGAACGCTCGAAGTCCCTCGAAACGAAAAGGAGCGAGCCCCCGGGCCCGCTCCCCCTCTAAACCTTCGAAGGCCTTCTTACCTGACGACCTTCTTAGTGGCCTCCAGGCCCTCCTTGTAGTAGGAGAAGGGCACGTACGCCAGATCCATGTAGGCGTCAACCGACTCCTCGAGGAGGGTCTGAAAGGCGTCGCGCTGCCTCTCGGCCCTATCTACGAGCTCCTGGGCCATCGCCCGGTTGCTCTCGACCTGAGAGCGCAGCTCCTTGATCGAGTCGTCCACCAGCCCCTGCGCGAAACGCACGTTGCGCTCCTGCAGACCGACGGCGTGATCGAGGACCGTCCCGAAGGAATCCCGCGTGGTCTCCGCGAGCCGCTCCGCAGCCTTGTTAGCCTTGTCCATGTTAGCCACTGCCTGCTACTCCTTTCTCGCACTCTTGCGCGAAATAGCTTGCCGCCGCTACTCCTTGTCCTTCCTCTCTTCGGGCCGTAGCGGCCTGCCCGTATACATCCGGAAGAAAGTCTCCATGGTCTGCTGGTACTGCTCCAGCGACTTGGCCCAGAAGTCGAGGTAGGCCTTGCCGGCGTCGGTGATGGTGTACATCCGGCGCGCCGGCCCACCCCTGGAGGTCTCCCAGGTGGACTCGACGATGCCCTCTTTCTCCATCTGCCGCAGCGTCCGGTACAACGTCCCAGGGTTCATCGCCTCGAACCCGAACGCCGCCGCCCGCTCCATGAGCTCGTACCCGTACGAGTTCCACTCCCGGAGCGAGAGCAGTATCACCGGTACCAGCCAGTTCCTCGGCCGCGCCTCAACTCCCCGGAACTTACGCTCCCGGGACTCGGCCTCGCGCTTGTGTTCCTCGTTGTCCATAACACTCTCTTCCATACTCTATGTGCATTTTACATATAGATACCGTGCCGTCAAGGGTGCCGGCGGAATATTTTTGTTGCATTGTAGCGTCTTAGGTGTCGAGGCTTAAAGAGCCTTTCTGTGGGCGTCGGGTGTCCCGGCTTATATGCGTATCGTACATAGTTTGAACGGGGATTTCCCTGTCAATAAACTTGGGCTGCAGGGATCCTAGGGAAGGGAGACGCTGGTGGGCACTTTGAAGGAAGCGGTGGTGGTGGTTACTGGGGCCAGCCGGGGTTTAGGCCGCGCCATCGCGGAGGAGTTGGGGCGCGACGGGACGAAGGTCGTGGTCAACTACTCGCGGAGCAAGGAACCCGCGGAGGAGCTGGTCGGCCAGATCTCCGAGAACGGCGGGGAGGCCATAGCAGTACAGGCCGACGTCTCAGATCCCGAACAGGCCCAGAGCCTCATAGACCAGACGATAGAGGAGTTCAACCGGATAGACGTGCTGGTCAACAACGCCGGGATAAACGTAGATCGCACCTTGAGGAAGCTCTCGGTGGAGGACTGGAATAAGGTCATCCAGGTGGACCTGAACAGCGCCTTCTACACTGTGCACGCCGCGCTGCCCCACATGATGGAGCAGGGCGGAGGCAAGATCATCAACATGAGTTCCTTCGTGGGCGAGGCGGGCAACGTCGGCCAGGCCAACTACTCGGCGGCCAAAGCCGGCCTGCTCGGCTTCACCAAGACGGCCGCCAAGGAACTGGCCCGCTTCGGCATAACGGTGAACTCGATCTGCCCGGGCTTCATAGAGACCGACATGGTCGCCAGCATCCCTGATGAGCAGCGAGAGAAGCTCCTGAAGACCGTTCCCCTCGGCCGCTTCGGCCAGCCGGAAGAGATAGCCCGAGCGGTGCGCTTCCTGGTCGAGGACGGTGACTACATCACCGGGCAAGCCCTCGATATAAACGGCGGGGTCTACATCAGAACCTGAGAACAACACAACGACCATCCAGAAACAAAGGCCCCCGCTAATGTCGAAGAGGGCCGTTGTGATCCCGCGGACAAACCAGCTCGCCACGACGCTCTATAATCCCGAAAGAACAGCTCCAGGAGTTCGCCCGACCCCAATAACTATGTTGATCTAGATTATATCTACGCTAGACACATAAGTTCATTTCGTATATAATTTCAACTAGTATGTAACGAGCCCCAGCGACGAGTGGTGTTGGGTGCAATGGTGGGCGACCGAGAGAGGTGTGCTCGTGAGGCTAAGCGGACGTACGGCGGTCGTGACGGGTGCTGCCCGGGGCATTGGGGCGGCCGAGGCGATCCGGCTGGCGCAGGACGGGGCTAACGTCGCGGTGCTGGACCTCTCTGCGGAGGCTTGCCGGCACACGGTGGAGGCCGTCGAGGCGGCCGGGGTCGAGGCGATCGCGATCGCGTGCGACGTATCGAGCGCCCAGCAGGTCGATGCGGCTTTCGAGGAGATCGTGGGCCGTTTCGGGCGGGTCGACATTTTGGTCAACAACGCCGGGGTTCTGCGGGACAACCTCGCCTTCAAGATGAGCGAGGAGGACTGGGACACGGTGTTGGACATCCACTTGAAGGGGAGTTTCTTGTGCTCCAAGGCGGCGCAGAGGTACATGGTGGAGCAGGAGTACGGCAAGATCGTGATGACAAGCTCCATCGTGGCTTTAGGGAACAGGGGGCAGGCTAACTACTCCTCGGCCAAGGCTGGGTTGCAGGCGCTGACCCGGACGCTGGCGCTGGAGTTGGGTAGGTTCAACATCAACGTCAACGCGGTGGCGCCGGGTTGGATCGAGACGGAGATGACCAAGGAGGCCGCCGAGCGCGTCGGCATGAGCATGGAGGAGATGAAGGATCGGTTCGCGAAGAACATCCCCCTCAAGCGCTTCGGCCGAGTCGAGGACATCGCCAACGTCGTCTCCTTCCTCGTCTCTGACGAGGCCTCCTACATCAGCGGCGAAACCATCTACGTCGCCGGCGGTCCTGCCAGCTCGGTGATCTAGGGCGGTCAGCTCTCAGTAATCAGTTGAACGGCGGGACCCGGGCCCCGCCGTTTTTCGTGCTCATCCCACCTAGCGGAAGGCCGGGAGGCCGGTTATGGCGTTGCCGAGCACGAGCGTGTGGACCTCGTCTGTGCCCTCGTAGGTCCTCACGCTCTCCAGGTTGTTCATGTGCCGCATCACAGGGTAGTCGAGTGTTATCCCGTTACCGCCGAGGATCGTCCGGGCTTCCCGCGCGATCTTTATCGCCTCGCGGACGTTGTTGAGCTTGCCAAAGGAGATCTGCTCGGGGCGCAAGGTGCCCTCGTCCTTCATGCGCCCGAGGTGTAGGGCCAGGAGCGTGCCCTTGTCGATCTCAAGCATCATGTTGACGAGCTTCTCCTGGGTGAGCTGGAAGGCGGCTATGGGCTTGCCGAACTGCTCGAGCTTTTTGGCGTACTCCAGGGCGCACTCAAAGCAGCTCCTCGCCGCCCCCATCGAGCCCCAGATTATGCCGTAGCGCGCCTCGTTGAGAGAGGAGAACGGACCCTTAAGGCCCTCGGCGCCCGGCAACATCGCCGTCTCGGGAAGCCTCACATCCTCTAAGAACAGCTCGCACTGCACCGAGGCACGCATAGACATTTTGAGGGTTATGTCCCGCGCGGAGAAGCCTTCAGTGTCGGTGGGAACGAGGAAGCCCCGGATGCCTTCGTCAGTCCTGGCCCACACGACGGCCACGTCGGCTATGGTGCCCATTCCGATCCAACGCTTCTCGCCGTTTATCAGCCAGTCGGAACCATCCTTGCGGGCGAAGGTCTTTATGCTGGAGGGATCGCTGCCTGCGGTGGGCTCGGTGAGGCCGAAGCAGCCTATCGCCTCGCCGCGGGCCATCTTCGGGAGCCACTCCTGCTTCTGCTCCTCGGAGCCAAACTTGTGGATCGCCGACATGGCGAGGGAGCCCTGGACGGAGACGAAGGTCCTCAGGCCAGAGTCGCCGGCCTCCAGCTCCATGCAGGCGAGCCCGTACTCGACGGCGCTCTTGCCGGCGCACCTGTAGCCGGAGAGATGCATGCCGAGGAGCCCGAGGCTCCCCATCTCCGGGACTATCTCCCGCGGGAAGATCGCCCTCTCCCACCACTCCCGGATGTTGGGCTCGATCCTCTCCCGGACGAACCGGCGAACGTCCTCGCGAGTCCGTACCTCCTCCTCGGAGAGATGGGCTTCGATCCTCAGGAAATCGTGCGCGCCAGGGCGTTCGGACGCCGGTCGTCCGTCTTCTGTGCGGTCCGTCCGTGCTGTGGTCATCGCTTCGACCTCCGTATCCTCTCCGCGCAGCAAGATTGTCCCACATTACCCGATCCTGGGTTATGTGGACCCTCACATACCACTGCAACGAGCCCTTGCGCGTCGCGCGGCAGGTATTCGCCCCGTTAAACTGTGGCCATGAGGGAACGATCCCGGCCGTGTTGCCGCTAGAGGGCGTCAGGGTCCTCGACCTCTCGCGGGTCCTGGCCGGACCGTACGCGACGATGGTGCTGGCGGACCTCGGGGCGGACGTGGTCAAGGTCGAGCACCCCGAGCGCGGCGACGACACCCGTCACTGGGGCCCGCCCTTCGCCGGCGGCGAGTCGGCCTACTTTCTGTCCGTCAACCGCAATAAGCGCTCGATAGGCGTAGATCTCAAGGATCCGGAGGGTCTGGAGAGGGTGAAGCGCCTGGCCGCGGGGACCGACGTGCTCATCGAAAATATGCGTCGTGGCACCCTCGAGAAGTTTGGCCTCGGATACGAGGTGTTGAGGGAGACCAACCCCGGTCTCGTCTACTGCTCCGTAACCGGCTTCGGACCGGGGGAGGACCGGGACCGTCCCGGGTACGACTTCCTGATCCAGGCTAGGGCCGGCATCATGGGCATAACCGGCTTCCCCGACGGGGAGCCCACGAAGGTCGGCGTGGCGATAGCGGACATCGTCTGCGGTCTGTACGCCGCGACCGCCATCCTTGCAGCCCTGCGCCGGCGCGAGAGATCAGGTGAGGGCGCG
>DASQWQ010000285.1:0-7816 GCA_035640175.1 Rubrobacter sp. | reverse complement strand
AAGGGCCACAGGGACATCCACGTTATAGACCGTTACGTCACGGCGGCCGAGAAGAACGCGATGTTCGCCGGCTGCGACTGCTACGTCTCGCTTCACCGCTCGGAAGGCTTCGGCAACACCCTCGCAGAGGCCATGTACCTCGGCAAACCGGTGATCGCCACGGGGTACTCGGGCAACATGGAGTTCATGACGCCCCAGAACAGTTACCCCGTCGAGTACACGCTAAGGCCCGTCGGCGACGATGCCGGGCCCTACCCTCCCGACGGCGAGTGGGCCGATCCCGACATAGGGCACGCCGCACGGCTGATGCGCCACGTCTTCGAGGACCAGGGGGAGGCCGGCGAGCGCGGCCGGAGGGCGGCGGAAGACCTCCGCCGAAACCACTCCGCAGAGGCCGCAGGAAAGGCCATGGCGGACCGCATCCGCCGCGTCCGGGCACGGCTTGGCGCAGGACCTGACGCGGGCAGGCCACTCGCGTACAGCCCGGCGGGACTCGATACCAACCCGCTTACACACCGCATCGCGACCACCCCACAGCCGGCGACTTCGAGCTCCACCCTGGGCAGGGTCCTCGCCCCTTTTCGGCGCATCCTGCTGAAGCTGATGTGGCCCTTCGCCCTGCAGCAGCGGGCGGTCAACGAAGGGCTCCTCGCCACGGTCAAGGAAGCAGATCAGAGCCTGCGCGCCGCTCTCAATCAGCTCGAGTCGCGTCACGCGAAGGACCGCGCTGACATACTCAACGCCGTAAACCACCATAGGCAGCAGGCCAGAACGCAGGGCGCGCGGCTCGACCGCCTGGAGTCACGATTGGCGGAGAACCGCGGAGACACGCCTGGTGCGGCAGAGGAGCCGGCCGCACAGACTGGTAGTGCAGGCGAAAAACTAGAGGGCTCCGGCTCCAAAGTGGCCGAGACAGGCCGCTTCTCCCGGCAGGCGATATCTCGTCTTGTTACCCCATTCACGGCGCAGCAGCAGAAGATCAACGACCAGCTCTTCACTGCGGTTCGTACGCTCGGCGAGAACCTGGGCGGGCTCGTTCCCCGCGTAGAGGCCGCAGACCGGCTCGTGGCCGAGACCCGCTCTCTCCCTTACGTATCAGGTTCCCCGTTCGAGATCTTCGAGGAGCCTGTGGCAGGGCGCGTCCAGGGCTATGGCCGCCGTAACGGTGATCCGGAGCGCACGGGAACCTACGACGCGTTCGAGGATATCTTCCGGGGCCCCGAGCACTTTATCCGCGACCGCCAGCGTCGCTACCTCGACCTCCTCGGGAACCGCGAGCCCGTGCTCGACATCGGGTGCGGACGCGGGGAGTTCCTGGATCTCCTGCGCGAGCGGGGCTTGAAGTACGCCGGCATAGATCCCGACCCCGACATGGTCCGGCGGTGCAGGGCCAAGGGCCACGAGCATGTGGAGGTCGCGGACGCGAACTCCTACCTGACGAAGCATGCTGACGATTCTATAGGCGCCATCTTCTGCGCCCAGGTGATAGAGCACATGCCCTACGAGCAGCTCTTACGCTTCTACGGCTTGGGCTTGCGGAAGCTCGAGCCAGGAGGCCTCTTTATCCTGGAGACGGTCAACCCGCACTCTGTCCCTGCGTTGAAGACTTTCTGGGTAGACCCCACCCACCAGCATCCGCTCTTCCCCGAGGTGGCGCTGGCGCTCTGTGAGATCAGCGGCTTTGAGAGCGCTTACGTGTTCCACCCCAACGGGAAGGGCCAGGTGGAGGTCGACCGCTACGAGACGGGCGAGTACGCGGTCGTCGCAACAAGGGCGGCGCACGAATGAGGAGCGGTTCCGAGATCTTCGGCCGTAGAATCTGGAATGGTCGGACCTATCCACTTCCGAGCCCACCGAGGAGATCGTAGGATGCCTGTCTTCAGCCAGCGCGTAGCATTAGCGGTCCGAAGCGTAAAGGCTTTCTTGAACCTGGAAGCTGGAGTCGTTCGTGGCAGGGTCCCCGAATCGGGGGCGGGTACGCCAGGGACTCCGGGCAGAGGTGCGGCCCCGAGGCCTTCTGGCGCCGGGCAGAACCAGAGGATCGAGCAACTGCGTCGAGAGCTCAGGGAGAAGAACAAGGAGAACGCCGGGCTGCGGTCTCGGCTGGTCGCAGGGAGTTTCGGTCTGCCTGGAGGAGGCATAAAGCCGGAGAACGTGATCTGGATGTTCGGCTCGGGGCGGACAGGGAGCAGCTGGCTAAGCACCATGATGGGGGATCTCGAAGGCCACGCCAGGTGGAACGAACCGTACGTCGGCGAGCTCTTCGGCTCGGCTTACTACATCAGGGCGGGGGACAGGATGCGGGGCCGCAAAGACTACGCCCTGGGAGACGATTACAGGGAGGCCTGGATCCACTCCATCCGCAACTTCGTGCTGGAGGGTGCCAACGCGCGCTTCTCGGGCCTCGGCGAGAACGGCTACCTGGCTATCAAAGAGCCCAACGGCTCCATAGGGGCGCCGCTGCTGGCCGAAGCCTTCCCGGAGAGCCGTATGATCCTGCTGGTCCGCGACCCCAGGGACGTTGTCGCCTCAGCCATGGCAGCACAGAGGAAGGGTAGCTGGGGCGAAGGGTGGCGGGCTAACGGGGGCGGCGATTCGCTCGCCGACACAGACCCTGACGAATTCGCGCGGCAATGGGCCAACATGTACACGGTGAGCCTCGGCAACGCCAGAAAAGCCTACGAGGTCCACAAGGGCCCGAGAGTCGTCGTCCGCTACGAGGACCTGCGGGCCGACACCCTGAAGACCATGAGACAGCTCTACTCGAAGCTGGATATCCCGGTCGGCGAACAGGAGCTTGCCAGGGTAGTCCAGAGCCACGCGTGGGAGAACGTGCCCGAGAACAAGAAGGGGCCTGATAAACCCCACCGCAAAGCAACCCCGGGAGGTTGGAAGGAAGATCTCACCCCCGAGCAGGCCAGGATAGTAGAGGAGTTGACGGTCGCCATACTCGATGAGTTCTACCCTGACGGGAGCTCTTCGTACGGGAGGGCGAAGAATCTCGATCCGTGAATGGGGCGAACAGCGGGCGTGATAACGCCAGGCCTTTGACTTCGATTGGAGAGAGCAATGCCTATTCTGAAGAAGAAGATGACGCTCAGGCTCGGGCGAAATACTAGTCTGTGCATCGACCTGGAGACGGGTGTGACGGGCCTTGAGGGGGTAGCAAGAGGACTCGGGTCGCGCCTTGGCTGGGTGCCCGCGCTGACAAGAGCGCCCGCGCGCCTGCCCGGAGGCGCGGTCAGGGTCCCGTCGGCGAGACGCAAACCTGCGCGTCGAGAACGAGGCAACACCCCCGTGTTCTTCGTTACGGGGGTGGGCAAGTCAGGCACCTCCTGGCTGATGAGGATGCTGGACGGTCACCCCGAGATACTCTGCAAGGGTGAGGGACGGTTTTTCGCCGCCGACTGGAGGCGGGCGAACTTCGACCCCGAGGGCACGCAGGCCCTGCCGAGCTCCCTCTACTACGCGCTGCTCCACTCCGAGTACCTCAGGATGTGGGTCGAGCGTTCCGTCTGGGCCAGGGAGGGCGACGCTGCCAGGCACCTCGACAACCTGACCCGCCTCGCAACCGAGCACTTCCTCGTGGGACGACTGCGCGAGACAAACAAGAAGCTGGTCGGCGACAAGTCGCCGCTGCTCAACCCGGATTTCATCCAGGAGGTTAGCAGGATCTACCCCGAGGCCAAAGTTATCCACATCATAAGAGACGGTAGGGATCAGGCCGTCTCCATGCTGCACCACGTGTGGAACCGCTCCACGGACCAGGGCGGTGTGCAGACCCTGAAACCCGGAGAGTTCCAGAGGCGCGAAATCTACCGCAAAGACCCGAAAAAGCTCCTGCAGACGGGCGAGGGCATGTTCACCGAGGAGCGGCTGCGCGGGGCGGCCAGGAGCTGGAACGCGAGGGTGGGCAAGACAGCACAGGACGGCCCGGTCCTGCTCGGGCCAAACTACGCCGAGGTACGTTACGAGGATCTGCTGGAGCGCCCTAACGAGGAGGTGGGTAGGCTGGCAGGATTCCTCGGCGCCGATACCAGCGAGAAGGCCTTGCAGCAAGCCGTTGGCTCGGCGAGCTTCGAGAAACTCTCCAAGGGGCGCGAACGGGGCCAGGAGGATACGTCCTCCTTCTATCGTAAAGGCGTTGCGGGTGATTGGAACAACTACTTCACCGAGCGCGACAAGGAGATCTACAAAGAGGAAGCGGGGGAACTCTTGATCCGGCTCGGTTACGAGAGAGACCTGGATTGGTAGGCAAGATGCTCGCTGAAACGATGACACTCCGTAACAGGAAGGACCCCTGATGCCAGGTTTCAATAGCCGCACGGTCATCGAGTTAGCGCGGGGCATAAGAGCGTATTTGAACCTGGAGGCTGGCCTTACCCGCGGCGAGATACCGGCAAGAGATCCGGACGTATCAGGGCAGCCCGCTACCCATGCCGGGGAGCTCGCGCGGGTCCGCATGCGACTCGAAGAGAAAGATCGAGAGATAGCCGGGCTAAAACAGAGGCTGGCAGCGCCCGCTCCGAGATCCGGCGGGGTCTACCCCGAGAACGTCGTCTGGATCTTCTGCTCCAACCGTAGCGGCAGCACCTGGCTCAGCTCGATGATGGGCGAGGTCGAGGGCCACGAGGTGTGGAACGAGCCGCTGGTCGGGAAGCTCTTCGGCGACCTGTACTATGTCGGAGCGGCGGGCCACCAGAAGGTCAAGCACTACATTCTCGGGGACTATCACAAAGGGAGCTGGCTCGATTCCATCCAATCCTTCGTCCTCAGCGAAGCGACTGCGCGCTTTCCCGAGGTCGCCGAGAGGGGCTACTTGATCATAAAGGAGCCGAACGGCTCCATAGGCGCGCCGCTGCTCGCGGAGGCGATGCCGGCGAGCCGTGTGATCTTCCTCGTACGCGACCCCAGGGACGTCGCCGCTTCTGGTTTGGACGCCGCCAGGAAGGGTAGCTGGCAGTACGACAACGCGGCGGATCGCGGCTGGAAGAGAGAGGCGCTGGCAGATAATCAGCCTGATGTCTGGGTGAGGCGTCGGGCCCAGAATTATGTGCGCCACGCGGGGAAGGCCAGGGACGCGTACGAAGCCCACAAGGGTCCCAAGGTCCTGATCAAGTACGAGGAACTACGCGAGGATACTCTCGGCACTATGGAGCGCCTCTACTCGACGCTGGGGATCGAGGTCGGAGGAGGAGATCTCGCGCGGGCGGTGGAGAAGCACGCCTGGGAGAACATACCGGAGAAAGAGAAGGGACAGGGAAAGTTCTACCGCAAGGCGACGCCGGGCGGCTGGAGGGAGGATCTCACCCCCGGTCAGGTTGAGATCGTGGAGCAGGTATCGGCCCCCCTGCTAAAGGAGTTCTACCCGGGCTGAAGAGGTCGTCACGCACCTTCGACGCTCACCGGGATCTCAGGTCCTCGCCATCCCTGCCTGGAGAACCAGGCGACCTGCGGGATGACCATATCCCACTGGAGGATGTAGTCTCCAGGCTCCTTAGGGGAGCGCACCGGCGCGGGCAGCCTGGTCGTCTCGCCGGGCCTCAGCATGTGGGGTAGTCCTGTCCGGCGCCCCTTATAGTCGTAGAGGTCTCCGTCGGCTGAGAGCCAGTGGTAGGTTACGCGCACGTCCGGCGCGCCCGTCTCGGGCAAAGGCCACGCTACGGGGCTATCGTTGCGCAGATCGACGTCTACCTTGTACCACCGTCCCGCTTCCATGAGCCGCGGACAATCTATGCACTCAAGACGCGCTCTGAACAGCGCCGGGCCATACTCGCACTCTTGAACGGCCGCCCGGTCGATCTCGGCCAGGTCTACGTGCCTGATCGGGGGCCGCGCGGGCGGCGGTCTGCTTTCGGCAGTATCGTCTGCTGGTGCGTCATCGGTCGGGATCGGGCGCGTGATCAGCGCGTCCTCATTGGGAAGGGAATAGTGATGACTGCCGCTCTTCTCGGGCGATATGATCTTGTACTGCCGCACCTTCTCCTTGCGATGCTGCTCGCCGTGATACACGAAGTCGTAGTGATAGATCGAACCCCTGTAAAGAAAGCGAGAGGCCCCCTTGACCTCGTATCCTGTGTGCAGGCGACCGGGAATCCGCACGATCGAAGGGATGTTGCGGAACAACCTTAACTTCCAATCAGGCCACCACGGGCGCTGGGCTATCCATTGCGTTCTATCTTCCCCGATCATCGTACGCCGTCTCAGATGGTAATGGGTCATCTCACGATCCTTCATAAGGGCGGGCAGGATCTCGATCAAACCCACGCTGGGGAGCTCATCGTCGTCGAGGCGAAGGATCCAATCCCCCTTGCACTGCTCGTTGAGCCAGGGGAGGATCCGCTCCACGTAGCCAGGCGACTCTACGCGAAGGACCCTGTCGGCGTGCTCGTAGCAAACTCTCTCGGTGAGGTCGTTGCTCGAGGCGTCGACGGCCACGACCACTTCGTCAGCGAAGCTCCTCCCGACCCGCAAGAGCTTCTCGATGTACTCGGCCGAATTCTTCGTCGCTATACACAACGAGAGATCCACCCGCGCCTCCCAACGGCATCTTGAAACAGCTAACAACGGCGATCCGTGACAGTCTATCAAGATGTGCCGGGGATACCGTCCTGTGGTTGAGGCCGCTACGGCTCCGACGCCACTAGTAGGAATCAGGTTTTTGTGAGAGCATCGTACTTTGTAGTAGCAACGCACCTCGATAGGAGAAACACCGGGTGCCGATCTTCGAGTACCGAACGGCCTTCGAGATAGCGCGGAACATAAAGGCGTTCCTAAACCTCGAGGTAGGCGTAACCCGCAACGGAAGTCGGGGCTCTCGAAAGTCGAAGAGCCGCGATGCAGGATCACGGGAAGCTCAGCGGCCTGTAGCTGGCGAAGAACCCAACGGGCTGCTGGCAGAGTCTACTCCGGATAGGAGCGCCACGCACGGCGCTTCGGAGGAGGTCGTATCCCTGTTCTTCCTTATAGGACGTTCGAAATCAGGCACCTCCTGGTTGATGAGGCTCTTCAACTCCCATCCAGAGATACTCTGCAGGGGGGAGGGCAAGTTCTTCGGCAAGGACACGTCCAACGCCCTGCACGGCGCCCTCGCCCGTTCGAAGGAGCTGAAGAGGTGGCTGAGCCACAACCCCTGGACCCTTCGGGGTCAGGACCCTAACCTCGAAGACATCGTGGCCAACACCATAAACTACCTCATGCAAGAGAAGCTCAGGAAGACGAACAAGAAGATCGTCGGGGACAAGAGCCCGTTCACCACCCCTGGCGTGGTAGAGGAGATCTCCTCTATCTGCCCTGGTGCAAAGGTCGTGCACATAGTCAGGGACGGCAGGGACGTGGCTGTGTCCTCGGTTCACCACCAGTGGAATAATGCGACCGACCAGGGCGGTCGCCGTAAGCTCTCTCGCGAGAAGGTTGCAAAGCGTGAAGCCTACCGTAAGGACCCTGAGACCTTCGGGGGCTCAGGGGAGAGCATCTTCACCGGCGAACATGTAGCCGAGATTGCAAGGAGCTGGAGTACGTCTGTGAGTAGGGCGATGGAGGATGCGGCGCTCCTTGGCGACAACTACTACCAGGTGCGCTACGAGGACCTCCTCGCGGAGCCGGTCGGTGAGGTCATGAGGCTGCTGGAGTTCCTGGAAGCCGACTCGGATGAGGAGGTCGCCCGCGGGTGCGTGGAGGCCGCGAGCTTCGAGCAGCTCTCTGGCGGCAGGACTCAGGGCGAGGAAGCCTCGTCTTCTTTCTATCGCAAGGGGATAGCAGGTGACTGGAAGAACCACTTCACCGAGAAGGACAGGCGCGTCTTCAAGGAGGAGGC
>DASQWQ010000284.1:0-8263 GCA_035640175.1 Rubrobacter sp. | reverse complement strand
CCCCGCGCCGCCGGCGGCGTAGTTGGTGAGCGAGTAAGCCAGGACCCCGTCGACGGTGATGCGCTTCTTCTGCCCGGGAGCGTAGCCGATGGCCACGCCGCGTTCGCCCGTGGAGCCGTCGAGTGCTATGCGGGCCTCGGTGCGGGCGAAGTCTGCACCCCACCGGACGACCTCGTTCTCCTTCGGGGTGCGGGGCGAAGAGCCAGCGACGTTGAAGGCGATGGCCTCGAGCAGGTTCGTCTTCCCCTGGGCGTTGTCCCCGACGACCACGTTCAGACCGGGGGCGAGCAGGGCCGTGGCATCGACGTAGTTGCGGAAGTTGACCAGGCGCAGGGCCCGCAGATAGGCGCTCAACCGATCTCCAACCGCTCATCCCCCACCTCGACCACGTCACCCTCTTCGAGCCTGCGACCACGGCGCGTCTCGACCTCACCGTTCACGCTGACCTCTCCGGCCTGGATCAGGACTTTCGCCTCGCCGCCCGTCCCGACGAGGCCGGCCGCCTTCAGTGCCCGGCCCAGCGTCGTGCCAGGTTGGATCCGCAAGGGTCAGCTGCGTGACGGGTCGCGCATCGGCATGATCAGGTACAGGAAGTCGGGCTCTTCACCGTTCCCGTTCTTCTCAGGCACGATAAGCCCCGGCTTGAGCGGTTCGTTGAGCTTGAAGACGACGTTCTCCGAATCTATCGCGGAGACGCCGTCGAGCAGGTAGCCGGGGTTGAAGGAGATCAGGAACTCGTCCTCGCTGGAGGCGGGCAGCCGTTCGTGCGCGTCTCCCACCTCGCCGTTTCGCACGATCACTTCCACGGAACCTTCGGAGAAGGAGAGGCTCACAGGGACCGGCGGCGTCTGGCGGGCGGCGAAGAGGTTGACCCGTCTCAGGGTGCCGACCAACTCCTCCCGCGAAACAGAGATCTCACGCTCGAATCCACCGGGCAAGAGTCGCCTGTACTCAGGGAAGTTGCCGTCTATGAGCCGCGTGCCCAACACGACGTCGCCGATCCTGAACAAGGCTTGGTTCTCGGAGAGCGCCACCTCGACGTCGTCCTCATCTGAGCTGGAGAAGATCCTGGAGACTTCCTGCATCGCCCGCGCCGGTATGATCGCCTCCCTCGAGCCCTCAAAAGAGGTAGTCGCGAGCTCAGTCTCCTTGATGCTGAGGCGGTAGGAGTCAGTCGTGACCATTCTTACGCGCGAGTCTTCGAAGCTGATCAGGATTCCCGTCAACACGGGCCTGGTCTCGTCCCGCGAGTACGAGCGCGACACTTTCTCCACGGTCTCGACGAGCGACTCCCCTGACATCCTGAAGGTGCCCTCTTCCGGGAAGACGGGAAGCTGCGGGTAGTCGTCTGCCGCGTATGCCCGAATGCGGTACTCATTCTCCCCCGCCACGAGCCTGACCGTCCCCTCCGAGTCGTCGTGCTCCAGCGAGAAGCTCCCGCCCGGCAGCGACCGTACGATGTCGTTGAAGATACGGGCCGGTATCACCACGCGCCCTTCTCCCTCGACCTCAGCCCTCGACGACGTCTGGATCGAGATCTCCATGTCCGTCGCCGATAACCCCAGTACCTCCCCCCTACCCTCGAGAAGTATCCCCCCAAGCAACTGGATGGTCGACCTCGCAGAGACCCCACGCGAGACCAGCGCCAGCTTTTTGCCGAACGTTTCCGTGCTACAAATAGCCCTCATACTACCTCCCTTCTCACCTTATTATTACTACCTAAACCATATATCTATTAGAATAATAATAATAATAAGGCCTGTGGATATGTGTATAACTCGAAAGATTCGCCTTACCTAAGCCAAATAGTCGTCCTCGCACCTGTGGATAAAAATGTGGATAACCCACGATTTCCTGTGGATGGATTGTGGATAAGTGGCGAGTTATCCACAGGCTAGAGTTGTCCACATTTCTATCCACAGGTTTATCCACAGATCTTACCCCTCTTGTCCACAGGTTTATCCACAGGCATCTCTAGGGTCAAATGCTACAATCTACCTGAATCCCTCTGTCACCGCTGTTTTTATCCACAGTTTGGAAGAGTTATCCACAGTTTCTGTGGATAACCGGACCAGGTTGTGGAAGGTTTCTGACGACTTATCCACAGGGCGTCGACGCCCTGTGGATAGGTTGTGGATAGGATACACATTTAATGCATATTTCGTGTTACAATCTCCTATCCCTGGGGGAGGGGGGCGAGGTCACCTTTTACTCTTGACCTGTTGGGTGATCTCATGTATCTGAGAGAAGACATCACGGTCGCTGTTTATGAGGTTGGCTATCTTTGCTGTGGCGTGCATAACGGTGGAATGGTCGCGTCCGCCGAAGGCCTTCCCTATCTTGGGGAGTGACTCGTCTGTGAGCTCACGGGAGAGGTACATGGCGACCTGCCTGGGGTAGGCGAAACCTTTAGAGCGGCTCTGGCCAACGAGGTCGGCTTTCGCGATACCGAAGTAGCGGCAGACTTCGTGCTGGATGAGTTCTATGGGGATCTCACGGTATGCCTGGTCTGGCAGGATGTCCCTGAGGACCTCTTCGGCGAGGTCGGCGCTGACTTGCCGGCCATAGAGCGAGGCGTAGGCCAGGATACGTACGAGGGCCCCTTCAAGCTCCCTGATGTTCGTGGAGACCTTCGAGGCGATAAAGGTGAGCACATCGTCGTCGACCTCGAGGCGGTCCATAAGGGCTTTCTTGCGCAGGATGGCGATCCTGGTCTCGAGGTCGGGCGGCTGAATGTCCGTCACCAGGCCCCACTCGAAGCGGCTCACCAGACGGTCCTCGAGCGTCTGGATGTACCTGGGGTGCCTGTCTGAGGCTATGACTATTTGCTTGTTCTCCTCGTAGAGCGCGTTGAAGGTGTGGAAGAAGGCTTCCTGGGTCTCGACCTTGTTCTCCAGGAACTGGATGTCGTCGACCAGGAGAACGTCGTTCTCGCGGTAGCGCTTCTGGAACTCGAGGGGCGCGTTGTCCCTCATCGAGTTTATGAAGTCGTTCGTAAACTGCTCGCAGGTAACGTACCGGATCCTCATGCTCGGATCCTGGTCCTCCACGTAGTGTCCAAGGGCGCGCAACAGATGGGTCTTCCCCAGGCCCACGCCGCCGTAGATGAAGAGTGGGTTGTAGACGAGGCCCGGAGTCTCGGCAACGGCGAGCGTCGCCGCGTGGGCGAACCTGTTGCCCGCCCCTATGACGAACGTGTCGAACGTGTACTTGGCCCTGAAAGATCTCGGCGTACGCGTGTTCAGAACTGACTCAGCGCCCTCCGCAGCCGCGCCGTTCCCGGTGTGGTCGCCGGGTTCTCCGACACTGACCACAAGGGAGGTCTCCTGGCCTACCACGTCGTCGAGTGCCTCCTCAAGGAGCGGCCTGAAGCGGCTCTCGATGTACTCCTTGGCGAACGTGTTGGGGACCGATATCTCCAGCTGATCTTCGTAGAGGGCTACGGGACGTATGCCCTCGAACCAGACCCGGAGCGACGAGACGTCTATGTGTTCTGAGGCCCGATCCAAGACCTCGGTCCAGATCTGCTCCGCCTTACCGGCCACGGTTACTTGACCCAGGCATTGATTATGGCCTCTACCAGATCCCTGCCAAGCGGGGAGATGAGCCGCTTGCCCGACTCGTCGGCCATGACGAGACCGTGCTCTTCGAGGACCGAGAGATCCCTGTACGCGGTGCTTACGCTTATCTCCAGCCTGTCAGCTACGGTCGAGGGACCCACTTCACCGCACTCGAGGACCGTAATGAGCGCCTTCTGCTGCCTCTCGGAGATGTTCATCCGAGGCACTCCGTCGGGGTACCGTCTCTGCGGAGGTGGCGGAGATGCCGGCTCCCCTTCCCCGGTGACCGTCTCGGCGGAGGCGGCCGAGACGGTGGCCACGGTACCGCCACCGATGTTGTCCTCGATGGTGACCGTCCCGCCGACCTTCTCGGCCGCTGCACGGGCGATGCCAAGCCCGGCTCCGACGCCCCGGATCTCACCAAGGGCCTCAGGCGCGGCACCGCTGAAACCGAACTCCATCGCCCTGCTTTTGTTCTCCACCCCAGGTCCCTTGTCCGAGACGCGTACGACGTTGCCCTCGTCGAGAACGGAGATAACTACCCCCTGGTAGCCAGCGTGTATCAGGTTCTCCACCACCTCCCGAATAGACTCCTCGGGAACTTTTCCCCCAGCCTCTCTCACCTTCTCCGACACGAACCTGGTGAACTTCCGCGTGGCGGAACCCGGGTTGGACGCCGAAACCTCGGTTATCTCCGGCGCGTTACCACCAGGATAGACTGCTATGCGGACGCCTACGCCCGCCTGCTCCGTCTCCCCTGGTGTCCGTTGTGCGTGCATCATCCCCAGATAGGAATTTAGCGCACCCCTCATCATAGCGCTATAGCCCAAGAACGTAAAACTTACATTTGCAGGCAATTAACATGGTTATCCACAGAGTTATCCACAGCCTGTGGATAACTACAGAGAAATCTACGCCATTGGGTGGCTGTGAGGCGAGCATGGGAGTACTTCAAACCTTGTAGAGAGATGGACGACCCGGGGTACGCGCATATTCTAAACGCCGTTTTGCAGCGTTTTTCTGCGAGACGGACCGGATTGTCTCGCGTTCGTAAGGGCGGACTTGCTCTCGAGATTGCTGGATGGCGTTGCCGGCTTCGGATATACTCTCGTCGGTCGACTGAATCTTCGGAGTGCCTGTAGAGGAGTTCGATGAAGCGTACTTATCAGCCAAATCGCCGTAAGAGAGCCAAGACGCACGGCTTCCGCAAGCGCATGAGTTCGGTAGGCGGGCGCAGGGTCGTCGCGGACCGCCGGCGCCGGGGCCGCAAGCGTCTGGCAGTTTGACCGTTGTCCCGAAGCAAGCGCATGCGTCTGACTGACTCGCCCGAGTTCGAGAGGGTCTACCGTCAGGGCACCGCTTACAGGGGCAGGCTCTTCTCCGTGCACGCATTTCCCAACGAGCATGGCACTCCGCGGCTTGGGCTCTCCGTCTCCCGAAAGGTGGGCAACGCGGTAATGAGAAACGCCGTGCGAAGGAGGCTTAGAGAGGTGTTCCACTCTTGCATCTCCGAGATGTCCAAGAACCTGGACCTCGTGGTGTCGGCGAGGCCGGCGGCTGCTGAGGCGACGTTCGAGGAGCTGCGGGAGGAGTTCAGCAAGTCGTTGGGCACGGTCGGCGGCCCACTCGGGCGCCGGCCGGTTTGACTGCAGCGGGCCATGTATGCGAGAAGAGCGAGCACGGGACTTATTCGACTCTACCGCAGGTTCCTCTCCCCCATGCTACCCCCGTCTTGCAGATATACACCGAGCTGCTCCCTTTATGCGCTGCAGGCCATAGAGAAGTTCGGCGTACCGAAGGGCATTTTCATGGGCGTCCTCAGGGTGCTCCGTTGTCACCCGTTCTCGAAGGGAGGATTCGACCCGGTAAGATGACTAGGATCTCATGCTCAACGCAATAGCAGACTTTTTCCAGAACCTGTTCGGTCCTGTAGTGAGCGTTCTCGGCGCAGTACTGCTGTACTTCCATCAGACGCTCGGCGCCCCGTGGTGGCTCTCGATCGTGCTGCTGACGGTGATCGTGCGCAGCCTCCTCTTCCCCCTGACAGTAAAGCAGGTCAGAAGCATGCGCGCGATGCAGGATCTGAAACCGCACATGGACAGAGTCCGATCCCAGTTCAAGGACAATCCCCAGCGGCAGCGAGAGGAGATGGCAAAGGTCTACCAGGAGCAGGGGGTCAATCCCCTCGGCGGATGCCTCCCGATCCTGGTCCAGATGCCGATATTTATCGGCATCTTCTATGTTATCCGCCAGTTCGGCGGTTATAGCCTCGGGGGCAGGACGGTGCCCCCAGAATACCCCAGCTTCCACGAGGGCGGCATCTTGTGGTTCCAGAACCTGTCGAATGCCGATCCCACATACCTCTTGCCGATCATCTCGGCGGCAACGATGCTGGCGGCCACCGAGATAACCGCGAAGAACATAGACCCGCAGCAGCGCTGGTTGATGCGCCTTCTTCCCATAGGCTTTACTATATTCCTTCTCAACTTCCCCGCCGGACTGTTTGTATACTGGATCACCTCTAACCTGGTGACCCTGGGCCAGAACTTCGTGATCTATAACTACGGTCCTGGCAAGAAGACCCCCGATAGCGGACAGTCGAAAGCGACGGCCACAAACGGGCAGGCTCGGAACTCAGGAGGGGAACATTCTTCAGGGCGTAGTCAAGAGGACATCGCCAAACAGGCCGCCAAGGTCGCAAAAAGGAAGCGTAGAAAGAAGAAGAAATGACGGACGCAATTGAATTTTACGCCTCTACGATCGACGAGGCCGTGGAGAAGGCTGCCCTCGAACTGGGGCTATCCCTAGAGGAGGTGTCCTACCGTGTCCTGGATGAGGGCAATTCTGGTTTCCTCGGGATCGGGGCTAGGGACGCCCGCATTATCGTAGAAGCCCCAGCACAGCCCAACGAGGACGAAGAAAAGGGACCGACTGACACCACGCCGGCAGAGACCGCGGTGGTAAATGAGCCCGAGCTGGAACCCTCTGAAAACGCCGGAAATGCCAGGTCTTCCACCCTGTCCGAGGTCTACGGGGAATCCTCGGGGCCAGAGCAGGTCGAGGCCTCCACGGAGCTGCTGGACGAGATCCGGGTGCTGGTGACATCGGTTCTGGATGCCATGGGCTTCGAAGCCCGTGTAGAGGTGTACGATGCGGGCGGGTTTATCGCCGCGGACGTCGCTCCCGATAACACCGCGCTTTTCATAGGGCAGAAGGGCGAAACTATCGATGCCCTCCAGTATCTGGTCAACGTGTCCGCGTTCAGAGAGCGACCTTTCTTAAAAAGGGTTGTGCTCGATGCCGAGGGCTACCGCCAGCGCCGCGTTGAGGCGATTCAGGGCATGGCCCACAGAACAGCCCGGCGTGCCGTCCGCGAGCGGCGAACTGTAGAAATGCCGCCTATGAACTCCTCGGAACGGCGCGTCGTCCACCTCTTTCTGTCAGAGAATCCAGGTGTTACCACTGAGAGCGAAGGCAGCGGCGACAATCGGCGGGTGAAGGTCTCTCCCACAACATAGGTATAGGAATCTCGTTTCACGTGAAACGCAGACCGTTATCATCGCTTCAGTACGCACCTCACGACAGGAATTTGCATAAACAAACATCTGTCCCCGGTGCATGTTTCACGTGAAACTCCCTATGGATGCTCTTGGCCTAATGGGGGTACAGACGGCTGCCTGGGGGCTGCGCCTCTGCCACGACCGGCGCAGCCACCTGCAGCAGTACGCCCGGCTTCTCGCTTCCTACGACCGTGCGAACGTGATAGGCACTAGGGACGCGGATAGGATCATGATGGACCACGTTCTCGATTCGTTGAGTTGCTTCCTGCACGAACCGCTGTCTCGTGCCGGGCGTTTGGCCGACGTGGGCAGTGGTGGTGGGCTTCCTGGCATCCCGATAAAGATCATGAGGCCCGACCTTGCTACGACCCTCGTAGAATCGACCGGCAAGAAGGCCAGGTTTCTGCATCAAGCGGTAGACAGTCTCTACCTAAGGGGCGTAAAAGTCGCGAATACGAGGGTGGAGGATCTCGGCCGAACGCGGGTGCATCGCGGCGCATACGATGTCGTGACGTGCAGGGCGGTAGCCCGGTTATCAGTGGTCGCGGAGTACTGTGTGCCGCTCCTCGAGCCCGGTGGTTGTGTCATCGCCATGAAAAGCCGGTTGGAACCAGAGGAGCTTGCAGAGGGCAACACGGCGGTTGATGCGCTTGGGGCGAAGGTGGCTGAGACTACGAGGGTGCCCATGCTGCCCGAGGTCGGTGAGAAGGAGCGAAACCTGGTAATCCTCGAAAAGATTCGGGAGGCCCCCGCACAGTATCCGCGCCGCACGGGCATTGTGGCCAAGAGACCGCTAGGCGTAAGCTGAGAAACGCACACAAACGACGTGCTAAGATGCCCGCGGTGAGAACTATCGTAGCCATAGTGAACCAGAAAGGCGGTGTTGGCAAGAGCACGACCGCCATCAACCTGGCTGCTTACCTCGCGGGAAAGGGCGAAAGGATTCTCGTAGTCGACATGGACCCGCAGGGAAATGCCACCAGTGGCCTCGGCGTGTCGCCGGGTCCCGGCGGATGCATGTACGACGTACTGCTCGAGGGCAAACCCCTCCAGGACGTAGCCGTGCAGACAGAAGTCGAAGGGCTCGATGTCGCGCCAGCCACCATCAACCTGGTTGGGGCAGAGGTCGAACTGATCTCTAGT
>DASQWQ010000283.1:0-16170 GCA_035640175.1 Rubrobacter sp. | reverse complement strand
AAGGAACTCCTCGCGTCCCGCGCCTGTTATCCCGTAGACCGTCCGCTCGGGACGCCGCCCCTCGCGTACCGTTTCCCTCGGCACGATGAGCCCCTCCCGCTCCAACGCCCCAACCACCGAGTAAAGAGAGCTGTACCTGAGCCGCACCGACTCGTGCTTGCCCCGCTCGCGCATCAACGTGACCATCTCATAAGGATGCATCGGCCGCTCGTAGAGGAGCGCCATCACCGCAAGAGCCAGCGGGTTGGATACCTTCCTCTTCGACACCACCGAAGCTCCTCTAGTCGATATGAATTAGTCGAAAACGACTATATACTCAGATTGGACTTGTGTCAAGTGGTGGATAGAAGGTTTCAGGCATTTCAGCAAGTCAGCATTTCAGCTTTTTGTTTTCGCTCTTTGCCGCTCGCTCGTAGGTGGATGTGCGATTCGCGGTTGGTTGGTGCTCCTGCGAATCGCTCTTGTCTCTATTTTTCTGGCGAGCACGATGAGGTGATCGCTCGTCGAGGTGAACGGCTCGCCCTCGAAGCCGCCGTAGACCGCCTCTACCTCGAAGCCCGTGAGCTGCAATATCAACTCCAATTCACTGCGTCCGACGATGCGAATGGTGAGGTCGTGGGCCCTCCGGCTCTCGAGCGTCCCCGAAGCGTCGTATCTTTCGTAGAATAGCCGCATCTGCATGAGCTGTGTGGCCGCGTCGTAGTGGGAGACGGAGAAGCGGTCGAGCCGGCCGTCTGGCAGTAGGCGGGTGAAGTCGTGGCGCAGCGCCGGGCCGCCGGGCGGGTCCACCAGTTCTTCCGGTAAGAACGCCGAGACCTCTATGCCAAGCAGGCCGCCTGGCATGAGGTGTTCGTGTGCGTTGCGCAGGAATGCCGAGGCGTCGTCCACGCTCTTCAGGCATAGGAACGAGTTGAAGGCGCAGATGGCGAGGCCGTAGCGTCGCCCTGCATCCACCCTGCGCATGTCGCCTACGATCCACTCGACGGTTCCGCCTTTCTCCTTACCCCGTTCGACCATCCGGCCGGAGATCTCGACGGCGGTAACGTCGTGGCCCGCCGCGGCAAGTGGGACGGAGATTCGGCCTGTGCCGGCACCCCACTCGACCACAGGTCTGGCTTCGCGTTCGGCGAGGGAGAGCCAGAACGGCAGATCGTAGTCGTGGGTGTACTCGAGGTCGTAGAGGTCAGCCAGAGGCCGATACTCTGATGGTGGGTCGTCTTCGATTGGAGGCGTATATGCGTATGCTTTTCGTTCAGATCCATTATTTGTTTCATCAGAGTTCGCACTTTGACCGAACATCCAGCCTTCTATTTTGCGGGTGACGACGTCGGTAGGCTCATAGAGTTGTCGATTTCCTAGCAACACGTTGAGCATTCCGAAGAGCCCGATGGTTGCGTCGAAGGGATCCTCGCCGTCTGGTGATGGACCGAATCCGTTTTCGATGATTACGTCGAGCTTTGGATCGAGTTCGACGTCACACGCATGTGCCCATTGAAAAAGAGTGTCAGCGTTCTGCTGACGAGCTTCTTGGGAGCGTTTGCCTGGCTTCAGAACGATACCTAACTGACGATAAAACTCTGCGGGGTACGTCTCAATGATCACTGCGTTTCCGAGTTGAATAAGATCGCGTAACATGCCGTCGAAAGGCCATGCTTTTACGTTTGCGGTGTTGGCGAGCGCTGGAGTCAAGACTTCCTTCCAGCCAAGGATGGCGGCTTTGCCCACCGCTTTTGGACCTAGCGCCCAGAAAATTGTCTCTGCTGCTTGCCTATCCGCGCGTGCCTTATCGCATCGGCGACGCAGGTCGTCTATCGAAGCGGCGTGAAGGCTGTCGAGAAGGTGCCGATGCTTCTTGCTGCCTTTAGGGAAAGGGCTATTGGGGTAGAAGGGCCTGTGAAAACCGATCTGATCTAGTCTATCAGCCACGTCGTAGAAATTGCTCCATTCTCCATGGCCCAGTCGAGGTAGTAGTGCGAGGAAATCTTGCGCACCCGCCTGCTCAGCGTAGCCAACGGGCAGACCTATAGTAAAGTCAAAGCCGATCAGTGCCGCAGCCTCTCCAGCATCGGCGTCTGTCCTCTGGGTCAGTGTAGAAGAGTTACCTACGGGTTCCGGCGCATGGACCAGATACCGTCCGTTTCGCAACGTAGACTTCGCCATCCACCTCTGGCCCGGGTTGGAACCCCAGTCAGCGTGTACGATCATTGAAGGTAAGGGAGTTGGTGAGTTCGTAGCCATCACGAATCCTTTGCTATTCAGTGTCTGTGATGCGGATATAATAGCCGTGACGTCCTACCGAGTCGCGGAGGTTTTGGATGGGTATTGTTTTGTTGATAGTCATCGTCGTGATCGCGGTGATACTCGTGATCTACGCCATCGCCACCTACAACGGGCTCGTGCGGCGACGTAATGAGGTCGAGGAGTCTTACAGGCAGATAGACGTCCAACTCAAGCGGCGGTACGACTTGATCCCGAACCTCCTCGAAGGCGTGAAGAAGTACTTCCGCCAGGAGCAGGATGTGCTCACGCAAATCACTCAGGCCCGCTCCCAGGCTATGCAACCCCAGTCCCCTGGACAGCAGGCCCAGTCCGAGGCCCGTCTTTCAGGGGCCATAGGGAACCTGTTCGCAGTTGCCGAGAACTATCCGGATCTCCGCTCCAACACGGTTTTGATCGACTTCCAGGAGGAGCTCTCATCGACGGAGAACAAGATCTCCTTCTCGAGGCAGCACTACAACGACTCGGTCCAGTCCTACAATACGAAGATACAGAGCTTCCCGGCGGTCATTTTCGCCCGTCCCATGGGCTTCACCGAGAAGGAATACTTCGAGGCCCAGGGGCCCGAGCGGGAGTCCGTGACGGTCTCCTACGACTAGGACTATGGACCAGAGGGACCAGGGCACCTTCAGGGAGCGCATCGCCCGTAACAGGCGCAACAGCCTGCTGCTCATAGCCGCCTTCCTAGCCTTCGTCACCATCTTCGGCTACATAATCGGGTTCGCCTTGCTCGGAGACCCCAAACGGGCCCTCTTCGGCCTCGCCCTGGCCCTGATAGTGGGCGTGGTCTCCGGCCTCGTCAGCTACTTCGCTGGCGACAAGATGGTCCTCGCCGCATCGAGGGCCAGGGAGATCACACACGACGAGGCCCCCGTACTCTTCAACGTGGTCGAGGAGATGTCCATAGCCTCGGGCCTCCCGATGCCGAAGGTCTACATCGTCGACGACTCCGCCCCGAACGCCTTCGCCACGGGCCGCGACCCCGAGCACGCCACGGTCGCCGTCACCAGCGGCCTCCTCGAAAAGCTCGAACGCGACGAGCTCCAGGGCGTCATGGCGCACGAGATGTCCCACGTCGCCAACTTTGACATCCGCTACTCCATGCTAGTAGGCATCCTGGTAGGCACCACGGTCCTCATCTCCGACTTCTTCTTGCGCGGACTCTGGTTCAGTGGCGGGAGGGGAGGAGGGCGTAGGGGCGGAGACGGTGGCGGACAGTTGCAGATCATCATGATCCTCATCGCCATCGTCCTCGCCATCCTCGCGCCCCTGTTCGCCCGTCTCTTGCAGCTCTCCATAAGCCGCCAGCGCGAGTTCCTCGCCGACGCCACGGCCGTCAGGCTCACCCGCAACCCCAAGGGGCTCGCCGACGCGCTGCAGAAGATCAGTGGCGACAGGGAGGTACTCGAGGTGGCCAACCGCGCGACGGCCCACCTCTATATCGCCAACCCTGTAAAGAAGTTCGAGAAGCGTTCCAAAGGGCTCTTCTCCACCCACCCGCCGATTGAGGAGAGGATAAAGATTTTACGTGCACTGGAGTCAGGCGGAGTCGCCGAGACCAGCGGACAAACCTCGACGGAGACCACATAAAGCGTTACAATGTCCGCCGTTGCATTGCCGGATGGTGTAACGGCAGCACGAGTGACTCTGAATCACTTAGTCCTGGTTCGAATCCAGGTCCGGCAGCTAAAGACTCCGTGTACTTGCAGGCAATTTATTACCGCGATCCGTCGCACCTTTCGGACCTAACCAAGATATTGACCAAAAACAGAACCCAAGACATCATCCTTTCACCAGAACACCCTGAACCCATTTGGACACCTACTCAACTGTGGCCAAACGTGGTCAGGTCCATCGGAGTGTGGGCGAGAATTACGTCGGCAGTGTGTGCGCGGTCGCAGACCCTCTCACCGAGGTGGGGGGTTGTTGGGGGCTGAGGCGCTCCTGTAAGCCCTCTGATCAGATCGCGTTGTCTTTCAGCTCCTTCAGTGGATATCGTGTCTCCCGCCACTCGATTCCCCGTTGACGAGCGTGGTGGATGCGGACCTGAGCATGGCGTAGATGAGGACGCAGATACCGAAGGGGTGAAGCACAGCGTACCACCACGGCGTTCTGTCCTCAAAGTGTTTGGCTCGGTAGGCGTATACGAGGAAGGTCGAGAGGATGTTCAACCTACAGAGGGTCCCCGCCGTATTGCGCGAGAAGAGACCGAAGACTGGGAGCACGTTGGTCAGCAAGAGCATCAGCACACCTGCCACCGTCGCATCGATCTGGTAGTCAAGATCGGAGAACATGCTCTTGCTCAGTCCCCGTACGGCATTCGGCAGGGTCTGGTGCCACTCGACGCTGACGAGTCCTGCCCCGTAAGCCACTCTCTGCCTGAAGCCGTGTCCTGTGACTAGCTTGGCCAGCTTCATGCCGTCGGGGCGCATGCGGATGGCGCGGTGGGTTCCGCACGTCTCGTAGGCATCTTTTCTGATGAGATTGAAGGGCCCAATACCCACATGCTACTTTGCCTGGGGATCGCTCACCAGCCAGGGCCTCTGGGTCATATCGAAAACTAGGGTGAAGGCCGCGACAGAGCTTCGGAGCACAACGCTCCTGTACACGATCTCGGGCGGAAGGGTCAGGTAATCCAATTCGTTATCGATCGCGTAGCGCACCGCTCGATCAGCGCAGTCTCGGCGGAGAAGATTACATCGGCGTCAGTGAACAGGAGCCATTCTCCTGTGGCCTGGGCCGCGCCGATGTACAGGGCGTAGGTCTTTCCCAGCCAGCCTTCAGGGAATGACTCCACGTTCGATACCCGAAGTCTGTCCGGAAATCTTGTCACCAACTCGTCCAGAATCTCGCCTGTGCGATCGGTAGAGCGGTCGTTGACGGCTATGACCTCCAACATGCCTGAATAATCTTGGGCCAACATGGATGATACGCTTTCGTTCACCGACCGCTCCTCGTCGCGGGCAGCCAGGATCACCGAAAGCGCTGGATTGCGGTCGACGAGATCTGTCTCGACATCGTCTTTGAGACTCTGGCTCGACGAACACGAGTGCAGTGTACACTACACTCGTGTGAACGGAATCTGTGAAAGAGTTCGGTGATGAAGAACATTACATTGAGTGCTGATGAGGCTTTGATCGAGGCCGCGCGCGAACGGGCGAGAGCCGAGCATACGACCTTGAACGAGCAGTTCCGGCTGTGGTTGGCCGATTATGCGCGCCGCGAGCAACAGGCCCAGAGGGCCATGGAGACGATTCGGGAGTTGCGCGGCAAGCTCCGCGTCGGACGAAAGTTAACGCGGGACGAGATGAATGAGCGCTGAGAGCTTTATCGACACCAACCTGTTCATCTACCAGTTGGAAGCGTCGGACGAGCGCAAATCCGCGACAGCGGACCGCATCATCCGTAAAGGCATCGAGACCCGCGACGCCTGCATAAGCTTCCAGGTCGTGCAAGAATGCCTGAATACCGTCCTCCGCAAGGCCGAGATTCCACTCAGTACAGACGAGACGAAACAATACCTGGACCACGTCCTGGCACCATTGTTTCGGGTACCAGCCAGCCTTTCACTCTACCGTCGCGCGCTCGATCTCCAAACGCGCTACCGCTACGGCTTCTACGACTCGTTGGTTATCGCAGCCGCCCTCGACGCGGGCTGCGCCAGACTCTACAGTGAGGACTTGCAGGATGGGCAGCGGATCGAAGGGCTCACCATCAAGAACCCGTTTCTTGAACTGTAAAATCGGAATTGTGAAACTGGAATTGGGGGAAGGTGTGGTGCGAGCGGACAACTCCAAATTCAACACTGGAACGCCATATCTCTTTATTGACGGTGCGAAGATGCAGAGAAATATACTGAGGATGGCTGATGTTGCCGAGGGGAACGGGGTTGCGTTGAGGCCCCACGTGAAGACGCATAAGGTTCCGGACATAGCCAGGGAACAGTTGGAGGCTGGGGCTGCGGGCATCACGGTGGCCAAGCTCTCCGAGGCTGAGGTCATGGCAGATGGTGGTATGGAGGATATCTTTATCGCCTATCCGTTGGTGACGGAAGCGAAGATCCGGCAGGCGATCCGGCTGGGCGAGAGGGTGAGGCTCGTCGTCGGGGTAGATAGCCTGGAAGGGGCCAGGAGGCTCTCGGCTGTGGCGCAGGTTCAGACCCTGGAGGTCAGGCTCGAGGTGGACACGGGCCTGAGGCGCACCGGGGTTCCTTATGATGAAGCCGTCGGGCTGGCAGGTGAGATCGAGGCCATGAGTAACCTGGACCTGACCGGGATCTACACTTACCGCGGTGCCGTTCTTGGCGGGTCAAAGACGCTGGAGCTCGAAAAGGCTGGTCTGGAGGAAGGACAACTCATGGTTTCCCTGGCGGATATGCTGAGAGAGCGGGGCATAAGGGTGGACGACGTTAGCGTGGGCTCTACTCCGACGGCGGAGCACGTGGCGAAGGTGGAGGGGGTAACAGAGATCCGACCCGGAACCTACGTGTTCTACGATAGGATGCAGGCCCGACTCGGCGCCTGCTCGCTCGACGAATGCGCGGCTGTCGTGGTGTGCACGGTGGTGAGTAGGCCTACGCGGGATCTGGCCGTAATCGACGGCGGGAGCAAGACCTTCGCCACCGATGTGGGCCCCGGGGCAGACCCCCTGAACCTGGAGGGGTACGGCCACGTTGTCGGGTACCCCGGCGTCGTGCTGGAGAGGCTCACGGAGGAGCACGGGATGCTCTCTGTAGACGAAGACTGCAACCTTGAGGTAGGCGACACGTTGCAGATAATCCCCAACCACATCTGCAGCACGGTGAACCTGCACGACGAGGTATATGTGGTTGGGAAGGACGGCGTTGTGGAGGAGACGCGGGTGGCGGCCCGCGGGAAGGTCAGGTAGGAGGCCGCTGTGTTGGACCTCGTGCTGGAGAACGGGCGTCTCGTGGACGGCACGGGGAACCCCTGGTTCTTCGGCGACGTCGGGATCAAAGACGGCAAGATAGTGAGAGTCGGAAGGGTCAACCAGAGGAGACTCGAGACGATAGACGCCGGTGGACGGGTCGTCTCGCCCGGTTTCATTGACGGCCATTGCCACTCTGACCTCATGGTGTTGGATGCTCCTGGCAGTGAGATCAAACTCCAGCAGGGCGTCACCACGGAGGTGGTAGGGAACTGTGGGATGACGCCGGCTCCTTTCGCGCCGCAGAACCTGGATCTGCTCCGTACCTACGTGGAGCCCGTCCTCGGCAACACGGGACAAGAGTGGCGCTGGGAGACCGTCGAGCAGTATTTCGACGCTTTGACAGAAGCTGGGCCCTCCGAAAACGTCGCCACCTACGTCGGGCACGGGACGCTGAGGATAGCCGTGATGGGCTTCGAGAACAGGCCGGCTTCGGGCGAGGAGTTGGACCGCATGAAAGGCCTGCTCGAGGAGGCCCTTCAGGCAGGGGCGATAGGCCTGTCCCTTGGTTTGATGTATGCGCCGGGCAGCTACACCCCGAGGGAGGAGCTGGCTGAGCTCTGCTCGGTGCTCTCGCGCTACGGGGGACTGCTCGCGACCCACATCAGGGGCGAGGGGAACAGCCTGATCCCCTCCATAGAAGAGGTCATCTGGATCGCCGAGAGGTCCGGGGTCCCACTCCAGATCAGCCACCTCAAGGCGGCCGGAGGGGGCAACTGGGGCAGTGTAACGAGAGCTATGGAACTCATCGAGAGAGCGAGGTCCAGAGGTCTCGACGTCACCTGCGACGTATATCCTTACACCGCGGGGTCTACCTCGCTGACCACACTGCTCCCGCCCTGGGCTCTCGAAGGCGGCGTCTCCCAGACCCTGGAGAGGTTGGGAGATCCTGCTTCCAGGGGGAGGATCAAGGCCGAGTTGCGTCAGGAGCAAGATGAGTGGGACAACCTGGTAGCCTCCACGGGATGGGATAGCGTGTACATCTCCTCGTTGAGCAAAGACCGTGACGCGAACCTGGCAGGCAAGAACATCTTGGAAGCGAGCGAGTCGAGGGGGATAGATCCCGAGGATTGCATGATGGATCTGCTCCTCGAGCAAGATGGAAAAGTCTCCATCGTGTTCTTCCACATGGCAGGCTCTGACGTAGAGCAGGTGATCGGGTGGGAAAGATCTCTTATCGCCTCGGACGGCCTTCACGAGCAGGCTGAAAAACCCCACCCTCGGCTTTACGGTACCTTCCCGCACGTCCTCGCCAGGTACGTGAGAGAGAAGAAGTTGCTCACCCTCGAGGAGGCGGTCAGGAAGATAACCTCTTTCCCTGCCAGAAGGTTCAACCTGGGCAAGCGGGGACTCATCGCGCCTGGATACGCCGCGGATCTGGTCGTGTTCGACCCGGAGACGGTCCAGGACAAGGCCACCTACGAAGATCCCAAACACTTCCCCGAGGGGATCTCGCACGTACTGGTCAACGGTGCGAGAATCGTAGAGTCCGGCGCTCTTATGGAGACTGGAGAAGGCAAAGTGATAGGAAGGGAGAACCGATGAGAAAAACCATTATGGCAGAGAAAGGGCCGGCTCCCGCCGGACCGTACTCCCACGCTGTGGTCGCTGGCGACTTCGTGTTCATCTCGGGGCAGGGTCCTGTGAACCCCGAGACGGGCACCATGCCTGACGCATTCACGGATCAGGTACGCCAGACCTTCGAGAACGTGAGAACGATCCTCGAGGCCGCCGGCTCGAGCCTCGATAACGTCGTGAAGGTCAACGCTTACGTTACCGACCTCACACGGTTCGCCGAGTTCAACGAGGTGTACAAAGAGTTCTTCGATCACGACCCCCCGGCACGAACGACCGTCGCCGCGGCCCTGCTCGGCATGCTTGTAGAGGTAGACTGCATAGCCGTGGTCGAGTAGTTCGGATCGTTAGCATCACAGACAAATCCTGATGCCTGTGGCCTGAAACCTGTTGCCTGTCATCAGGCGAGAGCCTGATGAATCCAATCCAGAGCGTCCAATCGGCAGAAGCCGTAATGGTAGAAGTCGAGACGCCCTAGTCCACGTTCGCGTGCGAGGGCGACCTTCGCTGCCAGGTTGTCGGCCGACCGGCAGTCAGGCGGCATCGGACGGAGCACGAGACCAAGCTGTGAGGCGTCGGGGACCAGGGCCTCGTAAGCGTCGAGGTCGAGATCTATCCTGCCGGGGTCGGCAGCGTATCCGGTTGCCGAGACGGTGTCGCACACATCAGCACCTGCGGTGTGATCGATGCCCATTTGCCACCCGAGGGCGGGCGCCGCATCGCCTTCGGGATGCCCGGTCGCGAAACCCTTTTCCGCCCCGCAGAGATCCAGGAACGCGAAGCCGGCGCCTCCGCCGGAGGCAGCGGTCGCTACCTCGTCTAAGAGCGACGTCACCGTCTCCGTCCTCGCGTCGAGATACCCTAACATTTGCTCGCCGCCTAAGGGTTCGAGATCCTCGCGCGTTAGCGCATCGGGGTCCTCACTACCTCCGCCGCCCACAAAGCGACGCTCCAGTTCGTCGCGTACCAACCTGTGAACCATCGCGGCGTCGACTCCTCTGCGGCGGGCCGCCTCGAGGCAGTGCTCACAGAAGCACAGCCCGAGCAGGTAGACGCCGACAGCGCCGAGCTCTTCGAAATAGCGTTCGTGGTGATAGCCGTGCCCGAGGCCGTGGAAGTGGAGCGACTCCGAGAGGATGGTCGAGACGTCGTAGCGGGCGATGTCCGAGGCGAGCGTGCGCGCGTACTTCCGCACCTCGGGGTTCGATGGGCACAGGTCGGTCAGGTAGCGATCTCCGAAAGCGTTCTGCGTGGCGCACTCAGGGTGCGCGAAGCCCAATCGATCGTTGTGCAGGAATACAGCCCAGGCGTTCACACGCATTCCTCGGTCGCCGGCAGCCTCGCACAGCTCGCCGAGAGGGTCCCCCGAGCGGGCGAGCTCGCTCACGCGCGGCTGCAGACTCTCGTAGCGGGCGACGTCAGGCGGGAAGAAGACGGCGCCACCCTCCAGATAGCGCACTTTACGGAGGGGGTTGTGAGGAAAGAGGTCCCTGGCGTCGTGGTAGGCGACGGCCATGGTCAGGCCGTCCACCCCTGCCCTGTTCTGGACGTTATCGAGCACCGTGCCAGTGCCCTCGTCGCGAAGGTCGGTGGCGAAGGCGAGCATCGACGTCTCCATCAGGGCAACAGACTATCTATCCGGGCGCTCACGATCAAGCCGCTCCGCGTTACGATGTCTGGTCGTTTTGCCCTTTGATCATCTCTTCCATCATCTGCATGTTGCCGGCGGTGAGTCCCCCGTCAACGGGAAGTACGGCGCCGGTGATCCAGGCCGCCTCATCCGAGGCCAGGAACAGGGCGGCCCCGACCACGTCCTCGGGCTTACCGACGCGGCCCAGCGGATACCACCTGGCGACGCGCTCGAATACGTCGGGATCCACTTCTGTTCGTTGCTCCCAGGCAGGCGTTCGCAAGGTGCCAGGGGCGATGGCGTTCACGCGAATACCGGAAGGCCCGTAGCGGACGGCGAGGCTCCTCGTCAGGTTGAGGAGACCGGCCTTGGCCGCGCTGTAGGCTTCGTTGCCGTAGTAACCCAGGGCGTTCACTGAGCTGATGTTGAGAATGACCCCGGAACCGTTCTCCACCATGTCAGCGAGCACGGTCTGCGAACACAGGAACGGGCCCTTCAGCGTGATGTTCACGTCCTCGTCCCACGTCTCCTCGCCAAGGCTGAGGAAGTCCGCGTCGGTAGCCTTCGCCGCGTTGTTGATCAGTGTATCCACCGGTCCGAACGCTTCGCGGGTCGTCTCGACCAGGGCTCTGACGTCGGAGGCGTTGGTTACGTCCGTTGATTGCGCCAGGGACTTGCCACCCGCATCGGAGATCTCCTCCGCCACCTCGCTCGCGCGTTCTCCCGCTACGTCAGCGACTACAACGGCAGCGCCCTCCGCAGCGAAACGGTGCGCCAGTACCCGACCCAGTCCCGAGCCCCCCCCTGTTACGATGGTAACCCTGTTCTCAAACCGCATCTTTACCTCCCGATTCCCGCCGTCGGCACTAATATAGACGAAACGATCGTCCCTAAACCCTGCGGAGTATGCTCCCCAAGCTCACAGGGCATATCACAAGAGCTGAGCCATGCGCCGCAGAGCAGCTCTTCTCAGCAAGTAGGACTATCCCGTGCTAATCCTGATACTTGAAGCCCTATCAGTGCAAATTTTGTTCACTTAGCGTATAAAGGGTACGTGAGATCACGTGAGCCGGAAGGAACACAGAACGATGTATGGTGAGAACGCGCCACCTTCCTGGGCGCGGTTGCCCGGCGCGCGTTGCCGGGCGGTCGAGCACCTAACGAAGCTGGACGGGCTCAAGGAATTCGAACTCTTCGAAGGACTCGAAGAGGGATTCTTCCAGGATCTCGCGATAGCGGCCGAGGTGCTCGAGCTCGGCGCAGACACCGCCCTGTACAGGGAGGGCGAGCCCTCGGGGGCCGTGTACTTCGTCGGCGAGGGACGCGTGAAGCTCTACCGTACTTCGGGCGGCCCGAAGGCGCGGGACCAGATCCTCGGCGTGGTCGGCGACGGTTCCGTGCTCGGCCTCGGGGCGGCCATCGAAGGTAGGATCCAGGGCCAGGGCGCCACTGCCCTTACCGACTGCGTGCTCTACGCCGTCTTCCGCGACGACCTGTTCGAGATCATGGGCCGCTTCCCCGACGGCGCCGTCAGGCTCTCCAGGGCGCTGGCAGCGAGAACCCGCGAGCTGGAAGACCTCGTCGGCGACCTGGTCTTCCGCAGCGCCCCACAGAGGGTGGCAAGGATGCTGCTGAACCTCGCCACAGAGGAGGGCCGTGTTACCAAGAGGGGCGTTGTCTTCGAGCCTTCATTGAGCCGGCAGGAGATGGCCGAGGCGACGGGCATCTCGCGCGAAGCCCTCTCCCGCGCCCTCTCCCGGCTCGCCAAAGAGGGCATCCTAGACCTCGGCGGCAAGCCCATAACCATACTCATGCCCGCCGAGCTCCGCTCCCGTACCTGAGAACGGCTCGCAGCAAGCGCGGTTTTTGACCAAGGTCACACGACCGTATGACCACAATCATGGGCTGTGATGACGCCGGTCAACGTCGGGTGTCGAGGGTGGGGGCTGGCTGGTATAAAGCCGCTACGAGACATCTAGAGAGGAGGCACTTTGACATATGTAATCACGGAGCCGTGTATCGGCACCAAGGACCAGAGTTGCGTCGAGGTCTGCCCGGTGGACTGCATCTACGATGCCGGCGACCACTTCATGATCAACCCGGAAGAGTGTATCGATTGCGGCGCTTGCGAACCCGAGTGCCCGGTCGAAGCCATCTACCCCGAGGACGAAGTTCCCGACGACATGGAGAGCTACACCACCAAGGCCGCCGACTACTTCGAGTAAATCATAGCAGCTTGCAAGGAGGTTCTGAACCTCCTTGCAAGCTGCTATCCGCACTTCAGCAAATTAGCTTCTTGTTTTCGCCTATAGCTGATTGCTTCTAGTCGAATGCGCGATTCGCGGGGCGTCAAAACCTCTGCGAATCGCTTTAGCGCGTGAGGTAGGCTTGAGGGAGGGGCCTGAGTCCTCCTCTTTCTATTGCGGGATGCCCGAAAGTATCAGGCTGCGAGCCTCTATACTCTTCCACATGGGAGAAGAGAGCTGGCGGACGCTCGGAAGGGAGTACGTGTACCAGAGTCCGTGGTGCGCTTTCCGCGTGGACGAGGTGGAACTACCGGGCGGGGCGCAGATCGAGTACGGTGTCCTGGAGAGCCGCGGGTTCGCCGCCGTGGTACCAGTAACGGGCGGGGGAGACGTGGTGCTCGTGCGCCAGTGGAGGCAGCCGCTTGGTGCCTTCACGCTGGAGCTGCCGAGCGGCGGGGTCGATGCCGGCGAGAAGCCCGAGCGGGCGGCCCGTAGGGAGCTCTTCGAGGAGACGGGCTATAGGGCCGAGGAATTGGAGCATCTGGTCTCCGTACATACCAGCACAGGGCGGAGCACGGAGATCTGCCACCTTTTCGGGTGCCAGGCGGTGAGGGACGAGCGGGGCCCGCGGCCCGAGCCTACGGAGTTCATAAGGGTGCTGGAATTGCCGCTCGGGGAGGCTTTGTATATGGTGTCCGAAGGTGGGATCACCGACGCCGCCACCGTGCTCGGGTTGCTCTGCAGTGCAGGCGGTGGTGCTAGTACCGGCGGTGGGTTACACTGAGAACATCAGAAAGACCGGGGAGCCGTGAGGCTGAGAGGGCATGCAAGTGCCGACCCGCTGAACCTGATCCGGGTAATGCCGGCGCAGGGAGATTTCGGAATCTCTTATCGGCGCATCCCCGTATACCGGAAGGAGGATGCGCAGTTGAACGCCTTCAGAGACACCAGGGTACTGACCGAGGCGGCGCTCGCCGTCGCCCTAGCCTTTGTTCTCGGATTCGTCGTGCTCTTCAAGATGCCGTTTGGCGGCTCCGTCTCCCTGGAGATGATCCCCCTGATACTCCTCGCCCTCAGGCAGGGCTGGAAGGTGGGCATCGTCGCGGGAGCGGCTTACGGTCTGCTAGATCTCGCCATCGATCCTTACGTGGTACATCCTGTGCAGTTCATCCTTGACTACCCTCTGGCCTTCGGCGCCCTGGGCCTCGCAGGACTCTTCAAGCCCACGGTGCGGGGTGCTGTCTTTGGCGCCACAGTGGCCGTTCTCGCGCGCTTCGCATGCCACTTCCTCTCGGGCGTGGTCTTCTTCGCCTCCTTCGCGCCTGAGGGCTGGAACCCTTACCTCTATTCTGTGGCGTACAACGCCGCGTACCTGGCCCCGAGCCTGGGCATCGCGCTGGTGGTCACGGTGGTGCTGCTGAAGGCGCTGGAAGGAGCGCAGCCTTCGCCAAGACAACTGCACTACCGGGGCTCGAAAACCTCGTAGCTTGCGGGCCGCAATCTTCCTGAACGGCGCTCCCGATTCGGCGGACCTGCTCAGGCGCGTCGCCGGCCGTGCAGACTTCATAGTCGCCGCTGACGGTGGGGCCCGTTACGCGCTCCAGGCCGGGGTTGTGCCTGAGCTCGTCGTCGGGGATATGGACTCGTTGGGAGAAGACCTCGCGCGAGAAGTCGAGAGGCGCGGGGCCTCCCTGGAGCGCCATCCAGTGAGGAAAGACAAGATGGACGGCCAGCTTGCTGTACTGGCCGCCAGGGAGTGGGGTGCGACCGCGGCCGACCTCCTCTGCGCCGTGGGCGGGAGGCTAGGAGCACTCTTCGCGGTCCCACACATCCTGCTCGCCGCCGAGCGCATCGGCCTGCGTTCCACGGTTGTGGACGACCGAGGGCGGATGTTCGTGATCGAGGCCGGCTCCAGGACGGTGGAAGGAGTGCCAGAGGACAGCATCTCGATCTTCCCCCTCTCAGGTCCTGCCGCCGGCGTTACCCTCGAAGGTATGGAATATCCGCTGGAGAACGCCAGCCTGGAGCCTGGAGACACCCTCGGGTTTCACAACGAGTTGATCGGCAGGGAAGCCACGGTGAGCGTGGGGGAAGGCGCAGTCCTGGTGGTGCATGAGACCGAAGACCCGTGACAGGGTACACGGACTCCCCCGCGTTCACGTTCTAAGATTACGGTCACCTATGCATGCGACTTTGCGACCCGAGACGGTTCTGAGCAGAATAGAGCACCGTCCCTACCCTGTCCCTTCTGGTCCGTGGGTCCTCGGGATGAGCTGGCGGGACTTGCTCTTTATGCACTGGCCCGTCGGAGTGGAAGATCTCAGGCCCCTCGTGCCGCCGGCCCTGAGCATCGACACGTTCGAAGGCAGCGCCTGGCTTGGCGTCGTACCCTTCGATATGACCGGCGTAAGGCCCCACTTCGTGCCCGCCATCCCCGGGCTTTCGCACTTCCCCGAGATAAACCTCCGCACTTACGTGACGGCGAAAGGCAGGCCGGGCGTCTGGTTCTTCTCCCTTGACGCCCACAGCCGCGTAGCCGTCCGCCTCGCCCGCACCACATTCCACCTGCCTTACTTCGACGCCGAAATGTCCTGCCACGCCTCTGGCGACGAGGTCGACTACAGGAGCCTGAGGACGCACAGGGGCGCACCGCGGGCGGAGTTCGCGGCCCGCTACAGCCCGGTAGGAAAACCCTTCGAGAGCGACCCCGGTAGCATCGAGAACTTTCTGACCGAGCGCTACTGCCTCTACAGCGCGGACAGGAGGGGCAACGTGCGCCGCGGAGAAGTCCACCACCATCTCTGGCCCCTCCAGGCCGCAGAGGCGGAGGTCAGCACGCTCGCGATGACGCAGCAGATAGACCTGAAGCTGCCCGAAAGCGCCCCGATCCTCCACTTCTCCAAACGCCTGGACGTTCTCGCGTGGCTACCGCGACAGATAGCTTCGTAAGCCAGGGCGGTTCGCGAACCTCCCCTACGGACCATATACTTGCCGAATGGAGAGCAGGCCCGAAATCTTCACTCCTGGCACGCTTTGAAGGCGGATCTCGTCTCCAGCCTAATGCCCATCAGGGAGGACGGCCGCATGCTCCTGCTCCAGCGCCCCACGGGTACCTGGGAGCCGCCGGCCGGACGACTCCATCCGGGCGAGAGCTTCGAGAAGGGGGCAGTCCGGGAGCTTTACGAAGAGACCGGCATTCTGGTTGCTCCCCAACGCATCATCGCCACCTGGGTCGGCGAGGCGCCGAGCGGTAGACGGCTGGCCTCCGTAACCTACGCGGGGCGGACTGATGGAGCAGATGATGGAGCAGAGGTCCGTCTCTCCGAGGAGCATCTCGACCACAGGTGGGTAAGCCTCGAAGAGTGGATGTCGCTGCCTAGCTGGTGGAGCCACGAGAACATCAAGCGCATAGCCGGACCGGTGGAGGCGGTTCGCGAACCGGCCCCATCTCCCGTACCGCCTCCACCGCCAGGACCCCGTGAGGACACCGGCGTG
>DASQWQ010000282.1:0-2778 GCA_035640175.1 Rubrobacter sp. | reverse complement strand
CCCGTTTGTACGACCGGCGCTCGTGAACGGAGCCGCGGGAGTCGTCGTGGCTCCGCGTGGACGGCCGTTTGCGGTCATGGGCTTCACGGTCAGGCGGGGGAAGATCGTCGAGATCGACGTCCTCGCCGACCCCGCGCGCCTGAGCCGGCTCGACCTCCTGGCGGTCCTCGATGACTGACACCTAGCAGCTACACCTGTGGTCGGGTTCCGTCCAATAAGCAGGCAGCCGGAATTTTGAGCTAGGCGCTTTAGCCAAACCCTCTCTTCACTAACCACGTCGAGAATATGAGTTCTTTGGAGGTTCTCGCGTCGCCGCCGTATCGGTCTTCGCGGGCCGCCCTCCGCTCGTGTCTAGAGCATGATCTCAAAGCCGTTCTAGCCAAGGACAAGAGCTCAGCGTTAGTTCAGGGAGCTGCGTTCGGTGTGCACGTCTCGTGTACCATCTTTGTTGAGCAGAACGCGAAAGGTCAGCTCAGGATATTTTGTACTTCGGAAGGATGCTGCAAACGACCTTGGAAAGGGCGCGATGAGGGGGACACTGCACGCTCCTCCCGGCCCCAAGGGACACCTCCTTGGGGGCAACGTTCGGGAGTACGCGAGAGACCCCTTGGGCTTTCTTTCCCGTTGCGTTCGAGAATACGGGGACGTAGTAGAGCTGCGCTTCATGGGCCAGACGATATACCTGCTTTCTGATCCAGGCCTGATCGAGTACATCCTCGTCGAGAACAATCGCAACTTCACTAAGACGAGGATCCTCAAGCGCAACCGGCGCTTGCTGGGCGAGGGGCTCTTGACCAGCGAGGGCGAGTTCTGGAGACGTCAGCGGCGGCTCGCCCAGCCGGCATTTCACCGCAAAAGGGTAGCCGCCTACGGCGAGGTGATGGCCGCCTTCGCGGAGCGCTCGCTCGAAGCGTGGCGTGACGGCCAAACCATCGACGTCCATGAGGAGATGATGCATCTGACGCTCGAGATCGTCGCCAAATGCCTCTTCGACGCCGACGTTGGGGCGCGGGCTACCGACGTAGCGAGAGCTATGAAGGTGGCCCTGGAGGACTTCTCCTCACAGCGTCGCCTTATCCGTATCCCCAAGAGCATCCCCACGCCGCACAATATCCGGTTCGAGATGGCGGCCCGCAGACTCGATGAAGTTGTCGGCACGATCATCGAGAATCGCCGCAAGAGCGAGGAAGATTGGGGTGATCTCCTGTCCATGCTGATGCTCGCCGAGGATGAAAGCGGTGAGCGGATGACGGACAAGCAACTCAGGGACGAGGTGATGACCCTGTTCTTGGCCGGACACGAGACCACGGCCAACGCCCTTTCCTGGACATTCTGGCTTCTCTCCTTGAACCCTCAGGTGGAACATGAGCTTGCCGAAGAGCTGGCACGCGTTCTCGGCGGTAGGCCTCCGACCATATCGGACCTGCCCGATCTGCCTTACGCAGAGCGTATAGTCAAGGAATCTATGCGTCTCTACCCACCCGCCTGGGTGGTGGGAAGAGAGGCCACCGCGGAATGTGAGGTCGGCGGCTACCAGATGGCTGCCGGTACGATGGCGCTTATGAGCCAGTGGGTGATGCACCGTGACCCACGCTACCACGAGGACCCGCAGCGATTCGACCCGGACCGCTGGATCGCCGGGTATGAGAAGGTGTTGCCGCGCTTTGCGTACTTCCCGTTCGGCGGGGGACCCAGGCAGTGTATCGGCGCAAGCTTCGCGATGACTGAGGCACGCCTCATCCTGGCCACGGTGGCTCAGCGGTTCGAGATGGAGCTCGCACCCGGACAGAGGGTGGAGCCTTACCCCTCCATCACGCTCAGACCGAAGAAAGGGATAAGGATGACCTTGGTTGAGCGCTCGCACTGAGGCTTAGTTCTGCTACGAACATCACGGTCTCGCGTGCCACCCTTTCCGCGTGGTTAGAGCATGATTTCACGCTCCGTTCGCTCCCCGAGTAAGAGGGCGCGAAAGCTAGATCTCGCCGTTGTCCTTACTTGCGCGGGCCCACCCGAAGGCGGTAGAACGCGCTCCCGCTGGCGCCTCCCGCGCGCAGCCTACGGCAGTCTCCTGGATAAGCTCCCGCGCCTCATCGGCTGGCGCGACGACGAATATGCTGCCGTTGGCCATCGCCTCACGCACCTCGTCCTCCACGCTGGTCCCCTGGGCGAGGAACTGCGCCAGAACTACGCGGGCGGCCAGTTCGTTCTCGAACGCGAAGCCCGCGGCGCTGACGTCTGCGGTCGGCTTGTTGGGATAGAACGCCACCAGGACGGCCAGGTACCCAGGGCTATCGAGCCAGAGGTCGGCGGTGACGACTTCCAACTCCTCTCTGGAGGTGGCATCAGTGGAAACGCCGTAGCACTTGCCCACGACGCCGGTCTCGGCGCAGTCTTGTTCCAAGGTTATGTTATAGGCGGGTAGGTCGGGAGATGGATCTCTTGGCGGGGCTTTCTCTATCCGCTCTGGACCTTGTCTCTTCTGCTGCTGCTCGACAGATGGCGCGACTTGGCTGCAGCCAACCAAGAGCATCACCACAGCCAATACCGTCACGAACCGCACTGTTTCCCCATCTTATACTCGAGCGGACCGCTTTTCGTAGTTCCGCTCCGTGCTTCTTACTGATGTGCCACGAGTATCAGGTCCGGTCTGTGTTTTTCACCTATGCTCGTCTCTACGCGTTTAGCCGCATGCTCATGACCCCTTCGACACTGAGCTGCATCGTGAAGGGTTACGCCTTTGTCGTAGTCGGCGTCGGCCGACGCGGAGACGGTCGCAAC
>DASQWQ010000281.1:0-5408 GCA_035640175.1 Rubrobacter sp. | reverse complement strand
CTCAAGCGCACAAGGTCTCACCATACTACACGTAGCTGACCGGCTGAAATGCTGAGTAGCCGCCTGCAAGGCGGCGTACTGACTAGCTGGCAGGCACTGCCTGCTCGACGTACTCTACAGCTTTCTTCGTCGGTGTTCCCGGTGTAAAGACCTCGCCTACACCGAGCTCCTTGAGTTTGGTGATGTCTTCTTTGGGGATGGTGCCGCCGACGAATACGAGGATGTCTGCGGCCTCGTTCTCTTCGAGGAGTTCGACTATGCGGGGTACGAGCGTCATGTGGGCGCCCGAGAGGATGGAGATACCGATGGCGTCGACGTCCTCCTGGATGGCCGCCTCAACGACCTGCTCGGGGGTCTGGTGGAGGCCAGTGTAGATGACCTCCATCCCCGCGTCGCGCAGGGCGCGGGCGATGATCTTGGCCCCCCTGTCGTGCCCGTCGAGGCCAACCTTCGCTACAACCACCCTTATCGTGTGCGCCATAGTAATCCCATTCTAACCGGAGCTTGAACCTCGCGCGGCATGGCTTTGCTCATCTCCTGAGCTCGCGCAGGTTGTCCCAGAGGACGTAGAGGCCAACCACGAGCACGGCCGCGACGACGAGTTGCCAGAAGAATTCGTAGATTATGATGAGCGTGGCGACGACGGCGAGTCCTATGTTGGCGCTACTCACCAGGTTGACGAGGCGGCCCCTGAAGCCGGCCTCGACAAAGGCGAAGAAGGCGATGCTGAAGACGAGCATGGAGATCAAGTGTTCCCGTTCGAGCAGGGCTATTCCGACGAAGCTTATGAGCATCAGGCTTACACTGATGGCCGCCCAGGCCTCGGCCATGCGGCTCACCCTCAGCTCGTCTTCCGAAGCCGGCCTGTGGGCGCGGGAGATGTGGGCGCGGGCCGGGTCACGCTCGCCGGCCTTCAGACGGTCGGCGTACTCCTCGAGCGATGCCGTGACGGTCTCGTCCGTGGCGAGCCTGGTGCGAAGCTGGTCCAGCTCCCCCGAGAGCTCGGCGACGCGCCTGGTCCCCTCCGTGTAGGGCGCGTCGAGATGGGATCTGTCGCGCATCGCCGCGAGCTTGGCGCCTAGCTTCTTGAGTTGTCCGCTCTTCTCGGAGATTTCGTCTCTGAGCGCGCCGCACCGCGAGATGATATCAGCCCGCTGTTCGAGGATGGCCTCCAACGTCTCGGTCGGGGGAGGCACTTTGTCGAGCCCGGCCCATCCTACGGGGTCGTACCAGGCGCGGTTGACGCTCTTGTCGCGGTTGTACATCGGACCGGCGGGGGCATCCTCGCCCTCGAAGGGATCCCTAGCGTAGAGTCCCCACAACCCGCGGTAGCCCGAGACCCAGTCGGGGGGCGGGTCTGTGATGAGCCTGGGTTCATCCCACGCCCTGTCTCCTCCCTCCCCCACGCTCAGGCCGTCCCCACGTGCGTAATCTACAAAGGGAACGCTGAAGTAGCCGGCTCCACCGTCTTCTTCGCCTTCCCCCACGTACTGGCCGAGTCTCGTCTTCCAGAAATACCGAACGGCTCCGGTCACCCTTGCGAGCGGTGAAGGCAGGGGGAGGGTCAGCTCCGTCAGGTACTCGCCGGGCGTGTAGTAGCTGGCGTGGGACCCTGCGCCCACGTAGATCACAGGGTGCTCCCCCACCTTCTCGACCTCGGGATCATCCCAGCGGCGACGGAGGTTGTCCCCCGTGTAGTTGTGGGCCGCGTAGCCAACCCACTCAGGGCTCACCTCTCCCGCCTCCGACTCGGAGAGGTAGACGAAGATCTTCTCCCAGTCGGCCTCGTGGTCGTTGGCGCCGAAGAACCCACTCCTCCAGTCGTTGAACGGGTAGAACAGCCAGTACTGAAGTACGATCCAGCCGTCCTGGCGCAGCACACGTCCGTGGTAGCGGTATTGTTCTTGCTCGGCCATTATGCGCTCGTAGGCCACCGAAGCCGCTGCGGCCGATTCCCCTGGCACCCTTCCGCGGGCGAGGAGCGCGATCGAGTAAAGGGCGTCGACGAAGCGGGAGAAGTACCCGACGCGGGCGAGACGGCCCCGCCCGGCCCTGAAGGCTCTCGTCGACTCCTTGCGGTCCTTCGCACGTCTGCGGAACACTCGCAGGCGCCTTCCACGAGAGTCAGGCCCGAGATCTTCGGCATCCGTGAACTTGAGGAAATGTACGGCACCGGCCTCGTCCATGGGCTGTTGCGCGAGCCGGTCTAGGCTCAGCTTCCCACCAGGCACGACGCATACGGCCTCCTCACCAGGCCTCTGCACCCAGAGGCTGCAGGCCCGCACGTAGGGTTCGACATCCATCGGGTAGAACTTGTCCCCTCTGGTCGAGCGGATCACGGGCTCGAAGCGCCGGAGCAGCGCCGTGGCGGCCTCCACGCCAGAGCTCTCAGTTTTCATGCGACGCCCGCTGGCTCTGTCCGGGGCGGAACACCATCCTTACGTCCTGGGAGTTGAGGTAGAGGATCATCAGTATGCAGTAGGCCATGATCGGGTAGACGTAGCCAGGCTGGAACAAAGAGTAGAGCCACAGGCACACAGCAAGACTCAGGCCCTGCGCGATCGCGGCCAGAAGCCACCCCCTGCGGTGCAGGAAGAGGAAGCTCAGCGCCGAGAGTAGCGTCAGGATAGCGGAAGGGGCGAAGAGGGCGAAGACTGCCACTTCTACGGCCTGATGCTGTGGACTTCGTAGGTTGATCCCCCTCCAGTCGACCTGCAAGAACTCGTAGCCGCCGAGGAGGACGAGGCCGATCACCTCGAGGATCAGGAGCACCCCGATCACCCTCACAGGCCGGTACGCTGTCCTCTCTGGTTCTACCAGGGTCCTGATCTTTCGCTCGCCTGCTCGTCAATTCTACAGCCCGCCGTGAGTTTCAGCTCAATAACTATCGAGCAGGCCAAATACCCCCTCATCGGCTTTTCCACGAGTTCGGTTAGAGAATCGAATCGGCGACGTGAGACATGGAGTTTCGGGATTTCTCTGAGAGATCTAGGCCTTCATGACGGGGTTGGTGAGGGATCCGAGGCCCTGTATCTCGATCGTGACCTCATCTCCTGCCTTGAGCCAGACCTGCGGGTCGCGGGCCGAGCCAACGCCTGGTGGCGTGCCTGTGACTATGACGTCGCCGGGGACGAGGGTCATGCCCTGCGAGAGGAAGGAGACGAGCTCGGCTACCGGGAAGATCATCTTCGACGTCGTCCCATCCTGCATGATCTCGCCGTTCAGGATGCAGCGTATGGAGAGATCCTGCGGATCTTCGATCTCGTCTGCGGTCGCGATGAAAGGGCCTAATGGGCAGAAGGTGTCTATGGACTTGCTACGCGTCCACTGTCCGCCCTCCGAGAACTGGAGGTCGCGCGAGGAGACGTCGTTGGCGTTCGTGTAGCCAAAGACGTAGTCGAGGGCCTCAGACTCGGTGACGTTGCGGGCTGCCCTCCCGATAATGACGGCGAGCTCAGCCTCGTAGTCGGCCTGCTCGGTTATGGGGGGTATCCTGATGGCCTCCCCTGGCCCGATCACCGCATTCGGGTACTTGGCGAAGACGATGGGCCTATCGGGGATATCGGCCCCGGTCTCGGCCGCGTGATCCTCGTAGTTGAGGCCTATACCGATAACCTTCTGAGGCCTCGCTATCGGGGCGTGAATGCGTGCCTCCCCGAGCGGCACGGTATCTTCGCCGGGCTCCGGACTTCCGCCGTACTCGATGAACTCGATCATGTCCTCATGGGCGAGGGGCCTTATCTCTTCGCCCTCCAGAGATCCGACACGCGGCTCCTCACCATCCACAGAATACGTGACCAGTTTCAAGGGCTCTCCTCTCCTAGGATTCGAGACGCACCGATACGCATCTTAGCAGCAACGCGGGTGGCCGCACGCCCCTACGGTTGCAGACGCACTATCTTCCACCCTCTCCCGGAACGGTGGTAGACGATCCTGTCGTGCAGTCTGTTTTCGCGTCCTTGCCAGAACTCGATGGTGTCGGGCTCGACCCGGTAGCCGCCCCAGAAAGGGGGGCGTGGGATCTCACGCCCCTCATACTCCGCCTCGAGTGCCCTTACCCGCTCTTCCAGAATGCTCCTGTCCTCGAGAGGGCGGCTCTGCTCGGAAGCCCACGCCCCGAGCCGGCTTCCTCGCGGACGGCCCGCGAAGTAGGCGTCGGACTCTTCGCCGGAGAGGCGACTCGCACGGCCCTCGATCCTGACCTGCCGCTCCAGCTCGCCCCAGTAGAAAAGTAGGGCGCACGTAGGGTTCGCATCGATCTCTTTCGCCTTGCGTCCCTCGTAATTGGAGTAGAAGACGAAGCCCCGTTCGTCGTAGCCCTTGAGAAGGACGGTGCGGGCTGAGGGCTTTCCCTCTGCGGTGGCGGTGGCGAGGATCATGGCGTTCGGCTCGTGGAGATCAGCGTCGATGACCTTCTCGAACCACTCGTGGAACTGGACAATAGGGTCGGGGTCTACATCGGCTTTGTCCAGGCCTGCGCTGGTGTATTCCTTGCGAAGGCTCGAAGCATCCACGGTGCACCTACCAGCCCCGGGTGCCGGGAGCGCCTTTGAAAGGGCCGACTATGTCGGAGGTGATCCAACCCCCATAGAAGTCCCCTTCCTGCGCCTCGACCTTCTCCCCCCCCACCCAGCACCCGTCCATCCTGGAAGGGTAGAAGGCGACGTAGGCTTCGAGGCCGGCGAAACGCGGCGTCGGGTCGGGGTAGAACCACGCCGCCCGCCTCTCCGTCCTCTCTTCTGTAGTCACGTCGTAGTAACTGGCACGCCCCTTCCACTCGCAGTGTGAGCTTCCAACCGAGAGCTCCAGATGCTCCATCCTCACGTCCTCAGGCGGGATGTAGTACACGGGAGGGTGACTCGTCTCGAGGACGCGCTTTGCCCGCGTGGTGTAGGCGAGCGTGACTCCGCCGAAGACGACCTTGACCTTCTTGTCCACGTCCTCGAGCCTGGGTGGACGCGGGTAATCCCAGACGGACTCCTGTCCCTGACCTGGTTCTATTCGCCTGCGGCCCATGAAGACCTCCTCGTCTTTGAACTCCTGAGATTATAGGGGGTGAGAGTCGACCCCTTATGTACGCAGGCGTATGATCCGCGAACGCGTAGCAAGCTCTCGCGAGGGTGTATAGTTCACGAGGTTCATGCGGGCGGCGTGAGGGAAGGACGTTTGTTTTCCAGGCTCGGTGACGGTCTCTCTGCGGGGTACGACCGTCTCAGGACCAGCGTGTGGTCCGTCTTGCAGGCAGCTGTGGCCGCGAGCCTGGCCTTCTTCGTGGCTGAGGTGCTCGTCGGGCACGAGCAGCCCTTCTTCGCCCCCATCGCCGCCGTTATCTGCCTCAGCGTAACGTTCGGCCACAGGAACAGACGCGCTGTCGAGCTCGTCTTGGGGGTCGCCGTCGGGCTCATGGT
>DASQWQ010000280.1:0-12750 GCA_035640175.1 Rubrobacter sp. | reverse complement strand
CTGTGAATAAGCGCCCAGAGCGCGCAAATCCCAACAACGCGCCCCGCTGCGAAGCCTTCACTAGCAGCATCTGTTGTAGTCTGAGCCCTTGCGCGTCCCCTCAACGAGCAGGACATTCTTGCACTATCCATTTAGTTTCTGTGCCGTTAATATCATCCTTGATTCCTGACATTGCCGTCAATGCATAGCGCTTGAGTGTACGCTGCGTGGCTGGCGCCAGGCTGTCTCGAGCAGGGCGAAAACGACGATCGTTGCGGTCAACTGTGCCGCCGAAACGTCTCTGAAAACCTTCGGCAGCCGCAGAGCTACCGCCGCACCCGGAGGCGGCTGCGGCGCCGGCGTAGTACCGGACCTCACGCTGCCGGGTCGCCATCCGAGCAGCGTCGAGAGCATGGCGGGAAGGTTCGCCGCCTGAAAGCGTGTCCACGACTCGCTCAAGACTCATCCGCGCTCACTCTTATAATAGATGCTAGTAACCGCTGGATTGAGGAATACCAACCCGCACTGTTTCCCACCGAACCACGTCGAGAGACCAAGGCTAAGTGCTACCTTCCCAGGCCTGGAGGGCTTTTTCATCGATCGCCCCTCAAAAGAGAGTTTGCTTTATCTGCTATTTTCCCTGATCCGTTCAGGTGTCTACGCGTCGGTTCACATGTGTTTGCCTAAGGCAAGAAGCGCGACACAGCACTAAAGCGCGCCGACTTGGTTGCCTTCATGGAGAGGATCGTTGTTATGCCGAGAATGGCGCTGGTGACCAATATGTTCAAGTTTCCGAGCTGGTTCACCGAGCGCAGCAGTTTGGCCGCCTGCTCGGGTGTGGTGGCCGAGGGCGTGGTTCCCGACTCGATCGGGACTGCGCCATCAGGAGCCTGACCAGTAAGGGCACGACCCTGTATGACGCTGGCAAGACCAGTCAATGCCCCGATGCCGAATAGAATGTCCTTGGCGAGGACGAGGTTACGTGTCTGCTGGTCTATCTCCTTGCCCGAAAGCCCGAGCCGTCCGGGGAACCACGTTGCGGCCGCCGTGGCAAAGGAGACTACGTTGATCACGTTGTAGCGGTTCCAGGCAGTGTTCAGGACCTTGCCGCGCTCGGCCTCGGAGTCTATGGCACTGAGGCTAGGGTTCAACGCGGCCTTGCCGAAAAGCAAGCCTCCGAAGCAGGCGCCGAGTCCGAGGTTGTGAGCCACCCATGCGGCGGTAGAGAGTATGCGCATCGTTGATCTCCTATCTGTTCGTTCGACCGTATGTGTAATCCCCTGAAATTATCTTTATCAAACCGCTGCCCGCACTGAAAGCTCCGGTCGGATCGCCAACATCCTTTGAGAGAAGCGTGGACACCTCTCAGGGGCCTACTGAAACGACGTTCGGTCGGTGATAAACTGGTTATCGCAAGACCCGGAGACCGCGGCTCGAGCGGTAATACTCTGTTCCCAGCGCTGGGTACGCATTATACCGCTCGGATTACAAGGAAAGGCCACCCTGGCGGTCGGTGCGCTCGCCCTCGTCTGGTCGACTTATTGAGCGGCTTTATAGTTCGGCTCGTCGAAAAGGGGGGCGTTGGGAGTCCCCAGTAGATAACCTTTTCGAGGCCCCGTTCCGCGGCCACGATTTGCGCGGTGCCGGTCGGCGCTCTGACGACGATTCCACGCCTCATCTAGAAGAATAACGTAGAGTCATCGAAAGAGGTTCTGCGCCGGTGGCGCCCTTCTGCAGTTAGCGGTCATGCCCGGTGGTCCCTTGCCCTGGACACCAGAGCCTCCCCGCGCACCTTCTGTTTTTTCGCTAATCTTCATTCTGGAAAATGACTCGGGCGAACTGTTGGACCGTAGTAACGGAAAGGGGGAGTCTCCGGCGAGAGGAGTGATCAGGCTCTTAGAGGTGGTTTCATAACCTCGATTAAGAAATGTGCTGGGTGGGGCTAGAATCTACCTCTCCGCGGTACGCCCCGCTAACTAGCTCCAGTCGCCGGAGATTCTACCGAGAGCCCGAGCCTTACCAGTGCTCGTCGCAACAGTGCCAGCTGCCTGCCCGGCGGGTACCTCTCCGAATCGGTAAGCGCATCGACGGTGATTCCGTCCACCACCGCCAAGAGCTCGTCCGCAACGTCATCCGGGTCTTCTCCGCGCGTCTTCTCCAGCCCCGTCCGAAACATCGGCAAGGTCGCCTCCCGCGCCCGTCGGTAGCGCTGTCTTAGCTCCACCGCCAGATCGGGGTCCGTCAGGGAAGCGCTCATCAGCGCCAACCAAACCGTCGTCTCTCGGCGCCGCTCCTCGTCCAGCGGAAGAAGCTGGGCCAACGCCTCCGTTATACCTGCTTCCGCGGCCGCCCTGGCCATGCGCGACGTCGAGCGGTCCACCACCAGCCCGAAGGCGAACGCCATGAGCTCGCGCTTGTCGCGGAAGTAGTGCGTGACGACCCCCGTGGTGTGACCTGTCTCCCGGGCGATCTGGCGGAGGTTCGCCCCGTCGGGTCCCTCCCGCTCTATGATCCGCCAAGCAGCCTCCGCTATCCGCTCGCGTCGCTCGTCGTGATCCACCACCCTCGGCATGGCTTGAATTATAACGCTCGTGATATATAACGTATGTTGTGTAAAACATCGTCGAGCTGCGACGCGAGTACCGAGAGAGGAGCGATGGAGATGGCGTGGATTTTGTTGTTCGTGGCCGGCCTGTTCGAGGTGGGGATGGTGATGGGGTTGAACTTCTCCGAGGGGTTCACGAGGCTTTGGCCGAGCTTGCTGATGCTGGTCTCGGGGGGGATAAGCTTCTACCTGCTCTCGGTGGCCATGCAGAACGTCCCCGTCGGGACGGCTTACGCGGTGTGGACAGCCATCGGGGCCAGCGGCGCGGTACTTCTGGGGATCTTGCTCCTGGGAGAGCCCGCGAACCTGCTGCGGATAGCGGGGATAGTCGTCGTGCTCGGCGGCGTACTTATGTTGAGGCTTGCCGAAGGATGAAGCGCCTCGTAAGCGACGATCTGTGGGAGCTGGTCGAGCCGCTACTGCCGCCGGAGCCGGATAAGCCGAAAGGTGGACGACCCAAGGTTCCGGCGAGGTCGGTACTGGAAGGCATCGTGTACGTGCTCAAGAGCGGCATACCCTGGAGCATGCTGCCAAAGGAGCTGGAGTGCAGCGGGGTGACTTGCTGGAGGCGTCTGAGGGATTGGCAGAAAGCGGGCGTGTGGCACGGGCTGCGCCGCCTTCTGCTGCATAAGCTCGGTAAACTCGGCCTCATCGACTGGTCCAGGGCGTCCGTGGACTCGGCGAGCATACCAGCGAAAAAGGGGGAGAGAAGACCGGCCCGAATCCCGTAGACTGCGGGCGTCCCGGCTGCAAGCGCCACCTCATCGTGGACGGGGGCGGCATACCACTCGCCGCGGTGCTCACCGGAGCCCAGGTCCACGACTCGAAGGTCTTCGAGGACCTGGTAGGTACTGTCGAGCCCGTAAAGGGTTCGAAGGGGCGACCCAGAAAACGGCCCGCGAAGCTCCATGCTGACAAGGGATACGACTACCCGCGCTGCCGGAGATTCCTCCGCAAAAGGGGAATCAAGGCCCGAATCGCCAGGAGGGGAATAGAAAGCGGTAAAAAGTTGGGCCGTTACCGCTGAACCGTGGAGAGGACCTTCGCCTGGCTGTCATACTTCAGGCGGCTTACCGTCCGCTACGAGCGGCGGGCCGACATCCACGAAGCATTCCTCGAACTCGGCTGCGCGTTGGTGTGCTTAAACTACCTACAAAGGAGGTTCTGAAACCGCCTCTTAGGAGAAGATCCCGCCGGGGATGCTATTAGAAGGCTACTCGACATCAAGACATGCGTAGCTATGACTCATAATTTGGACCATTTTCGCATATCGAATGCCCGGCGGCGCTTAAAATACGCACTGAACGGGTACTTGGAGAAAGGTAGATTTGTGTGCCTCATGGTAACCGCTGTCCCCTAACGATGACAGGTGGCGACGCTTTAAGGGGGTCCTCTTCTTCGGGATCGGCCTCTGGAAGAAATCGGAAAGAAGGTATGGGAAAGAGAAATAGTGACGAAAACTGTGGTAGGGGACCACTGGTTGAATCCGGGGAGGCTGTGCAGGGAGAAGAGGTGTCGGCCGCGCTGCGTCTACTCATCGTGCATAACGACCCCAAGTCCGGTCCCGAAACGTTAGAGCGGGTGCCGATGGCAGGGTCGACCTCGAGTTCTGGCTGCCCTTCCGAGGCGAGTCTGCCATCGACACCCCTCGATAACTTCGCCGGCGTACTCGCCTTAGGCGGCTTGCGCGAGTGCGTCTTCGAGTATCACACCTACGGCATAAGCGCCCCGCTCAAAGCCACGGTACTGGCCACTACGCACGGCGACCATCAGCTCTTCCGCGTGGGTGAGGGGACTTGGGGTATGCAGGCCTACCTCAAGATCGACCTCCTCGTGCTCGCGATCAAGCTCGTCGATGTTGGAGACGAGCTTGAGCAGGGCTCGGTCGACGCCAAGGCCCTACTCAAGGAGTTCGCGTGTACCGTCGATGCTCGGCTATGTGAGCTAGGCGAGCAGGTCGCCCACCACTTTCTCGCGCTGTGCACGAACGAGACGACCAAGGGGGAAGCCGCATGACCGACTTTGGCGTGACCGACGCTGCGTTTAAGAACCTCGGACTGGCAAGAGGGCCACTGGGTTCCCTTGATGCCTCTGCCCCGGTCGAATGCCTGCTGGAGCAGACCACCAGGGCGTTCGAAGCCATAGGGATGCCGCTGGCGTCCCGCTGGGCAGAGACGTTGGTGGCGGCTGTCTTGGACGTGCCACACGAGCAGCTGAAGGCGCACGCTTGGCGGCGGCTGAACCTGGAGCAGCGGCGACGCTTCGAGGGGATCGCGCGTCAAGCGTCGCCCGACGTGCCGCTCGCCTACGCGGTCAGTCGGGCGCCTTTCCTAAACCTGGACTTCGAGGTGTCGCGCGATACGCTCATCCCCAAGGTCGATACCGAACTGTTTGCCAGTATCGTTTTCGACGAGCTGGCCTATCGTCCGCTGCCGCCGGAACCACGCGTGTTGGAGCTGTGCGTGGGCAGCGGGTGTCTGACCATCTCGCTCGCCAAGCGGCTACCTGACGCGCGCATCGTGTCCACAGACGTATCGCCCGAGGCGCTCGCGGTCGCCGGGCGAAACGTCGTGCACCACGGCGTCGAAGACAGGGTCGCGCTCCGGCAGGGCGACCTATGGGAGCCTGTGAAGACCCTCGCGGCGGGCCGTCTGTTCGACCTGATCGTGTCCAACCCGCCCTACATCCCGACAGAGGAGATCTCTGGGATGGGGTGCCACGTCTCGGAGCACGAGCCGCACATAGCGCTCGACGGCGGCGCGGACGGGCTGGACCTGCACCGGCGCATCCTCGATGGTGCGGCCTGCCACCTGGCGCCCGGCGGCCGCCTTTTTCTGGAGCACGAGTGGTACCACGGGGCCGCCGCTCTCGCCCTGGCCGAGCAACACTCCGGATGGTACGACGATGTGTGCACCCTACCCGACGCGAACGGGAAAGACCGCGCCCTGCATGCTCGTTGCAAGGTGGAGCCAGCGGCGAGACCAGTCCGCTGAGATGGACGATCGAGACGCCCGAGAGCGGCTTCCTGAGAGGGTGGATGTGCCCTTCGAACGCGACATTGGCGGACGGGAGAACCCGTTTGGTGGAGCACTGGCCCAAGCCAATAGTTCGCGCGTGATGCCCCGCGGCAATAAGTTGGTCCGGGCGACGGGTGGCGAGCCCGCTCCGCTGCTCCAGAAGTTCGTACACGACTCTTTCAGGGCGCTCGTCCTCAACCCCACCTTCTCTTGCGTGGGGGCGAAGTCCGCGATCCGCCGCGGAAACTACCACCTCGGATTTTATGAAGAGATGAGCTCGCCAGGGTCCACTGCGGGCCTCGCGCGCGACCTGTTCGAATTCATCAATGAGCAAGACACCCTGGACAGGGAGTTCTCGACCTTCGTCGCCTGCTTCAAGGAGCCGGTGGGCGTCAGCGAGAAAGGTTTCGAAAGACTGCTCTGGGCGCAGCTCCAGCGGCTGCACGAGGAGGATCGCCGACACCACCGCTGGAACTCCTCCGTAAGCTCCGACCCGGAAGATTCAGATTTCGCCTTCAGCTTCGCCAGGAGGACCTTCTTCGTTGTCGGGTTGCACTCGGCGAGCTCCCGCTTCACACGCCGCTTCGCGTGGCCGACGCTAGTGTTCAACGCCCACCACCAGTTCGAGAAGTTGCGCGAGGAGGGCCGGTACACCCGCATGCAAGAGGTCATCCGTGGCAGAGAGCGTAACCTCCAGGGGACACTGAACCCCAACCTCGCCGACTTCGGTACCAGCTCGGAGGCGCGCCAGTACTCCGGCCGGCCTGTAGAGGAGGAGTGGCGCTGTCCTTTTCACGCGCTACAGGCGGACGATCCGCGTACGGAGCCGCCCATTCCCAAGAAAGGGAGGTAGAGTCGATGGAGAGCAAGACCCGGTACCGCCTTAAGCCGCAGACGGGCATCGCCTTCGAGCTCAAGAGGGGACAGATACTGCGTGTGATAGATTCCGAAGGCGAGCAGGTCTCCGACGTCGTGGCCTTCGGCTCCGGTGGCTCGGGCCGCGCGGACGCCTCCGAATGGCTCTCCTCAGGTCGAACCATCGACTACAACAACACTATCTACCAGACTACCAGCCACATCCTATACTCCAACCTCAGTAACCCCATGTTCACCATCCTTGAAGACAGGGTGGGAAAGCACGACTTCCTGCTCACGCCCTGCGGCCCGGAGACCTTCGAGATCCTTTACGAGGGCCACGAAGGGTACCACCCGAGCTGCTTGGAGAACCTAGTGAAAAACCTTGAGCGATTCGGGGTAAAAGAGGACGATATTCCCACTACGTTTAATGTATTCATGAACGTTGATATATTGCCGTCAGGCGAGCTGAGAATCGGGCCACCGCTGTCGAAGTCGGGGGATTTCGTAGATCTGCGAGCCGAGATGGACCTCGTGGTGGGTGCTACCGCTTGCTCCGCCGAAAAGTCTAACAACCACAGCCTCAAGCCTATCGACCTGAAGGTATACGGCTGAAACAGTGCCTTGCGAGACCGGCGGGCTTTCTCAAAAGGTGGACGCTCGTTAGAGCGCGTCGGCCTGAAACAGTTCGATCTGCTCCCCGTCCGGCCCCTCACAGAAGGAGTAGCGCACGGGCACGGGCGGGTCGCCTTCAAGTACCACGTCGGTAGGATTTTGGGTGATGGTGCCGCCCGCGGCACGCACCTGCTCCGTTGCCCTGTCGCAGTCGCCGGTTCTAAGGGCGAGGTGGAGGATGGAGCCTCTGGGCCTCTCGCTGCTTCCGCCAGAGAAGAGTTCGACGTACGTACCATCGCCTGTATCGAGCATGGCCACTGTCTGCCCCTCCTCAGGGAACGTCAGCACCTCTCGAAAGCCCAAACCCTCGGTGTAGAAACGCAGACTTCTGTCGAAGTCCGATGCCTCGACGGCGACGTGATGGAGCCCGCCGCCCTGTAGCGTGAGGTTGTTCGCTCGTCGCATGTTTGGCCTCCCAACGGGCCGGCCCGGAGCGGCCCCATATATCCGTTGGTTCGGTTGGCTTTCTACCCGGGTTGGCTCCTCGCGGAACATCCAGCGTTGAGTGCGTCGGTCGGCTTCTTTGAGACTCGTGATGGTTGCATTTCGTAAACCTAACCTTCAAGGTTAGGGATGAGTACAACATGGTATGAACACAAGATCGTAAAGTAGACTCCGACACCAACGCGGACACGAACAGGGCACGACGTACTATTGGCCCTTTCTCTTACCCTCTATTCGCCGAACCTCGTGGAAGCAGGGGACACGATCTATACTCGCGGGGATCCGGATCGCTACCTCAACTTCCTCACAGGGGATCAAACTCTGCCCGATCCGGAAGAGCTTTACGCCATGCTCCGCATTCCACCGTAGAATCTTCTCCAGCCCGAGGAGGTTCTCCCACACCAAGGCGCGCACCTTGTGTGCATCGCGAAGATTGGCGAGTCGTAATGTACGGTTGGTGCTCGCCGGTATGCTCAGGTTCTGAGTCGGGTATCCTAGCCGGATCACGCTTTAGTTGTACACCGACGAAACTCTCACACTGCATACAACCTCTCAGAAAGTGGTCCACACTGAAGCTGACATACGAAGGTGAGCCGCATCACAATAAGCGATCCCGGTTGGCAGTTGTTCTAAGTGCGATCATCCTTGGTGCGAGGCAGTTCTACAACAACCACACCCACCTTGCTTCTTGTGGCTCATCATCACGCCGGGATTTAGAACTCGACGCTAAGGGTACTTTCTGCAAGTACTCCGAATTGATGTTAGGCGGCGCCAGGTCGGAAGTTGGGTGGTCGTCGGGCAAGAGACAACTTCGAGGAGGTCAGCTTGTTCAAGCCGGTAGCCCAGGGGGTGGTACGCCTCGGGATAGTCTTTGTTAACGTCTTCGCCCTTGGGGAGCCGGGCGGACCCTGGTTACTGGTCGACGCTGGCTTGAAGGGGTCGGCCAGCTACATCTACCAGGCGGTTGTAAGGCGCTTCGGTATGGGGGCACGGCCAGAGGCGATACTCCTTACACACGGGCATTTCGACCATGTTGGAGCGGCGCGAGACCTCGCCTGCGAGTGGAATGTGCCGCTCTACGCCCACCCTCTAGAGATGCCGTACCTTACTGGGAAATCGGACTACCCGCCGCGCGACCCGACGATGGGCGGAGCCATGGCCCAGATGTCCCGAATCATGCCGGACCACGGCTACGACTTCGGCGACTGGCTACGCACCCTCCCTTCTGACGGCGGCGTGCCCAGCCTCCCGGGCTGGCGCTGGCTGCATACGCCGGGACACACCCCGGGCCACATCTCCCTCTATCGTGAGGCCGACGGCGTACTTCTAGCTGCCGACGCCTTCGCGACCATGAACCTCGACTCATGGTCTGCCTACTTCACTAGAAAGCGCGAACTGAGCCGGCCATCGCCACCCTTCACCTCCGATTGGGGGGTCACCCGAGAGAGCATCGAGAAGCTAGCCGGCCTCGTGCCTAGGGCGGTAGCAGCCGGTCACGGACTCCCGATTGTTGGCGACAACACAGCACCGGAGCTGCGTAGATTCACCGAAAGTTTCACCCCGCCGCGGAGAGGCAGGTACGTTGCCAGTCCGCCCGTCACTGGTGAGAAGGGCGTCGAGGAACTACCACCACCTGTTCCCGACCCGTACGCGAGGAGGGCCGCATGGGCGGTTGCGGCGGGAACGATCATTTTCGCCCTGGCCCGCCGCCGGAGACGGTAGACGTGGGAGAAGATCCCTGCAGGGATCGACACTCTAGACGGGCGCCGTGGTCTTTAGGAGGTAGTCGACGACGTCTTCGAGGGAGCCGCGCTTCTCGTAGGCGGCCCGTTGCAGATCGGCCCCGGTGCCACGGTGCAGGATCTCTGACACGCCCTCCAGCTCGGCTTCGCATCCCAGGTCCTGAGAGACAGGGCGCAGCTGGTTGATGAGGTTGCGGGCGGTCTCGCGAGCTCCTTTCTCTTCCCGCGTGGAGAAGTTGTAGAGGCGGGCCTCAAGCCCCTGTCGGATCGTGCGCCACTTGTTCTCCGATGTGTAGCGAGCGTCCTCCGGGGTGTACTCTTCGGCGGTCGCCACGAGGCATTGAGTAAGAGCGGCGAGCGCGATAACGTAGTCAGGCTCAGCCTGGGTGTCTGGGACCCGCAGTTCGACCGTGCCGTGGCGCGGGTGGGGGCGGACGTCCCACCAGAACCAAGAGTAGTCAGGGATGTTACCCATGGCGACGAGGGCATCCGCGTAGCTCTCGAACTCATCCCAGCTATGGAAGGTCGGTGGTAGTCCTGAGCGGGGGGAGACGTCCCGGATTTTGACGCGTGCTGAGGCGAACCCCGTATCCATCCCGTTCCAGAATGGAGAGTTCGCGGAGAGCGCGACGAAGAGCGGAACGTGCCGAAGGAGGGCATTCGTGGCACGAATTGCCGCCTCCCCGCCGGGTACTGCTACGTGGACGTGCAAGGCGTATATGATCTGGAGTTGGGCGAGGGTACCCAGTTCCTCCTCCATTCGCTTGTAGCGATCTCCAGGGGTGATCCTCTGGGCGAAAGGGTCGGAGATTGGGTGCAACCCCGAGGCCGCGATCCTCACTCCGGCCACTTTCGCGGCCTGCGCGACCTCGTCCCGGAGCACTGGAAGTTGTCGGGCAAGCTCCGCGATGGTCGAGAACACGGGGGTACGCAGCTCTACGCAGTCCTGGAAGAGCTCAGAAGCCAGCCGTTCGGTACCATCCGGGTAGGCTCCCATCACGTCCTCTATGGCCGGAGCCAACTCTAGAGTGAATGGGTCGACGAGTTGAAACTCTTCTTCCACGCCCACGGTGTAGGGTTCGGTAGCTCCGAAGCGTTTCTCCACACTGACTACCGTACCCAAGGCGACTCAAGTTCACACCTGAAGAAAGGCGGTGGCTAGGATCTGAGAGGCGAAAGTACTCGCGCAGATCCATTGTCAGCCCTGGCTATTAAGAGCGCCTTTATACCGTCTGTTCGAACAGTCGAATTGATAGCCAACAGCGGAGCATGCCCTGATGCTGTTAGGCTGAGAAAATGCAAGCGTGGCATACTCAATATCCGCAAAGGCAAGCGACCGGGTTGGGCCAGAGGACGCTAATCCGCCTAGGAGGTTAGAGGTATAGCCGACAACAAGCAAGGTACGGGCAAAGCCATAAGACGCGAGGATGCGCTAAAGCTGCTCTTCGGCAGGATCTGCTGCTTAGTGGGGCTGCTCCTGAGCGCAGGGGGCATCGTCCTTGCGATCCTGGGAGCAAGCGTGAATCTGTCTGCCGGAGCGGTGGGCATAGCGCTGGGCGTGTTGGGCTACTTCCTTGGCGTAAGGCGGCTAGGAGCGGCCACCATCTTTCTTGGCGTGATAACGATCTTCTTCATGGCGGCCGCAAGCACCGGCTTCATCCCGGGCGTGGCTCCCGCAGGTCACGGCTACGACTAGAGCAGCTTGCAATAAATTTGGTCCGCAGTCATCATGGGTCGATGGATGCCTATTCAGAAGATCTGAGGAGTAGAAGAGTCGAAGCCGTGGAGCAGCCCATGAAAAAGAGCGAGGTCGCCCGCGCCTTCTCCGTGAGCCGCTCCTCGGTCAAGCGCTATGCGAAGGCCCTTTGCGAAGGGCGCTCCCTTACGTCGGGAAGGTTCCAGGCAACAAATCCAAACTCGATGAGAAGGTCAGGAGGTTCCTGGAGGCGGACGCCTTAGCGTTGCTTGGGGTGATCAAGAAGCACCAAGAGCTGGAAGACCTCGCCTCCTCATAATCGGATGGCACACGCCTTGCTCCTTACCTCGTAGCTGAGCACAGATCCAGACAACACTACGCTACGAGAGGTCTGTGAGCCATGGGGCGTTGGTGTGGGAGGGGCACTTCGGCAGCGTGCCAAGGGTAGACTTCTACCGGATCACCCAGCGCGGTCCGGGGTTCCTGGAGGACGCCTAGCTTCCGTGCTTCTCGATTCGCCGGACCGCGCGGAAAGTGGCGTCTCCTGAACCGCCGAGAAGATGACCTCGTACCTCTCCACGCTTCTTACCGTCCCGCCACCGGTTTCGGCGCTGAAGACGCGCATCCAGTGAGAGGCATCCTCGGTAGCGTCCATCGCTTGCTCGCTCTCCCACAGGGTCACCGCAAGCACCTTGCCGCTCTGACGGTCGGCGAGGACTAGCCCCCCGCTGAAACCGTCCTGCATCTCGAGCGCCGGTAGGACGTGTTCTACGCCCTCGTGGTGCATCTCTTCCAACTGCTCCGGGCGACCTTCGTACGTGCTAACCCGCGCGAACACCTAACCATCTCCTTTGTCTTCTAGCGCTCGTGGACGGACGCCGCCACGCTCACGACTCTTGTATAGGACACCTTTGTGTGGTCATTACATCACTTTGGAGAAATGCTCCTTACCAACACCGTTCCCTATTATCCTTCCTCGTAGGGGCCGAGAGGAGGAACTCACCTCCTCGTGTATAGTAGCAAATACAGCATACGAGCAGGGTGCATCCTCCAAAGTCCTGCACGGTCTGGACGATCTCTGGGATGAGCCAGGTGCCCGTGGGGTTCATCGCAGCTTTACCAGTGTAGAACAGGGCGTTGGCCCCATCGTAGCTCAGGGAGCTTAGCCCTTCTGGGTAATAACCACTCGCCACGAAGTCCCTGAAGAAGAGGTGGATGGCTTCCTCTACCTCGGGAGTGTCCCACCGGCCGTCTGCGTAGAGGATCTCATCCGATCCTTCCCTGCCTAGCACATTGCTTACCCCTATGCTGAACATATGACCTGCAGGCCACTGTTCCTGATTGCCAAAGGCAAACGGGATGATCCCTCGCCCCCTTAGCTCGTCGGCGATCTGACGGAGCTCGTCTACGGTCTTTGGCACTTCGGGCATGAGGTCCTCGTTGTAGTAGACGACTATCTCCTCTACCTGATCTGGCACCCCGTAGAGGGTTCCGTTGTAGGTGGCACGCTACTTGGCCCACTCGTAGATGCCCCAGCCTCTCTGTTGGTAGGCATCCTCCAGAGGACGCAGCAGCCCTGCTTCGGTCAGCACACCGCCGAAGCCCGGCCCTGTGTCTTAGGAGAAGGCGTCCGGGGGATCCTCAGACTGCAACGTGGTTTGCATCTCCTTATGGTGTTGCTAACCGTGCTGGCCTCATCTGCGAGTGTCACTTCACGCTCCAGGGCGTATTTCGGGT
>DASQWQ010000279.1:0-3307 GCA_035640175.1 Rubrobacter sp. | reverse complement strand
CTACAACGACCTCGTCGAACTGATGGTGCTCACCGCCCAGGGCAAGGTCAACCTGCACACCTCGACCTACCCGCTGGATGCCGTCAACGATGCCATCCAGGATCTCAACTCCGGCAACTTGCGGGGCCGGGGAATTCTGATCCCGGAGGGCGCGACAGCGTAAACAGCTGCTCAGCAAGAACGCGGGGGACGATAAGCCGGCGGACGGGGCGATACGGCGGGAACACTCAACCGTCGCGTCCTACGCCGCCGGCTTTCCCTTTCCTATGGGAAGCTGACAAGCTGAAATGCTGACAAAGGAGATTCTGGTATGGCGGCGCACAAGAAGTGGCGGCCAATTGGCAGATCTGGGGATTCACGGGGCGCAGGAAGGAGCGACGTGCACGAGGGGCAGGGAGTGGGAGAAAGTACGAGCCAGCCCGATGAGGTTCTTTCTTACTGGTTCCCCGAAGAAGACTTGTGGTCCGGAGACCGGGAGACGTTCGGGCGGTGGATGAGGTGGTGGTTCGCGGGCAGCCCCGAGGTCGATAGAGAGATCACCGAGCGGTTCGGGGCATTGCTCGAGCAGGCAAGGAACGGAGAACTGGATCACTGGGCCCAGACACCGCGGGGGCGGCTCGCGCTCATCGTCGTCCTCGACCAGTTCTCCCGCAACGTCTATAGGGGCTCTCCCCTCTCTTACGCCCAGGACCAGAAGGCCCTGGAGCTCGCTATCGACGGCATAGAGGCGGGGATGGACCAGGATCTCACCCCCACGGAGCGGATATTCTTCTGGATGCCCCTCGGCCACTCCGAGGATCCGGCCCTCCACGAACGGAGCGTTCTTCACGCCCGGGAGGCGGCGAGAGAGGCCCCGAACCACCTCCGTGCTGAGGCCGAGTTCGGGATCTCTCAAGCCGAGGCGGCCCGCGATGTGATCGGGCGCTTCGGACGCCACCCTCACCGCAACGAGATACTGGGGCGCGCCTCCACGCCTGAAGAGCTGGAGTACCTGAGGACCGAGACGCCGCCCCACATGCGTCGTCCTCCCACTTGAGAGGATTCTGTCCTCGGAGGTTTAGTGCGTAATGTCCCTCGCCGCAGGCAGGCCGGCGACGCCCTCTGCGGCGAGGATGGCACGCACTATGGCCTCCTCGATGACCCGCGCCCCCCACGCGCCAACGACGTCAGGCGCCGCCTCCACCCTACCTGTCGACGCGGCGAAGACGACGTCGCCGTCCACGGTCGTGTGAACCGGGTATACGGCGCGGGCGAGGCCGTCGTGACCCATCTGGGCGACCTTGCTGACCTGCGGCTTGGAGAGGCGCGCGTTGGTGGCCACGATTCCGAGGGTCGTGCTCTCCCCCCAACGCAAGCGGGCAGCGGCCTCGGGGAGCAACTCCAAGGTGTCGCCAAGCGTTCCATCTTCCAGTCGCGGACCTGCCAGCACCTTCCTGGTCCGCGGGTCCCTGACCTCACCGAAGGCGTTTACGGCGGCAAGGGCACCGACGACAAGGCCACTATCGAGGTAGACCGAGGCACTCCCGACGCCGCCTTTCATCGCGCGATCCATGCCCAGCACCTTCCCTACTGTCGCCCCTGTGCCTGCTCCCACGCTTCCCTGTGCGAAGTCGCCGCTCGTGGCAGATGAGGCCGCTTCGTAGCCCATCGCGGCGTCGGGACGTATGGAGGGGTCTCCGACGACGACGTCGAAGAGAACGGCCGCCGAGACTAGGGGTATGCGGACCACGCCCATGTCGAGGCCGACCTCTTTCTCTTCGAGGAAGCGAACGACGCCGTCTACGGCGGCGAGCCCGAAGGCGCTACCGCCGGTCAGGAGCAGGGCGTGTGTGGGACGGACGGCGCCAACCGGTCCGAGGCGGTCCGTCTCGCGCGTCCCAGGGGAGGAGCCCCGCACGTCCACGCCGACGATGGCTCCCTCCTGGCCTTCGAAGAGAACGGCGGTGCAGCCTGTGACCCCGTCCCTGTCTGTTGCGTGACCAACGAGCACGCCGGGCACGTCGCAGAGATTATCCAGCACGCCGGCGTTAAGAGTCCGTACGTTCCGGAGGTTCTGGCAACTCCCACTCTTCTGTATCGGCGGGTATGATGCCAGGGTTGTCCCTGGCCAGGGAGCCGAGGGAGAGCAGTTCTTGATCCGCGCGCTTGGGGCCGAACTGGACGAAGACAGAGTCTTTGACCATAGAGTAGTCGACGACCTTGCCCTCCCTGTCGCCGAGCTTCACGGTCGAGTTGCGGAAGGGCGCGCGCTGCTTGAACTCTTTGTAAGTGTCGTGCTCGTAGCGCATGCAGCACTTCACCTCACCGCAACAACCCAGGATCTTCTCGTTCGGCGTCACGTCCTGCTGCCTGGCAAGCCTGACGTTGACTGGACCCATACTCCTGGCACCGCTCCACGTCGCACAGCAAAGGGGCAGGCCGCATGTGTCGCATCCGCCGGCGTCACCCGACCGCTCTATAAAGCGGAACTCCCTAAGGGCGATCCTGGCATCGTAGGCCCGTTCGAGGCCGCTCTTGACGGGCCCCAGGTCCACTTCCTTGTCGTCGGACTGGTACTTGACCTCGATGTAGGAGCCGTCCAGGGAGACGTCACAACCTATAAACTGTACGCCTTTGATGGTGTGGTCCCTGGCGAGCTTCCTGGCCTCTTCCCTGACGCCGCGACCCAGTTCCCTGTTGCGATCCTCGGTCCTCGTGTCCTCATCCGTGACGATCCTGACTATGTCGTAGGGTTGTGTGTACGGCTCCCGGCGGCGGGGCGTCAGGGCGACACGACCGACCAACTCCCCTACCTCGGTCGCGACGACTACCGTGTAGCCGACCCTGAGGTCAAGGTCCCGCGCGTAGCAGAGCCTGGTGATGCTCCAGCCCGGGACCCTGACGTCAACGAGCCTCGGGAGGGTACGAGTATCTTCCGCCGTATGCGCGATAACGCCACCTCCAGGATCGCCTCCGGGGAGACATTATACGCCAGTGCCGCGCGTGCTTCCCCCAGAGCACGTGCGGCCCCGGCCCAATCCGCCCCAGGATACTCCTCCACGTACCCTCGTATCTCCCCCACCCTGTCCGTGTTGGCGGCCAACTCCTCCACACCTGACTCCATCACCGCAGCATCCCTATACAGAAGGGCCAACAACTCGAGAGACTCTCTTACCGCACCGTCCCTCGCCGCCTTTCCTGCACGTTTGGCCCCTTCCTTCGCGCGCCTGTCCGGTTTCGAAGTAGGGGCTGCGTTCGTCCCCGGGTTATTGGTTGCACCCCCTCCTTCGTCGAGTTCCGCTAAGAACGCGCGCTCCCGCGCCTCGCC
>DASQWQ010000278.1:0-2837 GCA_035640175.1 Rubrobacter sp. | reverse complement strand
TGTTCCCGTCTCAGCCATCCCGGCAAACCCGTTGCGCCGGAATGGCTCTGGAGAGAGGCGGTTATGAGGTCGCCCCGCGGTTGCAGAAGGGTACGGATAGGCGAGCCAGAGCTTTTGCTGGCCGTGAGGGTTGTTTAGCGCACCTTTAATGTGCAGTTTGCCCCCTTTAACCCGAGCCGTCGGTCGATCCGCTACCATGACCGCGCGTGGTGTATGCGCTTCATACGCACAACCTCCTTTCTGTCGCGATTGCCCGCGAGTCGCCTGTACCTGCACGACGATACTCGCCAAGTTGGGGTACCTGCACGCTTTCCAAGGAGGTTTAAAACGGGTCTCGGGTGGGTTTAACACGAGGCTCATATTGGGGAAATCCGGTTATGCGCTGAGGTCTTTTCGAGGCACGAAACCTGGGAAGTGAGGCGGCACGGAGCGGTACCCGTACTGTGGAGCCGAGGCTCCTGGCCGCAGACCGCTCGCCTCTCCGGTTGGTCGGTTGCCGGTGTGCTGAGGAGTCCGTAGAATCCTACTTCGTAGGTGAACCGTCTGGAAAGGATCTTCATGACTCATCCCTGGCACAACGTACCCATCGGCGACGACGTCCCCGACGAGTTCAATGTCGTGATCGAAGTCTCTAAGGGTTCGAAGGTCAAGTACGAGTTGGACAAGGACACCGGGCTACTGGAGGTGGACCGTATCCTGTACTCCTCCGTCGTTTATCCGGAGAACTATGGCTTCATTCCCCAGACTCTGGCCGACGACGACGATCCGCTGGACGTGATAGTCCTCATGCAGGAGCCCGTCCAACCGATGAGCCTCCTAGAGGTGCGTCCGATCGGCATCATGCCGATGGTGGACGAGGGCGAGAACGACGAGAACATTATCTGCGTGCACGTCGAAGACCCACAATACGAGGGATTCACCAACGTCGGCCAGTTCCCCGGACACCGTCTGAGGGAGATCCAACAGTTCTTCATGGAGTACAAGAACCTGGAGAACAAAGAGGTGGAGGTGGGAGACATCAAAGGCCCCGACGAGGCCAAACAGTACGTCCAGCACTCTATAGAGCAGTACAAAAAGCAGTACTCTTAGAGAGGCGAGAGATGTCCGACCTTGCAAGCAAGACGTGCGTGCCGTGCAGGGGTGGGACGCCGCCGCTAAAAGGAGAGGAACTCGACGATCTCCGGCGGCAGGTTCCCGAGTGGGAGGTCGTCGAGGAGCATCACCTGCGCCGCCGCTTCCGGTTCAAGACCTTCCGGGAGGCTTTGGGCTTCGTCAACCGAGTGGGCGAGCTCGCCGAGGAGCAGGGGCACCACCCCAACGTGACCTTCGGCTGGGGGTACGCCGAAGTTACGATCTTCACGCACAAAATAAACGGTCTCACCGAGAGCGACTTCATCCTCGCCGCCAAGATAAACGAGCTCTGACTGCCGCCATCGAAGGTAGCACGCCCGTGGTTTCGAACGCGAACGAACGGGCACAAAGGACGGTACAACACGAAGGGCGAGAAGAAAGGACGGTTCGGTGGCGGAACAAAACATCGAGCAGCAGATCCAGGTCCGACGGGTGACCGACGTACAGGCTTCGTGGACAGAGCACGAACGCGGCGAGCCGGGTTCTTTCACCATACAGTTGATCCTGGACGACGGCGCCGAGGAGTACGTCCTCCTACCTACGGCCGAGGACACCAAGGTCATGCTGAAGCTCTTTGAGAGCACCGGCACCGTGTACTTCGATCTAGGCAACAAGGTCCTCATACCCAGCGACATCGTGTAAAAGGGTAGCCTGCGGAGGGCAGAGCCCAAGCCTTCGACCCTTCGACGTCCGACCGAGATAAAGGAGGAGCACCTCAATGTCAGAGAGGTCAGCGGCGGAACAACAGACCGAACAGCAGATAAAGGTACGCCAGGTCACCGACGTTCATGCGAATTGGAGCGAGGAGGAGCGTGGGGCGCCTGGCAAGTTCTCGTTCCAGCTCATACTGGACAACGGCGCCGAAGAGTATGCTATCCGGCCCCCGGCAGAGGACGCTGATGCTTTGATGGATCTCTTCTCGATGTCCGAGACCATGTACTTCGACCTCGAACGGCAGGTACTCATCTTCAATAATATCTCGCTCGGGGACTAGAACAACCCGCACAAGAAACACCGGCGGGGTCCCCTCTGAGGGGATCCCGTTTTTCGTGCCCGCGTTGGTTGCGGGTGTTCCCGATCCCCGGGGCTAGAACTCGAAGATGATGCGGGCCCTCTTCGAGGAGCGGCGGCCGCGCCGCCGGAGCAGCAGGAGCAGGACGAGGCCGCCCACGAGGGCGAGGCCTACCCCGGAGCTCAGAAAGGCAGCGAGGCCGCTCTGGGCGCTTGCGGCGGCGGGGCGTTGTTGAATCTCCTCGGGCGTGGCCCGGCCTTCGATGATCTCCTTGAAGTTGTAGAGGTCCTGATCCACCATGACCTGCGGGTTGGAGACGATCCTGGAGCCTACCTCGCCGATCTTGCCGCCAGGCGGGTTCGCGTAGTTCATGGTCACCTCGACGCGGGTCCTCTCCGGTCCGAGTTCCTCGAAGCGCACCTGGCCCGAGTTCTGGACGTTGCCGTTGACGCTGTTCCAGCCGATCGCCCGATTCTCCTCGTCCTGGGTGGTCTGGGCGTCGAACTCCACCTTCGCGCCCAAAGGCCCCTTCACCACCCAGTGCGTAATACCAGGCCCTGTAGACCGCACGTCCTCGACATTGGACATGAAGTTGGACAGGTTCTCCAGATCCCGCCAGTACTCGTAGACCCTGGAGACTGGAGCCTCTACTACCACACTAGATTCGACCCGCTGCGGCATCTCTCCTCCTCTG
>DASQWQ010000277.1:0-10522 GCA_035640175.1 Rubrobacter sp. | reverse complement strand
CGCGCACGGGGTTGGCTCCAGCATAGGTTGGATCGTCGGCCCAGGCAGGGACGCGGCCAGGAAGCTACTGGGCATACCACAGGAGAAGGTGGTGCGGACCGCGATCTCCCTCGGCTACCCCGACGAGGAGGCCAGCAGATCCCGCGCCGGCCGCGGGCAGGCGCGCAAACCCCTCGACGAGATCGTCCGCGAAGAAAGCTATGCTTAGGAGCACCATGAACGAATCTTTCGACACCAAGACCCTCAGGGTCCTCGACGAGACCAAGGAAGTGCGCATCGAGACCCGCCGTGACGGCGACTCCCCCGAGCACCGCACGATCATCTGGGTCGTAGTCGTCGAAGGCGAGGTCTTCGTGCGCTCGGTGCGCAGCCAGAGAGGCCGCTGGTACCGTGAGATCTCATCGCACCCGGAAGGCGCACTGCACGTGGAGAACGACCGCATCCCCGTGCGCTCCACCCCCGTTACCGACGGGTCGACTGTGGATGCGGTAAGCGCCGCCTTCAGGAGCAAGTACGAGCAGTCCTCGCCGGCCTCTACAGAAGCGATGGTGCGTCCCGAGACTCTGCCCACGACCCTGAAGCTCTCGCCCGCCTAGAGGTTAGTTCGTACACTAGATAGAGCCGTCCGAGGAGGAGAGAGATCAGGAGCATTGAATCCATCGCACGCGTGCCACAGGAGCGGGCCGGCGACCGGGGCGCCACCGCCAGGCGCCTCCTCGGAGAGCTGCGTCCCTATTCGGACAAGCTGGTGCTCGTCCTCGGGCTCGTCGTGCTCGGGGCGGCGGCGCAGGCTGGAGGACCTTGGTTGATCGGACGCGCCATAGACCGCTACATCCTTCCTGGCGACGTAGCCGGGCTCTCCAGGGTAATGCTGATCCTCCTCGGGGTCTACGTCGTGGGGGCCATCGCCTCGCGGGGCCAGGTCTACCAGGTCGGCTCCATCGGACAGAGTCTTCTAGCTTCTATGCGGGCCAGGATCTTCGACCGGCTCCAGCACCTCCCACTGGGGTTCTTCGACAGGAGGCCCGTCGGAGACCTGATGAGCCGGGTGACCAACGACGTCGACACCCTCAACCAGCTCTTCTCGCAGGGGCTCACCCAGCTGTTGGGGTCCCTGTTCAGCCTTATCGGGATCGTTGTTGCGATGCTCTTCCTCGACTGGAACCTCGCCCTCGCTTGCTTCACGATCATACCTATCATGCTGCTCTTGACCTCCTTTTTCGCCCGCCGCGCGAGACGCGCCTTCCGCCTGACGCGCGAGACGGTCGGGGACGTGACGGCAGGGGTGCAGGAGGACATCGTCGGGGTGCGCGAGGCGCAGGCCTTCAACAGAACCGAGGAGAACATCGCGCGTTTCAGGCGGCGCAACGCCGCCAACCGCGACGCCAACGTGCAGGCTGTGGCGATCACCTCAGCCTTCCCCCCTACCATAGACATGCTCTCGGCCCTGGCTACCGCGCTGGTCATAGGCTACGGTGGCTATCTCGTCTTCGCCGGCTCGCTTTCCGTCGGCATCCTGACGGCGTTCCTGATCTACGTTCAACAGTTCTTCCGTCCGATACAGCTCGCCTCCCAGGTCTACACCCAGGCCCAGGCCGCGGTCGCAGGGGCCGAGCGCATCTACAACATTCTCGACGAAGAACCCGAGCCCGAGGACCCGCATGACGCACCGAAGCTCGGCGCCGCAAAGGGACGCATCTCCTTCGAGCACGTGACCTTCGCATACGATCCTGGCCGCCCCATCCTCCACGACGTGGACTTCCGGGTCGAGCCCGGGATGACAGTCGCCCTCGTCGGCCCGACGGGGGCTGGCAAGACGACGATCGCGAGCCTGATACCGCGCTTCTACGACGCCACGGAGGGGAGGGTGCTTATCGATGGTAGGAACGTGAGGGATCTCGCCCGCAAGGACCTTAGGGCGAACATCGGGATCGTGCTCCAGGAGCCTTTTCTTTTCTCGGGCACCATCGCGGAGAACATCGGCTACGGCCGTTCGGGGGACCCTGCGGAGGCGACCCGCGAAGAGGTGGAGGCCGCGGCCCGCGTGGTCAACGCCAACGACTTCATCACGGCCCTTCCCGAGGGCTACGATACAGTCCTCGGCGAAGGCGGCGGCGCATTGAGTCAGGGGCAGCGCCAGTTACTCTCTTTCGCGAGGGCGGTTCTGACAGACCCGCGCATCCTCATCCTGGACGAGGCGACAAGCAACATAGATACGCGCACGGAGGCGATCATCCAGAGAGCCCTGGCCAAGCTGCTGGAGGGCAGGACGAGCATCGTCATCGCCCACCGCCTGAGCACTATCAGGAATGCCGACCTTATCCTCGTCATAGAGGACGGCAGTATCGCGGAGCGCGGCGACCATGCAGCGCTCCTGGAGAAGAACGGTCTCTACGCGGACCTCTACCGCCGCCAGTTCCGCGAGCCCGTCCCGTCGGGCGGAAGATCCTGACCCAGCCTGAAAGAGCGGCTGGCGGTATTATTCGGCTGGCGTTAGATAATATGGAGGAGGAGAGGAGCTTCAAATGAGCGTGCTTCCGGAGAGAATGCTGCTGCCGACTGACGGATCGGAGGACGCTGTCAGGGCGACAGAGGCGGCCTCGGATCTGGCCAGGAGGCGCGGGGCCGAGCTTCACGTCGTCCACGTCTGGCACGACGTGCGGGGGTTCGCCCACGACTTCGTCAAAAGGGAGCTAAGGCGCCAGGGCCAGGAGATACTGGACGAGCAGGTAGAGAGGATCAGAGCCTCAGGTGGGGAAGTCGCGAAGGCATATCTCAGGAGGGGACGTACCTCCAACGAGGTCATCGCCCTCTGCAAGGAGATCGACGCTGGGCTCCTGGTCGTCGGCAGCCGCGGGCTAGGCACGGTGCAGCGCATCCTGATGGGGAGTCAGTCCGAGGAGATCGTGCACCACGCCCAGGTCCCCGTGCTCGTACTTACGGGCGCAGAGAATTTCTGGCCTCCGGCCCAGATCGTCATCGGCGAGGACTTCTCCGACGACGCGCGCAAGGCTGGAGAGCTGGCCGCCGGTATCGGCAAGCTCTACGGTGCCGGGGGTCTGCTCATCTACTCTCATCCCGATCTACCCGAGGTTCCTCCTGGGGAGGCGAGGTCCACGACCCAGAACCTCACGGCGATGCGCGAGCGGGACGAAAGCATGCTCGAAGACCGGGCCGGTGAGCTGGAGGAGGTGCTTGGTAGCAGGCCGGAAACCAGGATCTCCGGGGGCTACCCGGCCAACGTGCTCCTCGAAGCCTCCCAGGAGGTGCGACCTTCGCTCGTGGCCGTCGGCAGCAGGGGCCGGGCGGGAATAATACGCACCAGGTTGGGGAGCGTCTCGACCAAGGTGGTGACCGCCGCCAGGGGACCCGTCCTTGTCTATCCGCACGTCGAATAAACAGTTCTTTCGGTACAGGCGAGGGCTGCCTCATTAGGGATTATCCGGCGTCGGAAAGGAGAGTCATGGCGTCACAGACCACCGGAATCCACCACGTAACCGCCATCTCGGGTGGGCCGCAGCGCAATGTGGACTTCTACGCCGGCACTCTGGGCCTCAGGCTGGTCAAGAAGACCATCAACTTCGACGATCCCGAGACCTACCACCTTTACTACGGCGACGGCGCAGGGAGCCCTGGTACCATCATGACGTTCTTCCCGTGGGCGCACGCGCCAGGGGGACGCATTGGGACCGGCCAGCTCGTCGTTACCTCGTTCTCCATCCCAACCGCCTCTCTAGGCTACTGGACGGAGCGCCTGGTAGAGAAGGGCGTCCGCTTCGAGAGACCCCGCGACCGCTTCGGCGATACAGTCCTCTCATTCGAGGACCCAGACCGTCTTCGCATAGAGTTCGTGGCCACCGAAGACAGGCGCCCAGGATGGTCCGGCGGTCCTGTCCGGGCCGAGCACTCTGTCAGAGGCTTCCACCACGTCGCCCTCGCCGTCGAGGCGACAGAACGTACCGCTAGACTAATGACAGACTCTCTGGGCTTCAGGAGCGTCGATGAGGCCGAGGGTAGGATCAGGTTCGCCTCCGGCGAGGGCGGTCCCGGAGACCTTGTGGACGTGGTGAACGCGGCCGGCTTCCCCCATGGAAGCATGGGCGTAGGCACCGTACACCACGTCGCGTTCCGCGTTCCCGACGAGGAGACCCAGCTTGCGCTGCGCGAGGAGGTCGCCGCACTCGGCTACAGCGTTACGCCCGTGCTTGACCGCAACTACTTCCGTTCGATCTACTTCCGCGAGCCTGGCGGGGTCCTGTTCGAGATCGCAACGGATCCACCAGGCTTCGCGGTAGATGAAGACCCCGAACACCTCGGCGAAGACCTCAAGCTGCCACCCTGGCTCGAGACCCGTCGAGACAGGCTCGAAGAGGTCCTCCCACCGCTGCGCGTTCCGGCCGGAGAGAGCGTATGAGCGTCGACCTCGGTTTCGTCCATCGATTCCTGCCCCCCGAGGACGAGTCAGGCCCGACGCTCCTCTTGTTGCACGGAACGGGCGGAAACGAGGAGGACCTCATACCACTCGGTGAGGCACTTGCCCCAGGCGCTGCCGTACTCTCCCCCCGAGGCAAAGTCTCAGAGCACGGAGCTCCGCGCTTCTTCCGCCGCCTCGCAGAAGGAGTCTTCGACCACGAGGACCTCCTGTTCCGCACTCACGAACTGGTCGGCTTCGTGGAAGCCGCCGCAGAGGAGTACGGTTTCGACCGCTCGAAGCTTGTCGCTGTGGGCTACTCCAACGGGGCCAACGTGGCGGGAAGCACGATCCTTCTGCACCCCGGTCTGCTGCGGGCCGCGGTCCTGTTCAGGGCGATGGTTCCGTTCGAGCCCGATGTGACGCCCGATCTCTCGGGGATGCCTGTCTTCATGGCCGCAGGCCGTATGGACCGCATGATCCCACCAGATAACACACAGCGTCTGGCTGACATCCTGGTCGAAGCGGGAGCCGACGTAGACCTGCGCTGGCGCGACACCGGCCACCCCCTGACCTACGAAGAAGTTGACGAGGCCAAGGAGTGGCTCTCGAAAGTCTTACCAGAGCTCTCTGGAGCCCAAGACGACGGGCAGTAACCACCTACCCAAACGGCCAGGTTGCCGGGGATGCTAGAATTTTCTGGAGCGTCTGGAGGACGTAGCGGCGCGATTTGCGGGATGAATCAAGCATTTAACACGATCGTATTTGAAGGGTGGGCAGTATGGTGAAGCCGGTGATACTGGCGGTGGACGACGACCCTCAGGTGCTGCGGGCCGTGGAGCGGGACCTCAGGCACCGGTACGCGCGCGAGTACAGAATACTTCGGGCAGACTCGGCGGAATCGGCGCTCGACACTCTGGGCAAGCTCAAGCTGCGGGGCGACCCTGTGGCGCTGTTTCTGGTCGACCAGAGGATGCCGAAGATGACGGGCGTGGAGTTCCTGGAGCAGGCCATCGAGCGTTATCCCGAGGCCAAGCGTGCCCTGCTCACGGCCTACTCGGATACCGAGGCTGCTATTCGTGCGATCAACGAGGTGGGCCTGGACTACTACCTGCAGAAACCGTGGGACCCGCCGGATGAGAACCTCTACCCCAACCTCGACGCCATGCTTGGCGACTGGCAGGCTGACTACAGGCCACCTTTCACGGGGTTGCGGGTCGTCGGGGACCGCTGGTCGCCCGCGTCGCACCGCACGCGGGAGTTCCTGGCCCTCAACCGCGTGCCTTACAGGTGGCTGGACATCGAGGGGTCAGAGGAGGCGCGAGAGATCCTAGCTAACGCCGATTCAGGGGCGCCAAAGCTGCCGCTCGTCGTCTACGAGGACGGCTCTTACGCGGAGGCACCGCAGAACAGGGAGATAGCCGAGAAGATCGGGCTTCAGACCCGCGCCGGGCAGCAGTTCTACGACCTTCTGATCGTCGGCGGTGGCCCATCTGGCCTCGCGGCTGCAGTCTACGGGGCCTCAGAGGGCCTGAAGACCGTCCTCGTAGAGCGCGAGGCCCCCGGCGGACAGGCCGGAACGAGCAGTCGCATCGAGAACTATCTGGGCTTCCCTTCCGGGCTTTCGGGCAGAGACCTGGCGCGGAGGGCGGTGGATCAGGCTAAGCGCTTCGAGGTGGAGATCCTGACGCCCCAGGAGGTCAGCGCGGTGCGCGCGGAGGACCCGTACCGCATCGTGACCCTCGCCGACGGAACGGAGATCTCGTGCTTCGCCCTGATCATCACGACCGGCGTCTCCTACCGGAAATTGGATGTGCCAGGTGTTGATCGTCTCACGGGACGCGGCATCTACTACGGTGCCGCCCAAACGGAAGCTCTGTCGTGCAGGGGCGAGGACGTGTACATAGTCGGGGGGGCCAACTCGGCCGGCCAGGCCGCCATGTTCTTCTCCAACCAGGCTCGCACAGTCTTTATCCTCTACAGGGGTGACGACCTGAGGAAGAGCATGTCCGATTACCTGGTGCGCCAGATCGAGGACAGAGACAATATCGAGGTGCTCCTCGACACCAACGTGGTCTCCGTCGATGGTGTGGATCACCTGGAGCGGATAACCGCAAAGAACACCGCGACTGGCGAGACAGAGACCGCGGCGGCCCACTCGCTCTTCATCTTTATCGGGGCGGCGCCGAAGACGGACTGGCTCGAGGGCGTTGTAGAGCGCGACGAACGAGGATTTATCCTCTCGGGATCCGACTTTATGCACGACGGGAAGCGTCCCAAGGGCTGGCGGCCTGAGAGGGACCCGTTCCTGCTGGAGACGAGCGTGCCTGGCATCTTCGTCGCTGGGGACGTGCGTCACGGTTCGGTCAAGCGCTGCGCCTCCGCCGTCGGCGAGGGCTCCATCGCCGTCCAGTTCGTCCACCAGTACATGAGGGAGGTCTGAGGTGAGAGAGGCCCAAGCCGAGCGGGTCCTCGATTGCCTGCGCTCGGTGCCGCTCTTCCGGCAACTGCCTGACGAGAAGCTGGCCTGGATCCACGACCACGCAGAGGAGGTCAGGCTGGATGAAGGGGCCGTGGTCGCACGCCAGGGAGACCCGCCAGATGGCTTGTACGTAGTCATGGAGGGCGAGACCGAGTGGACCCGCAGGGTCGGCCAGGAGGACGTCTTCGTCGTCACGCTCGGGGAGGGTACGATCTTCGCCGAACTCATAATGGTACTCGACGCCCCTTATCCCACGACCGGACACGCCGTAACCGATGTCGGCCTGCTCAGGCTCGACGTGCCGTCCTTCTGGGAGATGCTAAGGATCTGCCCCGAGGTCCTCCGCGGCATCCTCGCGAGCTCCTTCGAACGTGCCGAACTCCACGAATCCGTTTCGCAGCAACACGGAAAGTTGATCTCGCTCGGCACGATGGCCGCAGGCCTCGCCCACGAGCTGAACAACCCCGCCGCCGCCATAGGCCGCAGCGCCGCTGAAGCCCGCGAGGCCTTTCGGGAAGCGGCGGAGAAAGCCGCGGAGCTGGGAGGTCTCCCCCTCACCGAAGAACAACGCTCCTTCGTCGCCGGGCTGCCGCAAGAGGTAGCCCAGAGGTCTGGGACCGCGGCCTCGCCCGACTCGCTGGAAGTGAGTGACCTGGAGGACGAGCTTGCCCAGTGGATGGAGGACCACGGCATCGAGGAGGGGTGGGAGATCGCCCCCACCCTCGTCGGCGCCGGGCTGGACATAGCCTGGCTCGAAGAGCTTGCAGAAAGGGTACCGGAAGAAGCGCTCGGCGGTGTGCTCGGCTGGCTAATGGCGACGATGGCCGGAGGTGAGTTGCTGCGGGAGATCGAGGGCGGATCCGCGCGCATCTCGGAGCTTGTCGGGGCGATCAAGACGTACACGCACATGGACAAGGCGTCCTCCAGGAAGGTCGACGTGCACGCTGGGTTGAACAGCAGCCTGATCATGCTCGGACACAAGCTGAAGAAGGGCGATGTCGAGGTCGTCCGCGACTACGAGAAGAACCTCCCCCACGTCTGCGGCCACGCTGGAGAGTTGAACCAGGTGTGGACGAACCTGCTCGACAACGCCATAGACGCCGTTGACGGCCATGGCCGCATCACGGTTAGGACAGCCAGCGAGAACGGGAGGGTTCTGGTCGAGGTCTCCGACGACGGCCCAGGTATCCCCGACGAGGTGCGGGAACGGATCTTCGAGCCTTTCTACACCACGAAGGATGTGGGCGAGGGCACGGGGCTCGGCCTCGATATCTCCTACCGCGTGGTCGTCGAGGACCACAAGGGCGATATCCGCGTCTTCTCCGAACCCGGCGACACCCGCTTCCAGGTGCGGCTGCCGGTGAATGAGCCGGTTGACGCACAGACGACCGTTGACAGAGACCTATCGATGGGGGCGGGCGCATGATGCGCGGAGTTCGGGAGGAGCAGGCCTTCACTCCCGAGCAGGTCGAGGCGCTTTTTCCTTATGGCAGGGAGTCGAGCCTCCAGACTGGAGACCTTCTCTTCGACGAGAGGTCCGTCGTGGACAGCTTCTACGTCGTGCTCGAGGGGGAGATAGAGATCTCGCGCCTCGACGGCGCTCAGGAGATCCCGGTTCAGACCCACGGGCCCGGCGAGTTCACCGGCGGGCTCGCGGTGCTGACGGGGAGGACCTCCATCCACAGGGGGCGGGCAGGCGCGCCGAGCCGCGTTCTGGAGATCGACTCTGAGACCTTCAGGCGCATGCCCGTCGAGGTCCCGGACGTGGCCGACATCTTCATCTCGGGCCTGGCAAGGCGCATGCGCTACACGCAGCGGGCCTACCGCCAGCAGGAGAAACTCGCGGCGCTGGGCAAGCTCTCGGCCGGCCTAGCCCACGAGCTCAACAACCCCGCGGCAGCTGCGAGGCGGGCCTCCGAAGAGTTAGGCGAAGCGATCCTCGAGGCCCAACTCACTTCCATAGGACACGACGAGCGTTTCTCCGCCGAGGAACGCGAGGCGCTCGTGGCCATGCAACGCGAAACGGCCGCGGGCAGCCCCGTCTTTCTCGACCCACTCTCTCTGGGCGACGCCGAGGAAAGGCTCGCCGATTGGTTGGGAGACCATGGCTGTGAGGAGCCGTGGGATGTTGCGCCGGCGTTGGCGGCGGCGGGCGTTGACACAGGCCGTCTGGAGGCGATGGCCGAGGCATTCGATGACCGCTCGCTCGTCTGTGGTCTAGAGTGGCTCGCTGGGACGCTGGATCTCGTCGGCCTGGCAGGAGAGATCGAGACGAGCGCAGGACGCATCTCCGAGCTGGTCGGGGCGATGAAAGAGTACACCTACATGGACAGGGCGGTGGTAGGAGAGGTCGATGTGATCTCCGGCATCCAGAACACCCTCACAATCCTCGGACCCAGGCTGAAGGGTGTCTCTTTGCTGAGAGAGTACGAGGAGAACCTGCCTAGGATACCGGGGCGCGGCGGCGAGCTGAACCAGGTATGGACCAACCTGATCGACAACGCGATAGACGCTGTGGACGGACGCGGAAGTATCACTATCAGGGCGTACGTGGAAGGCGCACGCGTGGTGGTCGAGGTCGTTGACGATGGGCGTGGGATACCGCGCGAGGCGCAGGTCCACGTCTTCGAGCCTTTCTACACAACAAAGGATATCGGGGCCGGGACCGGGCTCGGGCTGGACATCGTGCGGCGCATCGTCACCGGTCATGGAGGCGAGGTCTCGGTCCAGTCAGAGCCTGGGGAGACATGCTTTGCGGTGAGGTTGCCTTTAGATGCCACATAGAACAGAGGTTGATCTCGAGCAGATAGAGAACCCCGACATGCGGGAGACCATCAAAGAACTGGCCCAGCTCGACGGGGCCTTCCTGGTCTCGAACACGGGCGTTGTGCTCTCCGCTGCCCGCTACATAGACGCCGCCTCGGACAGCCTGGATCTGCCGCTCGGGTTGGGCAGCCGTCATACGGCAGGCGCTTCTATCTCCCGTCAGACGAGAGCCGTGACCGGTGTCGTCTCGGAGAGCTCGATGGTCAGGATGTTCGATGAGGGCGAGCTGGTCTCTGAGATCGTGCCCGAGCTCTGGATGATAGACGGCTACACGAGCCGGATGGAGGGCCGCATCTTCACCCGCCGCGACGAAGATATAACGGTGATAGGCCGTGCCGAGTAGGGCCGAGGAGGTTCTCGACTTCTGGTTCGGCCGCGAAGGCGAGCCTGGCTACGGCGAGTTCCGCGAGGAGTGGTTCCGTAAAGACCCCGAGTTCGACGCCAGGGTCACAGACCGATTCGCCGGTCTCTACGAGGAGGCCGCCGCAGGCAACCTCGATGGCTGGCGTGACGATGCGAGGAGCTGCCTGGCGCTCGTCATCGTGCTCGACCAGTTCCCCCGCAACATGTTCCGTGGCGACGGACGCACCCACGCCGCCGACGGGGCGGCGCTCGAGTGCTCCAGGTACGCCGTCGAGCACGCGCTGGATAGGGAGATCCCCGCCTTCCAGAGGATGTTCTTGTACATGCCGTTCATGCACAGCGAGAACAGGGAAGACCAACGCCGCTCCGTCGAGTTGTTCGGGCGGCTTGCGGACGAGCCAGGTGCACCCGATGTAACCTCTTACGCCGCAGGGCACAGG
>DASQWQ010000276.1:0-5486 GCA_035640175.1 Rubrobacter sp. | reverse complement strand
GCGATCCCGACGCCGTAAGGCAGCAAGGTGAAGCTCAGGACGAGGGCACCCGCCGCAAGCACGACGGCGAAGGCCAGTGCCGCGCGGGACGAGATCCCACCGCTCGCAACCGGCCTGAACCTCTTGAGTGGGTGCTTGCGGTCCTCCTCGACGTCAAGCACGTCGTTGGCCGCGTACACGGCCCCGGAGAGGGCGCAGAAGATCACGAAAGCGAGAAGCGCGTGGGCCATGGCGGTCGCCGAGAAAGCCTTCTCCGCGAAGACCACCCCGGCCAGCACGAACCCGTTCTTGGTCCACTGTCTGGGTCGGACCAGCCGCAGATAAGAGCTCGCGAGTCCACTGGAACTGTCGGCTTCCACGACTGCCGTTTGTACCACAGTAGGTTATAGGTTTCAGGCTACAGGTATCGAGAGCGCCTGGGCAGCGTTACCGCGTCGCTCGGTATTCCGGAAACGTCGTAGGCATGAACGCGAGGAGAACCAGTGGAGCCACCATTTGCGAACTTACCTGACGGCTGACACCTGTTGCCTGGAACCTCAAGAAACCGTGGACGGAACGATTGCAAACGTGAACGACTCTCTCCACAATTGGCCGAACGATGAACCCGACGAGACGGCAGGTTATCGAAGAGTGGTTCCGCCTTGCCAGGCCTTTCAGCCTCACTGCGGCGGCTGTGCCGGTGTTCTTCGGGACGGCGCTGGCGTTCAAGGACGGCTCGTTCGCCTTGGGACCGTTCTTCGCCATGCTCTTCGGAAGCCTGCTCATACAGGCGGCCACCAACATGTTCAACGAGTTCTACGACGCGCAGCGCGGCCTCGACATGGCAGGGACTGTCGGGATCGCCGGCTCTATAGTAAGTGGCCGCGTGACCGCGCGCAGCGTTCTTGCGGGTGCGCTACTTTGCTACACCCTGGCGTTGTTTCTCGGCATCTACCTGATAGCCGTAGGCGGCTGGCCCATACTCGTACTCGGGTGCCTCTCGGCGCTCGGCGGCTACCTCTACTCGGCCGGACCGCGCCCTATCGCCTACACCCCCGCCAGCGAGGCTGCAGTATTCGTCTTTATGGGGGTTTTGATCGTCGTCATCGCCTACGCCGTGCAGGCTCGTGATTTTCCTCCGTACGTACCGCTGGCGGCGCTACCTATTGGTGGGCCCGTGGCCGCGATCCTGCTCGCCAACAACATCAGGGATCTCGTCTCCGACCGTAGAGGCGGGCGGCGGACGCTGCCCGTAGTCTTCGGCAGGGAGGTAGCGATCCTCGTGTACAGGGCCCTCTTGCTCGAGGCCTACGTCGCCGTCGCCGTCCTGATGGCCTTCGCGGTCGTCCCCCCTGAGTGCGCCCTCGTCTTCCCGAGCGTGTTCGCAGCCTTCCGCCTCTGGCGCGAGGTGGCCAGCTACTCGACGCCGAGGCGCCTCGACCCCGTGGTCAAGCGGACGGCCGGACTCCACCTCGTCTTCGGATTGCTCTACACGGTGGGGGTCCTCATCGGTGCCTGAAGAACACCGGCCTTTCAGGGGGAGCTACATCGTATCCGGGGTCGCGGCGGAGAGGGTCTTCGCCTCCCTTCTCGACGTGAGACGCTTTCCCGAGTGGGCGGCCGGTCTCCGACACTCCCGCGCGCTTGACCCTGCCGGCGTGGCGGAGACGCAAGACCTACGTCCCGGCGTCAGGCTGGAGTTTACCCTGAGCGCCGCCGGGCTCACGCACAAGGTAGCGAGCATCCTCACGGTGGTCGAACCGCCACACAGGCTGGAGTGGAGCTACGTGGAAGGCGCCCTTGGAGGCGGCAGCTGGCTTGTTGAGGAGGAGGCCCCTGGGGCCGTCAGGATAACCGTCTCCACAGACTATCGGATCAGACCAGCCTGGCTCGACAGGTTGGCCCACAAGCCCTTCTTCCGCAGGCTTACCGAGGACCTGCTCAAACGCTCGATGCGTCGCTTCGACGCGCACCTGAGGTACTGCTAGAGATCCCGCTCGTGCCCGTTCTCGGGGTGATCGTCTGTGTCTTCGAAGTCAGCGATATCAGGCTCTTCGGTCTCGGGCTCTTCACCCTCGTCCTCATCGTCTCTCACCAGTTCGTGTGCCGTGACCTCGGTCGTCGGATTCACGTAGCGGGCGATTAGTATGGAGATCTCGTACATCACTATCATCGGGACCGCCATCAGGATCATGCTGTAGGGGTCCTGACCCGGCGTAAGGGCGGCGGCGAGGACGGTGTTGAGGATGATGGCGTGCTTTCTGTATTTCTTCAGGAGCGGAGCGTCCACGAGCTCCAGCTTCGCGGCTACGTACGTAGCCGCGGGTAGCTCGAAGACGATCCCGAAGGCCAGGAGAAACCTCGTCACGAAAGGCAGATAGCTCTGGGCGGTAATGATGGGTTCGAAGCGGTCAGTGTCCCAGCTGAGCAAGAACTGGGTACCGATAGGCAGCACGACGAAGTACCCGAAGGCGACCCCGGCGATGAACAGCGCGGAGGCCATGCTGATAATGATGTACGTGAAGACGCGGCCCATGTCCCCGACCGCAGGGGCCACGAACGCCCACAACTGGTAGAGGAGTATCGGGACCGTGAGCAGGAACCCGACGTAGAGGGCCAGCTTCATGTCGGTGAACAGCTGCTCCGTAACCCCGGTCACGTTCAACTTGCCTTGCAACGCATCGCCCGCTGGGGCGAGTAGCCACTCGAAGATCCGCTCCCGGAAAAACCAGGCGACGATGGCGACGCCGAAGAACGCCACGGCGACTTTGATGATCCTCGACCGCAGCTCGTCGAGGTGCTCGATCAGGGTCATGCGCATCTCGTCGCGCGGACCACGCGGACGGGAAGGGAGTCTCAGGCGACCTGCCATGTGGAACTTAGGAACTCGTAAGAGGTCTAGCTACGCTTCTGCTCGGCCTTCTCGGCCTCGACGGAGGAATCCTCCTTCAGTTTCGTCTCGTCTTCGTGCTCGCTCTTGCTGGCTTCGAGCTGCTCTTCCTCTTGCTCTTCTTCCTTCTTTTTCTCGACCTCACCCTCCTGGGTGCCCTTCTTGAACTCGCGCACGCCGCTGCCCAGGCCGCGGGCAAGCTCGGGAACACGCTTCGCCCCGAAGAGCAGGAGTATGACGACAAGACCTATGATCAACTCTGGCATTCCGACCGATCCAAACACCTTTCCTCCTAACGAGCTATCTGCCGGATCTCACGCAACATTATACGCCTTCGGGCCTTACGTGGATCAGGGCTCTGCACTACCGCTACTGTCCCCGCCCTCGAGGAGGGCCGAGATCCTGTCCTTCACCTTCTCGGCATTCTCGCCCTTAGGCTCGAGGTCGAGGTAGCCGTTGTAGTATTCTATGGCATCGGCAGGCTGGCCTGCCTGGTCGTAGGCCTGGCCGGCCAGAAGGTAGGCCTCCGCGTTGTCCGGCTCCGCCTCTGCTGACGCCGCGAAGGCATCCCCCGCCTTCTTCAGCAGCTCTTTCTGCTTCTCCCCCTTCTCGGCCTGCGCCTGCTGGCTGTAGATCTGGCCCATGAGGGCCGGTATCTCTTCGTCCTTCGGGGCAGCCTCGCGTCCTCTCTGCAGTACCTGGACCGCATCGTCATAGCGGCCCGCAGTGTAATAGAGAACGGCGAGGTCCTTTATCTTCTCGGGGTCCTTCGGGTCTTTCTCTAGGGCCTTCTCGGCTTCCGCGATCTGCTCCTGCGGATCGGGGGCCTGGTCGGCCTGTTGTTGCTGTTGGTCCTGATTGCCGATCAACTCGAAGAGGTTGTAGCTGATGTTGGTGCCAAGGCCGAGAAAGATAAAGGAGATGAGGAAGAACGCCGCGAGCACGATGGCCACCAACCTCACCCAGAAGCTGAGTCTGTCGCGGTTCATCATCATGGATGTCTATCCTCCGGGGTCTTCAGGTGCCGAGACGATTGTATATCATGTTACCTCCAACGACGGTGGCCGTGACTCCCCCGCCGGCGGCAGCTTCGAGAACACCCCGCTCGGGATCTACATCCTCCTGCGAGCTCTCGACCACGGCGAAGTCGGCCCACTTCCCCGCATCGAGCGTCCCCGTTTCGTCGTCGATACCGAGCGCGCGCGCCCCTCCCAGCGTCGCCAGCTCGAGGCCCGCCGCACCCCTCATACCGTGCAACTCCACCGCGAACAGCGTCTCCTCGAATAGATTCATGCTCGGGCTGCTCCAGAGCCCATCTGTACCCATACCGACCCTGATGCCACTGGCGATCATGGCAGGCACGGGCGCGACGCCGCACCTGAGGCAGGCGTTGGAACGGGGGCAGTGCGCCGCCGCCACACCGGTGTGCGCCAGAACCTCTATGTCCTCCTCCGAGACTCCCGTCGCCAGGTGCGCGGCTATGGTCCCGGGGGCCAGTAGCTCTACGCTCTGCGCGTAGCGGACGGGCGAGACGCCCACTCCTCCCCACTCGTTGGCGCCGAAGATGTCAGCGAGGCCGCCAGTACCACTCTTTAGGAACTCGACCTCCTCAGGGCTCTCGGAGAGGTGGATCGCAAGCGTCCACCCCATCTCCCGCGTCCTACGCGCAGCCAGCCGCGAGGACTCTGGGTCAACGGTGTAAGGGGAATGTACGCTGACCTGCGCGTCGACACGCTCCGGCAGATCTTCTCGAAGCTCGCGTACCTTCGCGACTATAAACTCGACGGCCTCCTCCGGCGTGCCGATCTCATGCGGGAAGAACTCGGCGTAGACGGTCCCCGCCATCCCGCTTTCGGCGAGCTGTGGCAGGCATTCTCCGTAGGGGGATGACTCGGCCATATACGTCGTACCTGCTTCTACGGCTTCCCTGGCACAGTCACGGGCTGCTTCGGCCGTCCAGGCCTCTTTTTCGGGGAGACGCTCTATGAGCTCGCTCAACCACTCAGAGAACGCGGCGCCCTCCGGCGCATCATTCCGCCTGAAGCCGAGGTGGGCGTGAGCGTTGACCGCGCCAGGGATCATCGTGTAGTTGGGGAAGAACCTCACCTCAGCATCAGGGTTCTTGCGTCCGATGTCTGCGAGGTCTCCCACGGCCTCTATGCGCCCGCCCCTTACAAGCACTGCGCCGTCCCGCAGAGGGGGTGACGAGATGGGCATTAGGGTTCCAGCCGCGAAGATCACAGGTCCGGCCCGGCCCTCAGGCATCCCTCCCGACCACCTCCGAGGCCACGGACTCCAGGAACTCGCGTTCCAGGCTAACGGGCAGGAGGTCGATGTCCTCGAGAGCCGCGTTGATCTCGCCCCTGGCCCACTCCTCGGTCCTGGCGACGGCGTCTGTGGCGAGCACAGCGTCTATGCCTGCCTCGAGCAACTCAGGCGTTGGACTGGGGTCTGCGAGGACGCGTCGGATCGTGCCCGTGTCCCCTTCGCCAAGGGCGAAGATGACCGGCAGCGTCACGGTGCCCTCGACGAGGTCCGTGCCTATGCCCTTACCCATAAGGCCCGGCTTGCCGACGAGGTCCATTATGTCGTCTGACATCTGGAAGGCTATGCCCAG
>DASQWQ010000275.1:0-13482 GCA_035640175.1 Rubrobacter sp. | reverse complement strand
CAACTGGCCTCGGTCTTCGCGGCGTTCGGCTCGCAGGTGTGGCTGCTGGATGTCGCGCCACGCATCCTGGCAGCCGAGGATGATGCGGTATCGGACGGGGTGGCCGAGGCGTTCGGGCGCCGGGGGATCGAGATCGTTACCGGCATCGGAGGTGTCGAAAAGGTCGAGAGAGAGAACGGGCGCCTAAGCCTGTTCTATGCAAAGAACGACGAAACATACACGCTCGCCGCGGAGACCATCATATTCGCGGTCGGCTGGTCTGGAAACGTGGAGGGGTTGAACCTGGAGGCCGCGGGAGTGGAGACGAGGCGTGGCGGCTACGTGCAAGTGGACGACTCCCTCAGGACCAGCGCTCCGCACATCTTCGCCGCCGGTGACATTACGGGGCGCATGATGCTGGTGCAGAGCGCCACCAACGAGGGGAATCTCGCTGCCGAACAGACCGTGCTGGGCGGGGAACATGGTTACAGACACACTATCGTGCCGCATGGCGGCTTCACCGACCCCGAGTACGCTAGCGTGGGCCTCACCGAAAGTAGGGCTCGCAGTGAAGGGCACGACTACGCCGTGGCGGTCTTACCTTACGCGGAACTGGATCGCGGCGTCGTCGACGGGCATACGGAGGGCTTGTGCAAGCTTCTCGTGGACCGAAGGTCGCGGCGCATCCTCGGCGCGCACATCGTGGGGGAGCAGGCCGTGGAGGTAGTTCAGATCGTGGCGACGGCGATGCGCGCCGGGATGCCTGTGGAACAGTTGGCGGATGTAGAGTTCGCCTACCCCACCTTCACGGCTATAGTGGGGATTGTGGCTCGTCGGCTACTGCGCGAACTTGGCCTGGTGGCCGTCTCGCCGCGGTGGGGTATACCTGAACGTACGCTAGGGGCGGAGTGGGAACACAGCGACCAGGATTGATAGCGGGTTGGGAAAGGTGTCCTTTCCCAACCCGCGCTGGTCAGCATTTCAGCCAGGCAGCACGCCGCCTACGGCGGCTTGTCAGCCACCCAGCATCTCAGCAAGTACCTGTCACGGAGGCCCACACGTGGCCGGGCTCCGTGAGAAACGATGTGGGCCGTTATCTACTGCAGAGCAAGGACACCCCAAGCAGCTCCCAACAAAGCTGAAATGCTGAAGTGCTGACATACTATAGCGGTGTGCAGTGATATTGGACCCCCCACTCGTTGCTGTGTCCGAAACCAGCGTGCGGGGTGTCCCGACGCTTCCTGCGTTATGCTTATAGGCAAGCATGGCAGGGATGAGTCAACTCCACTGACTATCGCTTTAAGATCTACCACTCTACGAGTTTCCAGATCTCGGGCTGCAACGCATCTCTCTCGCCTATCTCGGCGAAGAGCTCTACGGCCCGCTTGAGGTGTGCCATCGACTCTTGTTCGCGGCCTGCTGCGTGCAGCAGGTCGGCCAGGTTGTTGTGTAGCGCGGCCTCCCTGTGCCTGTCCCCCGAGGACACGCACAACGCCAGGGCTGTCTCGGCAAGCCTCAGGGCTTCACCCGATTCACCGCCGTGTTCGCGGGCGAGGGCCAGGTTGTTGAGGGCAGCCACTTTCACATCCGAGTCCCCGAGCGCCTCCGCGAGATCGAGGCTCTCCTCGAGGTGACTGAGCGCCGCTTCCTGGTCGCCGGATCTGCCGGCCAGTATGCCTAACATGTTGTGGGCCTGGGCCAGGGACCGCGTATCGCCCATGCCTTCGGCCAGCTCCAGCGCCCTGCGGGCGAAGCCGGTAGCCTCGTCACGCTCGTCCTGGCCGTGGGAGAGCAGGCTCCAGTCGGCGTAGAGCCGGGCGAGCCCACCCGCCCCCTCGCCTCCTGGCTCTCCGAGCGCTTCCAAGGCAGATTCGTAATGGCTCCTGGCGAGATCCCGCTCCCCCCTGCGGGCGTGTACGTTGCCGATCTTGTGTTCGAGTACAGACAGGTCACCCTGGCCGGCTGAGGACGCCGCGGCTTCGTAGCTTGCGAGCGCCGCGCCGTACTCACCGGCGCGGGTGCGCAGATCTCCTATCGCCTCGTGCAGCGTGCTTGCGTCGGGATGTCCGAGCGCGAGAGCCTCCTCGTAGTGGGTGAGGGCTTCGCTGTTGGCGTGCAGGCTCCGCGCGTAGTCCCCTGCAAGCCGCTGATATCGTGCTGACTCCTCGTCCTGGCCTGCCAGCCTGTGGTGGCGGGCGATCTGGCCCGCGAGGGCGTCCGCTTCGCGCCCGCGCGCCTGCCCTTCAAGCGCGACCGCGGCGCGGCGGTGCAGGAGACGCTTGCGGGCCAGGCTGGTCTCCTCGTAGACTAGGGTTCGCAGCTTGTCGTGGTCGAAGTCGTAGGCCGGGGCCCCTCCGACCGGGCTACCGACCTCCCGGATCAGACCTCGCGATGTCAACTCTTCGAGGGCCGTCAACGTCTCTTCTTCACCCCTGCCGCTGGCCGCCCTGACGGTGTCGAAGTCGAACGACCGCCCGACCACGGCGGCGGCGGCGAGCACCTGCCCCGCTGCCTCACCGACCGTAAGGAGACGGGTCCTTAGGAGATCCTGCACCCCCCCTGGTAGCGTCCAGGCCTCTTCCCCTACGTCCAACTCACCCTTCTCGACGGCCGCCAGATACTCCGTCAGAAAGAGCGGCAGGCCCTCGGTCTCCTCACTGAGCCGTGTACCCAGCATCCCTGCGCCGGGCACGGCGTGTCCGACCAGCTCCTCGACGGAGGCTCGGTCCAACCTCTGCAGGGTCAGGGTCGTCGCCCTCCCTGACCTTCTGGCCTCAGCCAGCAGTTGTCGCAAACGATGTCCTTCATGGACCTCCTCGGCGCGCCAGGTGAGGAGCACGTAGAGCGGCTTGTCGTCGAGCCGCCGCACAAGGTAGGTCAGCAGGCTCAGAGAGGCGTCGTCGGCCCAGTGCAGGTCATCGAGAAAGAGAACGCCAGGGGGAGGCCCATCGAGAACTTTGAGCAAGACTCTAACGACTTCTCCGAAGAAGCGACTCCTGGCACCCGGCGTGTCGAGCGGCGGGGCCGGCGGCGAGTCGGGAGAGAGATCCGCCAGATCAGGCAGCAGGCGGGCCGCCTCTTGCACCGATACGGCCGGCAAACCCTTCAGGCGTTCTGTGTCCTCCCGGCTGAGGGCGGCGGCGAGGCCTTCGACGAAAGGTCCGTAGGCCAGGTTCTTCTCGCCCGCGTAGCAGCGCGCGATGACGGCGGTTGCGCCTGCGGCGCGGACGTTGGCCACGAGCTCCTCGGCGAGCCTGGTCTTGCCGATACCGGCCTCTCCCTCGATGACAACGACGTGGCCACCCTTCCCGATCGATCTGTACGACCCGAGCAGGGCTTCCCACTCCGAGTCTCGTCCTACCAGAGGGTTGTCGGGTGCTCGCGGTACGTTGCGCGACGTTTCGACGAGGGGCCCGGTAGAAGCCTCCGCCTCTCTCCGGGCATGCGGGAGATGCTCGAAGAGGGCTGGCCGTGGTGGTAGATCGTTCTCCTGGATGGCCCTGTAGAGCAGGGTCGTCTCTTCGAGCGGGGCCACGCCCAGCTCCTGGTCGAGGACCCTTACGCACTCCCTGTACTGGCGCAGGGCGGAGGCGCGCTGGTCGGACCATGCGTAGAGCGCCATGAGCAGCTTGTGGGCCGGCTCATGCAAAATGTCCATGGCCAGCCAGCGCCTGGCGTGGGCTATCGCCGCCTCCCACTCGCCCAGCGCCCCGCGACCGCGGACGAGCCTCTCCAGCGCACCCGCCAGCTCCCTGCGCAGGCTCTCGGACTGGAAAAACTGCCAGTCGTCGAAGGCGACACTGTCGCGCAGGCCGAAACTGGCCATGAAATCGTTGCGGTACAGCGCAACAGCTTCAGTCAGCGGAAGCAGGCAATCGGGGCACACTTCTGATTCAGGGTGACCGTGCTCTTTGCACGCAGCAAGGAGGTCGTGAAACCTGGCTACGTCAACCCAGATAGTGTCGTCGAGGTCCACGCTCTCCCTGTCGGCGCGCAACCAACCCTCCGCACGGGCCTTACCCAGCGACGAGAGGGTCCGACGCAGGGCGGCGCGGGCGCGACTCTGGCTGTATTCGGGCCAGAGCAGGCCAGCGAGCGCGTCCCGGGTGTGGCTTTGCTTCGTGACGGCCAGGTAGGCGACGAGGGCAATGGCCTTGCGCGTGTCGACCTCGACCGGCACACCGTCATGCTCGATGCGCGGCGTACCGAGCAATAGTATCGTCGTTCGGAACACGCCCTCATCTCCCTGTGGTTCTGCGACGGCAATATTATGCCGCCGCTAGTGCAGCATCGCAACGATTTTCGCGTGACGAGGAGATTCGTAACGCTATCAGCATGTCAGCACGCTCCGGCTGACGCCTCCGCTGGTCCGCATTTCAGCTTGTCAGCTTCTCGTTTTCGCTGAGAGCGTGTGGCTTACAAGCGAATCTACGATTCGCGGTAGGTTGCTATCTCCGCGCATTGCCTTAGGGGGGAGATAATTCGGGGGCGGTAGACCTCTTGTTCCTGGAGGCGCTGTTAGTATTCGGCGAGACGAGAAGGCGCCAGGCACGATAACCTGGCGCCTTCACTTTACGGGTGTTGCCCTGCGTTAGCTGCTGGCCAGCTTGCGCACGGCGTCTGCTATATGGTTCGCGCTTATGCCTGCTGCGTCCATAAGCTCTTCGGACTTACCCGAGCCTGGCATGTTCCCTACGGCGATGTGCTCGAAGTGGAGAGGGTAGGCTTCCCCGGAGAGCGCGGACAGGACGGCCTCGCCGAGGCCGCCTTCCGGCCAGTGGTCCTCGACCGCGACGACGTTGCCCCCTGTTGCCCGTGCGGCGGCGCGCAGCGTCTCGCCGTCTATTGGCTTTATGGAGTAGGCGTCTATGATGCGCACGGCCACGCCGCTATCTTGCAACTCGTCTGCAGCCTTTACGGTTTCGTGGACTGTTATGCCCGTCGCGACCACGGTCACCACGTCCTCCTCGGAGGAGCGCACTATCTTGCTTCCGCCAATAGGGAAGTCTTCCGAGGGCTCGTAGATCACGGGCGTCTTCGGGCGCAGTGTCCTCAGGAAGACGATGCCCTCCGTGTCGGCCATCTCGGCGACGAGCCTTGCGGTCTGATTGGCGTCGCAGGGCTGGAGCACGGTCGAGCCGTGCACAGCTCGCATCATCGCCAGGTCCTCGAGGGCCATCTGTGACGGGCCGTCTTCCCCGATGGAGACGCCCGCATGCGAGCCAGAGAGACGGATGTTGGCCCTGGAGATCGCGGCCATCCTGATAAAGTCGTAGGCGCGGGTGAGGAATGCGGCGAAGCTCGAGGCGAACGGGACCCTGTGGCGTACGCTCATCCCCACGGCCGCCGAGACCATCTGCTGCTCGGCGATGAACATCTCGAAGTAGCGCCCGGGATAATCCTTGGCGAACTCTTCGGACTTGGTGGAGTTGCTGACCTCGCCGTCGAGGGCGACAACATCCTCCCTGGCGCCGCCCAGCGCCTTGAGGGCCGCGCCGTAGGCTCCGCGGGTCGCCTCCTCGTCCCCGACCTCCCAGGTCGGCAGCTCCAGCCGGCCGGTAAGGCCCGCGGTGAAGTTCTCGCCCGAGCCAGGGTCGGGCTTGCGTACCTCGACCAGCAGGTCCTCGGTGCTGCCGAGTTCCTCGAGGGCCGCCTGCTCCTGGTCAGCCCCGACGGGCTTGCCGTGCATACCATCCATGTCTTCTAGGAACGAGACCCCGCGACCCTTTTTGGTCTTCGCGACGATCAGGGTCGGCGCCTCGGTCTGATCCAGCGCCTCTGCGTAGACCTGATCGATCTGTTCGGGGTCGTGGCCGTCGACCTGTATCGCGTTCCAGCCGAAAGCCTCGGCGCGGGCGGCGTAGTGGTCGCCGTTCCAGCCGTCCATCGTCTCCCTGGTCTGGCCGAGGCGGTTCATATCCAGGATGGCGACGAGGTTGTCGAGCTTGTAGTAAGCGGCGTGCTGGAAAGCCTCCCACATCGAGCCCTCCGCCATCTCCGAGTCACCGCAAAGCACCCAGACCCGGTAGGGGAGTTTATCTAGGTACTTGCCGGCCAGCGCTACCCCGACGCCTATCGGGAGTCCCTGGCCCAGGGAGCCCGTCGCCACGTCAACCCACGGGACCTGGGGTGTCGGGTGCCCTTGCAGACGGCTGTCGAACGTACGAAAGGTCATGAGCTCTTCGTCTGAGATCGCGCCCGCCGCCTTGTACGCCGAGTAGAGCAGCGGGGAGGCGTGGCCCTTGGAGAAGATCAGGTGGTCGTTGTTGGGGTTCTCCGGATCGTCGAAGTCGTAGCGGAGGTACTTGCTTATCAGCACGGCGATGAGGTCGGCGGCCGACATGGACGAAGTGGGATGCCCCGAGCCGGCGCCGGAGCTCGAGCGGATGCTGTCGACCCTCAACTGCTGCGCGAGCGAGCGCCACTGCTCGGCACCCGCGGTCTCCTGGTTGATCTGTTGTGCCACCACTAACCTCCTCGGCAGAATCGCAAATAGGACAGATAGTACTTCTCCTACCCTGCCCTGGCGATTCGGAAACTGCCGTGCTACGCCTGGTATTGACCGTACAGACGGCGGCTTACAGGCTTTGTTAGAATCCCGAGGGCGAGAGGAAAAAGACCCTGACCGTCCGTTCTACGCGTCGGGTTCGACAGGTTGAAAGGGAAAAACTATGGATCTGGCGGTTCGCAAGATGACGCTGGGACGCTTCGGGGTGGAGAACGTCGGGGCCGTACACGAAAACCTGCCTCCTGCGCGCCTGGTCGAAGCCTCTGTCAGGAGGCGGGAGGGCATGATCTCGGGTTCGGGAGCCCTGGTCGTCAGGACGGGCAAGCGTACCGGACGCTCCCCGAAGGACCGCTTTATCGTCGAGAACGAGGTTACGAAGAAAGCCGTGGACTGGGGGAAGGGCAACAAGGCTTTCTCGAGCGACGCTTTCGGAGCGCTCCTCAACAAGGCAGCCTCCTACGTCGAGAACCTCGAGGAGATCTACGTGGTCGACGCCTACGCCGGCGCAGACCTCCGCTATCGCCTGAACGTCGATGTGGTGACCGAGCACGCCTGGCAGGCCCTCTTCGCCAGGCAACTCTTCAGGCGCCCCTCGAAGGAGGAACTCGACTCATTCGAGCCCGACTGGACGGTGATCTCGGTCCCAGGGCTCCTTACTGACCCTGAGGAGGACGCAACAGAGTCCGAGACCTTCGTCGGGATAGACTTCGAGCGCAAGGTGGTTCTCGTCTGCGGCACGGCCTATGCGGGTGAGATAAAGAAGAGCATCTTCACCGTGCTCAACTTCGTGTTGCCGACCGAGCGCGACGTTTTCCCGATGCACTGCTCGGCCAACGTGGGGAAGAAACAAGACGTTGCGCTCTTCTTCGGGCTCTCGGGGACGGGCAAGACGACCCTCTCGGCCGACCCTGAGCGGAACCTGATCGGTGACGACGAGCACGGCTGGTCCGACTCGGGGGTCTTCAACTTCGAGGGCGGCTGCTACGCGAAGACGATAGACCTTTCCCCCGAAAAGGAACCCCAGATATGGGATGCCATCCGCTTCGGCGCCGTGCTCGAGAATGTGATGATGGATAGGCGCACGCGCGAGGTGGACTACTCCGACCGCACGTTGACGGAGAACACCCGCGTCGCCTACCCACTGGAATACATAGCGGGCGCGGTCCCTGAAGGCCAGGGCGTCCATCCTGCTGCGGTCCTTTTCCTCACCGCTGACGCCTTCGGAGTATTGCCCCCAATAAGCGCACTTACACCTTCGCAGGCCGCTTACTACTTCCTCTCCGGCTACACCGCCAAGCTCGCAGGGACCGAGGCCGAGATGGAGTCCGAGGTCGAGGCGACGTTCTCCACGTGCTTCGGCGCGCCGTTTCTGCCCTTGCCGGCCACGGCATACGCCGAGATGCTATCGGAGAGGCTCGAAGAGAACGGCGTGAGGTGTTACCTGATCAACACCGGCTGGTCGGGCGGCCCCCACGGCGTCGGTAGCCGGATTGACATCGCCGCCACCCGCAAGATGGTAAGCGCCGTGATCGGGGGCAAACTCGATGACGCGGAGACGAGAAAAGACCCGTTTTTCGGCCTCAACGTGCCCGTTGAGGTGCCAGGAGTCGATAGCGGTCTCCTCGATCCCCGCAGGACATGGGAGAGCGGCGAAGCTTACGACGAGCAGGCCACGAAACTCGCCGATCTCTTCCGGGAGAACTTCCGGAGGTTCGAGACGCAGGTCTCCGAAAGGGTGAGATACGCAGGTCCGCATTCTTAGAAGGTTTCAGGTGTCAGGTTCTAGGTGTCGGCAAGCCGTAGACAGAGCTGCCGCGTTCCGTGGGTTGGTCGGTTACCTACTCGTGCGCGGCGATGCTGCAGCCTCGTGTAACGGAGAAGCATCTTGGTCTGTCAATACTAGTGGGAAGGCGCCGTGCGCGCCTTGTCTCCCGCCGTGAAGGCTAACGTTGCTCGAAAGGATTAGGTGTGGACAGAGAAAGCGGTCAGGATCTCTTCGCTGGGCTCAAGAGCGGCCGCGAAGAGTACAGCGTCTACGACGCCCACTACGAGAGGATCGGCAGGGTGGACGATGTCTTCCTCGACGAGCGGGACGCGGTGACTTACATCGGAGTAGAGATGGGTTTCTTCGGGACGAATTCCACCCTCGTACCGGTCGAGATCGTCAGGGTCAACGACAGGCGGCGTCTGATCGAGATCGCCGCGGAGGCGGAGACGATCAAACACGCTCCACACTTCGGCAACGAAGAGACCGTATCGCCCGAACTCGAGGATAGGGTAAGGACTTACTTCGGGCTCGAACCTCTTCTGCCACCCAGTGATCCTTACCCTCCCGATGACACAGGCCGCTTCGGTCCCGACGACCGGGTGGACACCGAACCGGGCGAGAGGATGGAGGCCCAGAATCGGCAGAGCGGGCTGGCAGGAGACCCAGTGGCTGGTGAGCGCATCCCCGAGGACCGCTGGGACAGAGAGACGACGGCGGATGATGTAACGATTCACCGCCGGAGGAGGTAAGAGGGACGTACCCCATTCCTGGCTACGCCGCTGCGGGTAGAGCCATACGTGGATGGTAGGCCTCTTGCCCTGTGTCGAGCCGGACGCATCCGGCGCCGCCGAACGGGTAGAATGTCCGGGGAGAGCGTTCTAAGGAGGAACTAGTGTCACAGAGTGGACCCGAGGCGGCGCGGAGGTTGGAAGAGGCGTTCGGCGAGCCTTACAGGGAGGTGGTTCGCAACGCTGTCGACGCCCAACAGAGGAACGTCCAGCTCGCCAAGGGCTGGGTCGAGAGCTTGACCGGCGTGCTGGAGAGCCAGGCTGAGGCCAACCGGGCGCTGACCAGGGCCATGGAGAGCCACACGAACGCCGTGGAGGAGGCGATAAAGAGCCAGGAGCGTACCAGCCGTGCCCTCGCCGAGAGCCTCGAGGCATACAGGGATGTTATCGAGCGTAACACGGTGCTCCAGGAGAAGAGCACGAACCTCGTCCAGGGCTTCTTCGGTGACGTTACCTCCGAGCTCAGGGAGGGGATGCAGGGTAGCCAGGAGGTGGCCCGCAGCCTGATGGAGGGCTCGGAGAGGCAGATGGAAGCGTTCCAGGCGATGCTTGGCGAGGCGACGAACTCCTACGCCAACCTGATGAACGCCCCCTTCGACCTCTACCGCAAGAACCTTGAAGCATTCAGCAAGCACGGCCAGTGAGGAGGACGAGATGCAGGCGGGCGAGAAAGGCCTGGAAGTCAGGAATCTTATAGGGGGAACGTGGGAGGAGAGAGACGGACGTGACACGGAACCCGTCTATGATCCGGCCACAGGAGAGATCGTCGCACAGACACCCCTCTCGACAAGAGATGACGTCGACCGCGCCGTAAGGAAGGCAGGGGAAGCGTTCTCTTCCTGGGCTGCCACCCCGGTCGTCGAGCGGGCGAGGGTCCTCTTCTCCTTCAAGGCGCTCCTGGAGGAGCATTTCGAGGAATTGAGGGACCTGGTCACACTCGAGAACGGCAAGGACGCTGCAGACGCCGCAGGGGAGGTCAGGCGCGGCATAGAGGTCGTCGAGTTTGCGTGTGGGATGCCGACCCTTATGATGGGCGAGACGGTCAGGGATGTTGCTAAGGGTATAGACAACTCCTCCTGGCGCTACCCTCTTGGGGTGGTTGCGGCCATAACCCCATTCAACTTCCCTTGCATGGTGCCTCTGTGGACCCTGCCAGTGGCCATAGGAGCCGGCAACGCCTACATACTCAAGCCTTCGGAGAGGACGCCCCTGTGCGCGGTGAGGCTGGGCGAGCTTCTCTCCGAGGCGGGGTTGCCCGATGGTGTCTTCTCCCTCGTCAACGGGGCGAGGGAGACCGTGGATGGAATCCTCGAGCATCCCGACATAAAGGCCGTCTCCTTCGTTGGGTCCCAGCCAGTGGCGGAGCACGTCTATACGCATGGCTGTGCCCACGGCAAGCGGGTGCAGGCGCTCGCAGGAGCCAAGAACTCGATGGTCGTCATGCCAGATGCCGTACTGGAGAAGGCCGTCCCGAACATAATATCCTCGGCCTACGGCAACGCTGGCGAGCGGTGCCTGGCCGGCAGTGTGCTGGTGGCCGTCGGCGAGGTCGCGGACGATCTCGTCGGGAGGCTCAAGGAGGCCGCAGCCTCAATGAAGGTCGGTCCCGGAAAGGAAGAAGGCTCCGAGCTCACCCCCGTCATCCGCGACTCCCACCGCAATAGGGTCCGCTCCTACGTCGACCTCGGCGAGGAAGAGGGGGCCGAGGTCGTACTGGACGGCAGGGAGGCGCCTTTGGAGGAGGGCTTCTTTATGGGTCCGACCCTTCTGGACCGTGTGACGGGAGAGATGCGGGTCGGCCGCGAGGAGATCTTCGGTCCCGTTCTCTCCGTGGTTCGTGTGGACACGCTCGAAGAGGCCATCGAGTTCACAAACGGCTCGCCCTTCGGCAACGCCTGCTCCATCTACACCGAAGACGGGGCGGCCGTAAGGCACTGGAGGGAGAGGGTAGAGGCAGGGATGCTCGGGGTTAACGTCGGGGTCGCCGCCCCGATGGCCTTCTTCCCGTTCAACGGGGTGAAGAACTCCTTCTACGGGGATCTGCACGCCACGGGCAAGGACGGGGTGCGCTTCTTTACCGAGAACAAGGTGGAGATAACGCGCTGGCTCTCCGACCCTGCCGATGACTCCAAGACCGTCAAGCGCCCCGTAGAGTCCGGCGCCTGACGCGAACCTTCAGGTAGGGTGGGGTACCATCCGGCGCCCCACCCTTCGCAGCCTGCGTCTGCGGATATTGCCTGGATGTAACGCCCGTTTAAAGAATCTGAAAAATTCTTTGCCAAACTAGTGCTTTTCCATCACGACGCCGGTACAATAGCGCGGACGCGAGTACGAACTCTGGAGGGGGGCCCTCATGCGTCGGCTTGGTTTGATCATATCGGTGGCTGTTCTGGCCACACTCTTCGTCTCCATCGCGACCGTTACGGCTGGCGCACAGACTACGGATAGCACATCGCAACTTTCGGTCTCGCAAGGCACGGTCACGGGGGCGAATCCCTCCGAGCGGCGTGCGGCCGCGCGCGACATGGCGGAGGAGGAGAAACTGCCCGACTACTCGCAGGTTGTGGACAACACGCACTCCTCGCGCTTCGACGCACCAGGGTGGAAGCCGGGTGGGAGTGACGTTTGGGCCCATGGAGGCAACTACGTCTCGGCGGGCGCCTCCACCAGCGACGCGCGCTTCAAGCTGAGGACTCCCACCGGCGGCGACTACGCTCTCTACGCTTGGTGGCCGGCCCGAGAAGGCGACAGCAGCGCTGCGAGATTCGGCGTGGAGACCGCCATGGGCACGAAGTGGATAGAGGCGGACCAGAGTAGGGAAGGGGGCATGTGGGTCAAGCTCGGCACCTACGAGATGAAGGCCGGCGATCGCTACGTCGTGCGCGTCTCCCCAGGTGGCGGCTCGGGCGAGGTCATCGCCGACGCTGTCGCGCTCGTCAGGGGCGCTGCCTCACCGCCGCCCGACGACCTTGCGCCAGCCGAAGGCAGCGCGGGTTCCGGCAAGAACGTTTACGGCGCCTCGAACGCCAATAGTGAGCGGCGGGACATAGTACGGTACGGTAGGACGCACATCGGCACCCCCTATTACCACTCTCCACCCGATGCCTGTTGGGCTTACGAGAAGGAAGACTGCTCTTGCTTTACAAGGCTTGTCTATAGCCACTTCGGCATCGAGCTGACGGATCATCCGAAGGAACAGCTTTGGGACAGGAACCATGAGTGGGTAGCACAGGCCGACCTCAAGCGTGGTGACCTGGTCTTCTTCATGGAGAACGGTCCTTACAACGGAATAACCCACGTGGCGATGTACAGTGGCAACGGATACGTGCTGCATGCTTCGTCTTACTACGCGGAAGTGGTCGAGAGCGAGATGAGGTACCTCAAGGGATACGCCGGCGCCAGGCGCATCCATATACCTTAGCGGAGGGTTACAGCGGGTTGGGAAGGGTCCCCCTTCCCAACCCGCGCTGGTCAGCATCTCAGCATGTCAGTACGCCGCCTGCGGCGGCTCTCAGCCAGTCTGCGTCTCAGCAGGTACCTGCCAGAGCGATGCTCCTACACGCAGCCAGGCTCCGTGGTAAACGATGTGCGGGGCCTTACGCACCGCAGGGAGCACGACCAACACGAGCTACTCTCAACAAAGCAAAATTGCTGACTAGCTGAAGTGCTGACATGCTCTAGTATTGCAAGGGTCAGGTTCCGGGCAAGTAGAGGTAGTAAGGCTTCGGTTCCAAATCGAGCCCTGCGGCCTCCATGATCTGCTCGGCCTGCGGCTCCTGCGGGGCCAGGCGCGCCAGCAGGGTCTCGGTCAGGGTCGGCTCCTGCACGTAACGGACCACGGTCGTATCTTTGGTGTCGGCGAGCCTGCCCGCGGTGGCGGACGCTTCGTCGAGGTCTCCGAAAGAGTCAACGAGCCCGAGATCTCTAGCCTGGATGCCTGAGTACACGCGGCCGTCGGCGATCTCACGCACCCTGTCCTCTGGAATCTTGCGGCCCTCGGAGATCACGTCGACGAACTCGGAGTACATCTCGTCCACGATCGACTGGAAGATCTCACGCTCGTCCGGCGTCATCTCGCGGAAGGCGCTACCCATATCCTTGTACTTACCGCTCTTTATGACCACCTGCTTTATGCCGTACTTGTCAGTAATCTCTGCAAAGTTGTTGAGCGGGATAATGACGCCCAACGAGCCCGTCAGGGTCGTCTCGTTGGCGACGATACGGTCGGCCGCTGTTGCGATGTAGTAGCCGCCCGAGGCAGCCGTGTCCCCCATGGAGACGACGACCGGTTTACCCGTGTTCTCCCTGAAATCCAGGATGCTCTGGTGCATCTCGTCGCTCGCCGTCACCCCGCCACCAGGAGAGTTGACCTCGAGCACCACCGCGACGACGCTCGTGTCCTGCCCGGCCTGGCGCAGGGCGTCTGCGAGTCCTTCCGG
>DASQWQ010000274.1:0-5623 GCA_035640175.1 Rubrobacter sp. | reverse complement strand
TCTGGCTCCACGTCGAAGGCGTCGATGCCCCAGAAGTGCTCGCCTGTGCGCCCGAAGCCCGTCTGGACCTCGTCGGAGATCAGGAGTATCCCCGTCTCGTCCAGAATGCTCTTGACCCGCTCGAAGTAGCCGGGCGGCGCCTCGACGAAACCCCCGACACCCTGGATGGGCTCGGCGATAAACGCCGCGACGTTGCCCGTGGTCTCCTCCTCTACTACGGCGCGCACGTCGTCCGCGCACAGGAGGTTGCAGCGTCCCTCGTTGCGGCATAGGGCGCAGCGGAGCCTGTAAGGGTTGCGGGCGTAGGCCACGTCGAGGGCCGAGCGCGAGGTCGGGCTCCAGGTACTCTGGCCCGTTATGCCCATAGTCATAAAGGTAGAGCCGTGGTAGGAAGAACGGAGGGCGATGATCTCACTGGATTTGCGGTAGCGCGTCGCGAAGAGGAGCGCCGCTTCGTTCGCCTCCGAGCCGCTGCCGACGAAGAAAGCCTTCTTCTCGCCGGAGATCGGGGCCAGCTCCATCAGCCTCTCAGCCAGCCTGACCTGGTTCTCGATCAGGTACAGCGTCGAGGTGTGCAGAACTTTGTCCACCTGGCTCTTTATGGCCTCTGTAATCTCAGGCACAGCGTGGCCGCTGATGGTGGTGACGATCCCACCGAAGAAGTCCAGGTACTCGTTCCCCTCGGAATCCCACACCCTAAAGCCCTCACCGCGCGCGAGCTGGAGCGGCTTCTCGTAGTACAGCGGCGTCCACGAGGGCAGCGCCGCCTTGTGCCGCCGCAACATCTCATCCGCGTTCGTCATACCCGCACCTCCAATCCCTCCGTCGCCGTGAAGCTCCGCCCGACGAAACTCCCCGAGCCACGATCTTCTCGTCCTCGACGAGCACGTCAGCCTGGTAACTGCCCTCGGCCGAGACGACGGTCCCGCCGGAGAAAAGAAGCCCGCTCATAGTGTTCTCCTTCCACTTGGCAGCGGTGTGTTGGTTAACTCTCGCACACCCCGCGCCTTCGCGTCAATCGTGAATTCGGGCTGTCTCCACGGGCCTCAGGAGGCTTTGGCCGACCGGCAAAATATCTCGCTCCGGATCTCGACATCGCTTTGTACGGGATTTTCTCGCGGGGAGTCTCGCTCCGGGCTATCCGGTCGCACGTGGAGAGCTACGTTTGCGTTGCCGGAAAGCGATCCGCACGGAACGGTGCGATAAGCGGGTCCACCTCACCGGTCAGGATCTCACGCGCCAGCAGACGCCCTATCAGTGGGCCGAGCGTAACGCCGCTGTGCGTCACGGCCTCGTAGTAACCTGGAATTCCAGAGAGCGCGCCGACGCAAGAATGTCCGTCCGCCGGAACCGGGCGCATACCGAACCGCGCCTCTACGACCTCTGCCGCTTCGAGTGCCTGAAGTACGAGCCGCGCCCGTTCCAAAAGCTCAGCGCAGAGCGGATCCTCCGTTCCGGCGAAGTCGTCAGTGAGCTGTTTGTCAACGGAGTCGTGGTGCAGCAGGACGTATCCGGGACCGTCGGGGCGAACGTTGATGTGCGGTGTGTGCATGAGGTGTCTCAGAGGCTCGCCAGGGGCGGCGACCCGCACGAGTAGTCCTGGGAACACGTCGAGCGGCAACTTCCTCCCGACCATCTCCGCCACGGATGCGGCCTTCGCTCCTGTGGCGTTGACCACGACATCGGCGTGAATAGCGTCGCTGTCCTCCAGTTGCAGCACTACTACTTCGCCCTCCACCTCGATCCCGCGCACCGAATTCCCGAAATGTTTATGTGCACCGTTGCGGGTAGCAGCTTCCACGAGCGTTCTCGTCAGAGCCGGAGCATCGGTCCAGGATTCTTCGGGAAAGTGTGCGATCCGGACCACTGGGTCCTGGAAGATGGCTCCCGGTTCGAGCTTCTCGTTTACGGTGGGGGCGGGGAGCATTTCCGCAGTGTAGGACCAGGAGCGCAGGCGTTCGACACGTCTTTCGAGGTTTTCCTGTTCTTCGTCCGCAGCCCAGATCAGGTTTGCCGTGCAATGGAGCCAGTCGCCGCCGATCTCATCGCGGAGCCGCTCGTGTTCGCGCATCCCGGCTACGTTCAGCTCGAAGTAGTCGCGGGGAAGCTTGTTGTTGGCGTTGACCCAGGCGAAGCTGGTCGAGGTCGTGCCGGAACCCGGTTCCGCTCCATCGATCATGACAACCTCCGCACCGCCCTCGGAGAGCCGGTAGGCGACCGAAGAGCCAACGATCCCAGCTCCGATGACCGCGACCTTCAACGCGCCTCCACGCCGAGCAGGATCGTGTCCTCCCGCCAGTCGAAGGCGGGGTTGTGGTGTCTGTCGGCGGGCGGGCTGCCGAAGAGCATATAGGTCGCCTTGCCACCACGCTCCATCATGATCGTCGCGTCCTCAGAACCGCCGATGGAAGACTCAGGCTGGATGTTTCCTTCCAGCCTTATCACGCCGGCCAGCGGAGCTTGGGGACGACGCGCTCGCCGTAGACTCTTATGAACTCCTCCTGGTTGCGGCCTACGTTGTGGATGTAGACCTCCTCGAAGCCCAGGTCTACGTAGTGCTGGATGTGCTCGAGGTGCTCCTCGAGGTCGGCGCTCATGAGGACGCGGTTCTGGAAGTTCTCGACGGTAACCTGCTTTGCCATCGCTGCGAAGTCCTCGGGGTTCCTTATGTCTGCCTTGGGGAAGGGCATCCCGCCGTTGGGCCACTCTCTGACGGCCTGCTGCTCGGCCTCTTCCTGATCCTCGGCCCAGGAGACGTGGAGCTGTATCATGCGCGGCATCTCTGAGGGGTCCTTGTCGGCCCTGCGCGCCCCCTCCTCGAACTTCTCCATCAGGTTCTTTATCTTCTCGTCCGGGGCGCCAACGGTAATGATGCCGTCGCAGAACTCACCCGTCCTGCGGCTCTGTATGGGGCCTGCGGTGGCTACGTAGATCGGGGGCGGTGTCTCGGGCATCGTGTAGAGCCTCGCGCTCTCGAGCTTTATGTGCTCGCCGCTGTACTTGACGACCTTGCCCGTGAAGAGCCTGCGGATGACCTCGATGGCCTCCATGAGGATGCGGAGCCTGGTCGGCGCCTCGGGCCAGTAGTCGCCGACGATATGCTCGTTCAGCGCCTCGCCAGCTCCGAGTCCTAGCCAGAAGCGTCCAGGGTACATCGCTTCGAGCGTCGCCGCTCCCTGGGCGATTATGGCCGGATGGTAACGGAAGCCTGGCGGGGTCACGCCCGTACCGAAGCGGAGGTTCGTGCTGGCGCCCAAAGCGCCCATCCAGGACCATACGAACGCGCTCTGCCCCTGCTCCGGGGTCCAGGGGTGGAAGTGGTCCGAGGCCATAACGGAGCCGAATCCCGACTCCTCCGCCTGTTTGCACCACCCAAGCAGATCCGTCGGGTGGAACTGCTCGAACATCGCCGCGTAGCCTACGGTGCCCGCGGGTTTCATGGTTGTGCCTCCTTCGTCGGCAGCATTTCAGCTATCAGCATTTCAACATTCCAGCCTTCGCATGCGCAAGTCCTGGCCAACCGACGACGGAGCCGCCGTGCTGAAGTGCTGACTAGCGTAGCCCGAAGGGCGTAGCGTGCTGACAAGCCGCCTGCAAGGCGGCGTGCTGACTTGCTGACATGCTAATCAAAAATGATCCGGCCCAGAGAGCCATGGGTCTCTCAAGGGGAAGAGCGCCCCGAGGAGATGCAGAGCTTCGGGAGAGCTCGCCCGGATGAGCCCGTGCCTGGCAAGATCCCTGGCTGGAAGGTACCCGGCGTAGAGCTGGGCGAGCTGACGTACGTCGAGCGAGACGCTCTCTCCCGCTTCCGCTCCACGGAAAACCTTGCCATCTCCGACGGTGTACTCACCGGAGTTCTCCGGTATGACGTCGTCTGATATGTCGAGTACTAGCGGCGCCTCCGGCACGCGCTCGAGATATCCCAGGGCGCCTTCGACGTCGACCAGGCGCAGCATCTGGTCAGGTTCGATCTTCGCGTCTACGTGCGAGCTTCTCAGGTAAGGATGAAGCGGCTCTCCACGCGGGGTGTATAACTTTATCCCGTAGACCAGGGGATCCAGACCCGCCATAAAGGACAAGAGTGCTTCTCTCGCCCGCGGTGTTGCAGCGACGATCTCCTCTACCGAGAGGGTGCGCCGCGGGTCGCGCTCTTGCCACCCGGACATCTTGTAGAGGATGTAGCCTTCCACGTCATCGTCCCGCTCGTAGACGGCGGCGTCCGTGCCTTTCTCGGCCAGGCTCTCTTTCCAATGTCCTTCGCTCCTTCGAACGCAGAGACGATGCCCCTTCGCCTCCGCTTCGTAGAGATCCATCAAAGAGGAGAGGTCTTCTTCCCGGTAGGCCCTGAGATGATTCTGTTCCGGGCTGGTCGGGAGGTCGGCAGGCTTGAGCCTGTACTCGATAGCCTCGGTGGCCAGCTCGTAGCCGAAGATCCGGTAGAAGGCGTGGGCGAAGGGGGCCAGCAACGACAGAGAGACGTTCCGTTCGCGCATATCGCGTAGCACGGCGCGCATCAACTCCCCCGCGTAGCCCCGCCGCCTGTAGGCGGGATGGGCCATAACCGCAGAGATGCCGCCCATCGGTCGCCACTCACCCTCCACAAAAGACTCCAGTGGCAGCACCGTGGTGCTCGCCCTGGCCTCCCCGTCCTCCTCGATGATGTGGACCTGCTCGAGGTCGAGACGAGCGTTCTGGGCCGGGTCGAAATTCTTCTCCCAATCCGAGACGCTACCCCCGAAGGCCGCCACCCCTAGACGCGCCAGCGCGCCTATGTCCCCTTCCCGGTACCTGCGTAGCTTCATCATCCTCCGGCTCTTCTAGGGTGCGCCCGGATTCTACCGGAAGAGCGAGGCTGCTATCACCCGCGTTTCTGCCTCTTGCGCATCTCCGTGGGTCTCCGGCCCTCGATAGAATCGGCCACCCACCGACACCACTCGGCGTATTCTCTCTCGTAGCTGATGCCGCGCCGGAGCGTAGCGTAGGAGGCGAACTTGGGGCTATTGGTAGAGGTCAGATCCTCTCGCCACTCTCCCTCCATCCAGGCCCGTAGCCCCTCGTAGTGCGCGAGCTGCTCCTCGTGCCTTAACTCCTCCTCACGAAAGAGCCGTAAAGCCTTCTCTTTATTCACCAGCCAGACCGAGTATGTCTTCAGCGTCAGCTCGTCCCGGGTCGGCCTCGGCACGGGCGACTGGATCACCCACTCCTTCAGCGCATCCAACCCCTCGGCCGTGATCTCATACACCTTCTTGTCAGGCCTCTCTCTTTGCTCTACCACGCTGTGCGTCACGTATCCGTCATCCTCAAGCCTCGCTAACTCAGGGTAGATCTGGCTGTGCCTCGCACTCCAGAAATATCCGACCCGTCCCGCCATCCGTTGCGTCAGATCGTACCCGCTGAGATCCTCCCTCGAAAGCAAACCCAGGATCGCATACCCTAGCGTCGTCATACTCCTCCAATATTTTATTATGTCACTCTTGACATATTATCCACAGGCCCTTAGAGTACCATATGTCAGGATTTACATAAAGAGTGCGAGAGAGGAGCGAGAGATGTGTGGTGGGTCATATGTGGGGCGCGGTATGAGGCATGGTCCGTGGTGGCACCGTGGCGGGCGTGAGTTTTT
>DASQWQ010000273.1:0-10521 GCA_035640175.1 Rubrobacter sp. | reverse complement strand
GGTCCCGGCGGATGCATGTACGACGTACTGCTCGAGGGCAAACCCCTCCAGGACGTAGCCGTGCAGACAGAAGTCGAAGGGCTCGATGTCGCGCCAGCCACCATCAACCTGGTTGGGGCAGAGGTCGAACTGATCTCTAGTCTGGCGCGGGAGTTCAAGCTCAAGCGGGCTTTGCAGAAACTGTCATCGTATAACAGGGTGTTGCTCGACTGTCCGCCGTCCCTGGATCTCTTGACCCTCAACGCGCTGACAGCCGCTGATGAGGTACTTATCCCGATACAGTGCGAGTATTACGCCCTTGAGGGACTCACCCAGCTCATGCAGAGCATCAGGATGGTCAGGGAGGAATTGAACCCCGGTCTCGAGGTAGGCGGGGTGCTCCTGACGATGTTCGATCCACGTACGAACCTGGCCCACCAGGTGGCCGACGAAGTACGTTCCTTCTTCGGGGAACGCGTCTTCCACACCATAGTTCCGAGGAACGTAAGGTTGAGTGAAGCCCCCAGCTTCGGAATGCCCATAGCCCTCTACGCGCCGAAGAGCACAGGAGCCGAGGCGTATTCGGCCGTTGCGGACGAGGTGGTGAACCGTGGGTAAAAGGGGTTTGGGGCGAGGCCTCTCCGCCCTCATCGCTACTGGGGAGAGCGTAGGCGGGCTGAAGTTTGAGGAGCTGCCCGTGTCGGCGATCCGCCCGAACTCGCGCCAACCGAGAACCAGCTTTCCCGAGGCAGGGATACGAGAGCTTGCCGCCTCCATAAAGGAGGTCGGAATATTGCAGCCTCTGGTCGTACGCCCGACCCCGGGCGGCTTCGAGCTCATAGCAGGAGAGAGAAGGCTAAGGGCGGCTAAGGAAGCCGGCCTGGAGAGGGTGCCTGTCCTCATAAGGCAGGCAGGTGAGGACGAGTCCATGGAGCTGGCGCTCGTAGAGAACCTCCAGAGGGAGAACCTTAGCCCTCTGGAGACCGCCGCCGCCTACCAGGCTCTCATGGACGGGTTCGGGCTTACCAGGGAGCGGCTCGCGCGAAGGCTGGGCAAGAGCAGGGTCGCGGTAACCAACACCCTGCGGCTCGTGCATTTGCCGGAGAGCATTCAGGCCCTCCTGGGCGACGGAAAGCTCTCTGAAGGACACGCCCGTGCACTGTTGGGGCTGGAGACAGAGGAGCACATGACCCGGCTGGCACAAAGGGTAGTGGATGAGAAGCTCTCCGTCAGAAAGACCGAGGAGCTCGTCCGCGAGATGCTGGGCAGCCCTCGCGAGACTTCGAGCGCCATGCCCCAGAGAGGTAGCACGACCCCGGACGAGTTCCACCAAGCCTCACGCCTCATACGCGAAGCCCTCGAGTTGCCTGTGAGAGTGAAGGGCCTGAAGAGCGGCGGAAAGGTCGAGATCCGCTTCCGACAAACAGAGGAACTCGAAGCCCTCGTGTCCCTCCTGACTTCACGAAATGACGCCTGATGTAAGGCACTAAAGCGACAATTAAAGTCACATGGATAGAACAGGGATACTACGTGCCTCAAAATGAGATCTACCGCTTTGTGTTACGGTAGTATAGGCTTAGCTGTCTGCGCTTTCTCGAGGTTTCTGGCGCGGGGGAGGGGACAGCATGTCGGGAGGACAGCTAAGAGTTTGGTCGCTTCTGGGCGTGTTGTCTCTTGCGCTAGTCCTGGCAGGTGCGGAGGGACCGGCGCGAGCGCAATCCGCGGACGAGGATGCGTCTGTCGCAGGGTCCATGCGGGTGCCTTTGCTGGAAGACAAGATAAGTGATCAGGACGCCGCATTGCGGGACATGATCCAGGAGATCTCCACCGTAGGCGCCGAGTTGGACCGGGCGCAATCGCGGGTGGATGATGCAGGGGCGCGCGTCGAGGATATCAGACGACAGACCAGGCAGTTGAAACGACAGATAGCCGAGCAGGATGCAGCCTTCCGCGAGGCGCAAGCCAGTTACAGGGCTCAGGCTCAAGCCGCCTACAAGGGGGGAAGCCTCGAAGGCCTGGCCGCCCTGCTGGACGGGTGGTTCTTCGATTCCTGGGAGGGCGTCGCCGGGACCGGTGATCCCGTGGTGGCCCGCATCCTCCTCGATAGTCGACAGAATCTGGCCGCGTATCGAGAGTCCAGGCAAACGCTCAGAAACACGCAGCGTCAGATCGCGCAGAAGCGGCGCGACTACAATGCTGCCATCGTGGAGCAGCAGGCGACGACCGCGTACCTTCGCCTGCGCGAGCAGGCGCTCGACCGCTCTATAGACCGCCTGGGCACCAACAATATGCGGACGGAAGCCCGTCTGCAAAGGCTCAAAGCGGCGGAGAGGGCGCGCATTCAGAAGAGCGCGGCGGCTACCGGTGGGGGAGAGGTGGGTAGCGAGCATGAGCTCGAGATCGCGCGCGAAGACATAGTAGCCACATCCGTCGAGCCTATCTCCAACAATGCGTACATGGAGCTCTACAAGGCGTCGGCCACGAAATACGGGTTCGGGCCTGACTGGTACATACTCGCGGCCGTCGGGAAGGTAGAGTCCAACCACGGCCAGATCATGGGACCGTCCAGCGCCGGCGCGATGGGCCCGATGCAGTTCATGCCATCGACGTGGGAGACTTCGGGCGTGGACGGCGATGGCGACGGGGTCGCCAACGTAATGGACCCGGAAGACGCCATACCCGCGGCCGCTAGCTACCTCGAAGACGGTGGGGCGCCGCAAGACTGGTACAGAGCACTGTACTCCTACAACCACGCCGACTGGTACGTGAAGAAGGTCCTCGCCGTGGCGGAGGCGTACAGGCGCCTCGCAAAGGACGAAAGCGTCGGTCCGTACCTTTAGGGCGCTTTGAAGAAGGCCCGGGCCTCTCTCACAGCACGGCTTCAGGTTTCAGGCTTCAGGATTTCGTGCACTTTGTACAAAGACCGGGTAGCAACCTTTCTCTAGCATTTAGCTGTCGGTAAGACAGATATCTGGAGAAGGGGGAAGGCATTAGCGGGCATAGGCGGGTCCGTCTGACTCTTTTGGCTGCGTTGTTGGTTTCGGGCGTTGCTCTAGCGGGGATCGCGGGTTGTGGCGGAGTTTCAGGTGGGAAAGGCGGCGGTGGAGGGAGACCGCAGGGAGGGACGCTGACCATTTTGGCTGCCTCTTCGCTTATCGACGCCTTCGGGGAGTTGGCGAACCGGTTCGAAGAACAGAACCCTGGCGTGAAGGTGAAGCAGAGCTTCGAGTCCAGCTCGACGTTGCTCGCCCAGATCCAACAGGGAGCCCCCGCTGACGTCTTCGCTTCCGCGGCCGAGGAGGAGATGAATACAGTCGTAAAGGACGGCCTCGTGAAGGGCGAGCCCGAGGTCTTCGTGAAGAACCGCGAGATCATCATGGTCCCTAAGGACAATCCGGCGAAGATACAGCGGTTCCGGGACGTCGCGAAGCCTGATGTAAAGCTCGTGCTGGCGGGGAAAGATGTGCCGGCAGCCGACTATGCCCTGGAGATACTGGGCAAAGCCAAAGGCGAATACGGGGCCGACTTCGAAAAGGATGTTCTCTCCAACGTGGTCTCGAGGGAGTCAGACGTTCGGGCATCCGTAAACCGAGTCGTCGTTGGGGACGCCGACGCCACCTTCGGCTACGCCAGCGACTACACCCCGGACATAAGGGACAAGGTAAAGGTCGTGCCTATCCCGCCCGACCTGAACATCGTCGCTACCTACACGATCGCTGCCCTCGAGGACGCGAAGAGCTCCGGGCTCGCGAAGAAGTGGGTCGGACTGGTGACGAGCGAGGAAGGTCAGTGCGTGCTCCAGAAGTGGAACTTCGAGCCGGCGGCGTGATGGGACGCGACAAAGTCGCTCTCTCTACTAGACTTCCCCGCGGGAGTGACACCCTAGCTTCTGGCCTCGCCGTGGCCTCCCTCGCGCTGCTCGCCGGCTTCGTAAGCCTGCCCTTGCTTAGCCTCGTAGTCTGGACGGTAGACAAAGGGGCCTGGCGAGCGATGGCCTCTCCCGTGGCGCTGGACGCCCTGCTTCTGAGCGTCAGGACCACGGCCATGACGATGGCGATTCTGCTCCTTGTAGGGACGCCCGCAGCCTACGTGTTGGCGCGCGCTGACTTTAGGGGGAGTCGTCTGATCAACACCCTTATAGACATCCCCGTGGTGCTACCGCCGAGCGCAGCAGGCATCGCGCTGCTACTGGCATTCGGGAGACTCGGCCTTGTGGGACAGTACCTGAACGTCTTCGGGATCACCCTGAGTTTCACGACCGCGGCCGTGGTGATGGCCGAGGTCTTCGTGGCCGCCCCTTTCTACGTCAGGCAGGCCGCGACGGGTTTCGGCGCGGTAGACCGGACGGTAGAGGAGGCTGCCATGGTCGATGGAGCTGGCCACTGGAGGAGATTCTTTAGGGTCACCGTGCCCCTGGCCTTTCCCGCGCTCGTCGCAGGGGCGCTCACGGCCTGGGCTCGGGCCCTGGGGGAGTTCGGTGCGACCATCATCTTTGCCGGGAGCTTCAGGGGCGTTACCCAGACCATCCCCCTGGCCATCTTCGCCGAGTTTCAGAGAGACCTCGACGCCGCCGTGGCGCTCTCCGTGCTCGTCCTAGGCTTCGCTTTCGCCGTAATCCTGGCCGTCAGATACCTGACCGCGAGATCGACCAGAGATCGAGCATAAGTCCCAGCCTATCTGAGCATTGCGCCGTTGGTCAGGCTACGTCTCCGCCTTCGGTCAGGATCATTACGTCCGTCGCCTTGACGAGGGCGGTAGCCTGCTTGCCCGGTTCGAGGCCGAGCTCGTCCGCGCTCTCCCTGGTGATGAGGGCCACAAGGTGATTGTCCCCGACCTGGAGGGTTACTTTGGCCGCCGCCTCGCCTTTTACCACCTCGGTGATGGTGCCTGGCAGCCGGTTACGGGTGCTCAGTTGCATCTCGATCTCCTCTCTCGTTAGCCAGCAGTCCCAGTTGTAGCGCAAGCGCTACCCTGTTGTCCTTCAAGTCTAAACCGGTCAGCTTCTGTATGCGCTCCAGGCGGTACAGCATGCTGTTGCGGTGCAAAAACAGCCGGTCTGCGGCCTCGCTCGCGTTGCCGCCGGCCGCGAAGTACGTCTTCAAGGTCAGCACCAGGTCGCTCCGGCGCATCCTGTCGTGCTCTTGTAGGGGTTCTATCAGCGCTTGAAAAGGCTCGAGCGCAGAATCCTCAGCGAGCTCCCGCAGCAGCGACTCTATATCCACTACCGCCTTTCCACAAGCCGGGAAGAGGTACGGTGGCCGAATCTAACAGATCCCTCACCCGCGTGCTAAAAAAGGCGTATGAACGCTTCCCGCTCGGGCATGTTCCGCAAGCTGCTCCAGAGAGACCCGACGAACCCCATGGTCCTCTACTCGCTCGGCAACGAGCTCTTCAAAGAGGGACGCTACGGGGAGGCCCGGGATCACCTCCAGCGCGCGGTCGCGAACAAGCCAGATTACTCCGTCGCCTACAGGATGCTGGGCCGCGCCCACTACGAGCTCCACGAAAACGCCGAGGCGAAGAATATCTTCCTGAAGGGCAAAGAGGTTGCCCTGGAGAACGGCGATCTCCAGACCGTAAAGGAGATAGATGTCTTCATGCGCAGGCTACAAAAGCGCGAGGTGGGGGAGGTGTAGTCCCCGATTCTGCTAACATCCTGGCGTGTCGGAAGCCACGGTAGGCATCCTCGTGGACTACGAGAGTCCACTCGCCCGTAGGGTGGCCGGCGACGTCTGGTCGGGGCTCTCCAGGGCCGCGCTGGAAGCCGGGTTCACGAAGACTACGGCGCTCTGGAAGAGCCTGCGGGAGACCAGGAGTCCCCTGGAAGGCCCGCCCGTGAACGTCTTCGCCATCGGCCAGGACCGTCCTGACGCCATCGACGCTGTCGGCGCGGTCGGCGACCCTGGCGCCCCGCACCTTTACGGTGTGATCGTCGCCGTTCCCGGCAAACCCAGTCCCCTGGCGGGATCGCTCCTCTACCAGGGCGTCGAGCGTCTGACCGGAACCGGCGTGAAGGCCAGCATGGTCGAACCCGCCCTCCTGCACGCCGTCCCTGCGGAGTGCGAGCGCTACGCCCGGCGTCTCCTCGAACGGCTCGGGAGACCGTAGGGACCGCTTGGCCTCCCAGCTCTTGGCCGCCCTCCTGGTGACCGCGACCTTCGCCGCCCTCGCCTACGCACTCGGGATGATCAGCCGCAGCGGCGCCCTGGGCGGGCTCCTCGTCGGGACTACGATCTACGCCTCCCTCGGACCCCGCGGCTTCGCGGTCCTCGCCCTGTTCGTAATCGGGGGTTCCTTGCTTACCCGGCTCGGCTACGGGAGCAAGCAGCGCACCGGCACCGCCCAGGAACACGGCGGACGGCGCAGCGCCCGCAACGCCCTTGCCAACTGCGCCGTCGCCACCTTCTGCGCCATCCTCGCCGCGACCGGATCGGAGCCCTTTACCGCCGCCTTCGTCGCCTCCCTGGGCGCCGCCTTCGCAGATACGGCAGAGTCCGAGATAGGCCAGCTCTTCAGCCGAACGCCGCGCCTAATCACAACCCTCCAAAAAGTCCCTCCAGGCACCGACGGGGCCGTCTCGTTGCCAGGGACGCTAGCGGGCGCCGGAGCAGCCGGTCTTACAGCTGTTCTCGGACTCGCCCTCGGGATGCTGGAGACACCGGCACTCGCCCTCCTCGTAGCGACTGCGGCGTTCCTTGGCACGGTTGCGGACAGCCTGATCGGGGGCCTCTCATCCCGCGCCGGTAACGAACTCACGAACGTACTCTGCACGTTCGTGGCCGCCCTGCTCGCCCTCATCCTCACCTGATTTACCTCCCGACCCTGAAAACTACTCTTGACAGAGCTCCCAGGCCGATTCATAATAAACGGTACTGTTTAGTTTACTTGAACAGGAGAGTTCGTTGGTTGCGACATCTGAGGAGCTTGGTCCTAAGGCGATGGCGAAGCGGGACCAGATCCTGGCCGGTGCGCGGCGAGTGTTTCTGCGCGACGGCTTCGCTGCTGCCAGCACTGACGCGATCGCGGGGGAGGCGAAGGTCTCCAAGAGGACCATCTACGTCTATTATCCGAGCAAGGAGGCACTTTTCGTCGGCGTAATGCGCAGGCTGACGATCGAGAATCCCCAGACCCGCGCTCTGGAGTCGATGGAGGAGATGTCGCCTGGCAGCGAGGAGGAGCTGCGCCGGGATCTCCTGGAGCTCGCAAGGAAGATCATCGCGACCATGATGCAACCGGACTACCTGGCGCTGCTCAGGACGACCATCGCCGAGACCCACAGGTTTCCACAACTGGGCGGACTCTTCCGCGCCACCGTGCCCGAGCGGGCCATGAGGAGCTTCGCCGTCTTTATCGAGAAGAGCCGGGAGCGCGGGGTGGTCGGTCCCGACGTAGACGGGGACACGGCGGCACGCATGTTCGTAGGACCCCTGCTCACCTACGCCGTCCTCAACGGCCTCTTCGCCGAAGGACCGCCGCGTCCTCCTGCACAGGAGAAGATCAAAGAAATCGTCGAGCTGTACATGAAGACGATCACCTGACGACCTCGGGAAGGAGGCCGCGCCATGAAGACCGAGAAGACCGAAGAATTCCGGCGGGCGACGTGTTGTGTTATCGGCTGCGGCCCCGCCGGGGCGATGCTCGGGCTTATGCTGGCGCGCGAGGGCATTGACGTGCTGGTCCTCGAGAAGCACGCTGACTTTCTGCGGGACTTCCGCGGGGACACGCTTCATCCCTCGACCATGGAGATAATGGACGAGCTCGGTCTGGCGGACGGGTTGCTCGACCTCGAGCACACGAAGGCCCCGAAGATCGAAGCCCGCCTCCCAGGAGGGCCCATCACCGTGGCCGACCTCGGCCGCCTGAAGACGCGCTACCCTTACATCACCTTCATGCCACAATGGGACTTTCTGGACTACGTCACAGGGGAGGCGAAGCGCTACCCGAACTTCCGTCTGGAGATGAAAGCCGAGGCGAAGGAGTTGATCCTGGAAGACGGGATCGTACGCGGCGTGCGCTATGAGACGCCCGAGGGTCCGCACGAGGCGCGGGCGCTCCTCACGGTCGCCGCCGACGGACGGTCTTCTCCCTTCAGAGAGCAGGCCGGCCTGAAGATGGTCAGGGCCTCTCCGCCAATCGACGTGCTCTGGTTCAGGCTCTCGCGGCGTGATGGGGACCCCGAGGATACCTCCGGCTACGCCGGAGGCGGGCGTTTCATGGTCGTCATAAACCGCGGCGAATACTGGCAGATCGCCTACGCGATCAGGAAAGGTGAGTACCAGCGCGTGCGCGAAGCCGGGCTCGAAGCGTTCCGGCGGTCCGTCGGCGAGACGATCCCAGATCTCGCCGACCGTACCGGAGAGCTGCAGGACTGGGACGGTGTGAAACTTCTCTCCGTGCAGGCGGACCGGCTGCGGCGCTGGCACAGGCCAGGGCTTCTGTGCATCGGGGACGCCGCGCACGCCATGTCTCCTGTCGGCGGCGTCGGCATCAACCTCGCTATAGCAGACGCGGTTGCGGCGGCGAATACCCTGGCGGGACCTGTCGGGGAAGGGCGAGTACGTTCGCGCGACCTGATGGCGGTGCAGCTCAGGCGCGAGCTACCTACCCGCGCGATACAGGCCTTCCAGTCCTTCGTCCAGCGGCGTGTGATCTCCTCGTTCCTCGGACCGGATGGGGCGCCTTCGCTCCCCACACCTGCCAGGGCGCTCCTGCGCCTGCGGCCCGTGCGCGACCTTCCTGCCCGCATTATCGCGTTCGGCATTTGGCCCGAGCACGTAAAGCGCAGGGAGCCCTCAGCCAGGACCGGCCGGATGCAGGCGGCAAGAAGGGAGTCGGTGAAGTGAATACGTTGAGGATCCTCGCGAGTCCCGGGTCTGGGGACCTGTCCTTGGCGTGGTGGCCGCGCTCGCCCGAGGTCGTGGCGGTGATCGGGGACCCTGTAAGGGCCGACATCATTGAGGCGCAGCCGGTCGGACCCACAGGCTCTTACTCGCCGCCCGGAAGACACTCCGGGCGGCTGTCTTCTTTTGTAAAGGCCATACCTGATGCTATATTGAGTGTATGCGCGCCAGGGATCACAAGGTTCAGAAGTCGGACTCCCGACTATAAAGCCCTGCGCAGATTTCCCCTGATCTAGAACACCCCAAGCCCGTAACCGAAGGAGTCTCTCGTGAGCGAGACCAAACAGAGAAAGACCTACGATCCCACGGACCTCGAACGCCGCTGGCAGGAGCGGTGGGCAGAGAGCGGCCTGTACAGGACCGACGAGGACGAGAGCAAACCCAAGCACTACGCGCTCACGATGCTCCCTTACCCGAGTGGTGATCTGCACGTCGGGCACTGGTACCCGATGACGCCCTCGGACACCAGGGCGCGCTTTATGAGGATGAACGGCTACAGGGTGTTCTTCCCGATAGGCTTCGACGCCTTCGGGCTGCCTGCCGAGAACGCAGCGATCCAGAGGGGTATACAACCCCGGGAATGGACCTACGCGAACATCGAGCGGATGCGCGGCCAGCTCAGGCAGATGGGCGCGATGTTCGACTTCGACTCCCAGGTCGTGACCTGCGATCCCGAGTACTACCGCTGGAACCAGTGGTTCTTCGTGAAGTTCTTCGAGAAGGGACTGGCGTACCGTAAGGAAGCCCCGGTCGACTGGTGCCCGAAGGACAACACGACGCTTGCGCGGGAGCAGGTCATTGGGCCTGACAGGCGTTGCGAGCGGTGCGGGACGCCGGTCATCAAGAAGAACCTGCCGCAGTGGCTCTTCAAGATCACGGACTACGCCGAGGAGCTCCTCGACTTCTCGAACATAGACTGGCCCGAGCGGGTCGAGACGCTGCAGCGAAACTGGATCGGGCGCTCCGAGGGCGCCGAAATCAGGTTCGAGATCGAGAGCTGCGGGTCCGTCGAGGTCTTCACCACCCGCCCAGACACGCTCTTCGGCGCCACGTTCTTCGTTATGAGTCCCGAGCACCCGGCGGTCGAGAAGATAACGACCCCGGAGCAGACCGATGAGGTGCACGCCTACGTCGAGAGGGCCGCTAGGATGAGCGAGATCGACCGTACCGACGTAACGAGGGAAAAGACCGGTGTGTTTACGGGGGCTTACGCGATCAACCCGGCCAATGGAGAAGAGATCCCCGTCTATATCGCCGACTACGTCCTGATGGGCTACGGTACGGGCGCGATCATGGCCGTCCCAGGCCACGACGAGCGAGACTTCGAGTTCGCAAGGAAGTACGGCATCCAGATAAGGACCGTGATAACGCCGCCGGACTGGGACGGCGAAGCGCTGGAAGTGGCTTACGCTGGCGAGGGCACGATGATCAACTCAGGCAAGTTCGACGGCACCCCGAGCACCGAGGGCAAAGTGAGGGTGACGGTCTGGCTCGAGGAGCGCGGTGCCGGGAAGGCTACGGTCACCTACAGGCTTCACGACTGGTTGATCAGCCGCCAGCGCTACTGGGGGACCCCGATCCCTATAATCTTCTGCGACGAGTGCGGCATCGTCACCGTCCCTGAAGAAGATCTGCCAGTCCT
>DASQWQ010000272.1:0-4248 GCA_035640175.1 Rubrobacter sp. | reverse complement strand
CCCTCCAAGATCTGCCCAACGTCCTCTACGAGGTCGCCAACGAGTCATCTGGCGGCGGGTCCGTCGACCCGGGATTCCTCGGGGCATTAGGACTGACCGAGCCACCCGATTGGGGCGACTCCACGCAGTGGCAGTATTGGGACATAGATTTTGTCAACCAGTACGAGGCACAGATGGGGTACGCCAGGCACCCTGTGGGGATGACAATGCAGTACCCCGTTCGGAATCAGAGCAAAGTCAACGACGTGCTGTTTGACAGCCCGGCGGACTGGATCTCGCCGGGCTTCGACGACGTGGAATCGCCGATGCAAGACAGCCGGTGGTCCACGGATCCGCCCGCGAACAACGGTGCGAAGGTCATCATCAGCGACACCGACCACTACTCGCCCATGAAAAGCGACGCGCTGTGGGCCTGGAAATCATTCCTACGGGGCCACAACCCGATCCTATACGACCTCGGGATCGTCAACGGCGTGAACCCGCCCGACTCCTCTTCGGGCAGCCCCTCCTTTGCGTCCCTGGAACCGGCCCGCCGCGCGATGGGCGACACGCTGCGCTTCGCGCGGGAGATGGGTCTCATCGCGATGGAGCCCCGGGGTGACCTCAGCTCGACCGGATACACGCTCGCGAACCCCGGCGAAGAGTACCTCGTCCTCCAGCCGGACGAAAAGGCCGACCCGTTCGTCGTGAGGTTGGAAGCCAACACATACTCGATCCGATGGCACAATGTTGTCAGCCGCGAGACAAAGGACGCCGACACAGTGGAGGTCGAGGATGGCGGCAACACCACCTTCACGGCACCGTTCGCGGAGGCTGGCCCGGCGGTGCTGCACTTGAAGCGAGATGGAAACTGAGGTGCGACAGCTACTACCTTCGACGGCCGGACCCCGCGCGCCCGGTGGTGCCCCGAGTTTGGCATGGAGCAATGCCCCAAGGCGACGGCGCGACGGGCGACGACTGCGACTGGCAGACTTTGCCCTTCCTAGCGAGCCTGGCAACGAGCGCCCGGCGATGCAAGAGGTGGCCTACGCGGAAAAGGAGCTGAAACTGCCGGAGCAGGCCCGGGGGCGACTCAAGATCGCCATGCTGAGGCGACTTTGTCGCCGACGGCGACGCGTAATCCACTGCCTCCTGACACCACTCCGACCTCCATGGTGATCTGCTGGTCGAGCACCTCGCTTTTCCAGTCCAGTAATCCTCGGCCGGCGGCCTATGGGCGTTGACTGGGCTCGCTTGCGCATGTCCCTCGACCTTAGAGACCTACACCCGCTACCCACCTCGCCGAGCCGCTGCACGCCAGGCGACCGCGGCAGCTCGACCTTCAGCACGTCAGGCGCGAGGTGGACCGGCTGCACTTGATCGTACGGCTGCTAGGGACCAAAGCGAGCGAGGGTACACAGGGATGAGTGTACGAGAGATGGACGGAGAAGCTGACACCTTTGCCTGAACTGGAGGCCCACGTCTATACCGACGGAGCATCCACCGGCTCCCGTGGCCCTGGAGGCTACGGTGCCGTAATCTATTGGGAGGGGAAGACCGAAGAGATCAGCGGCGGCGAGCAAGACACCACGAACCTTAGGACGGAGCTGACCGCCGCCTGCGTCGCCCTGGAGACGATAGACGAAGGGCACACAGTGACCGTTTTCTCCGACTCCTCCTACCTCGTCAACTGCATGAGGAGAGGTTGGTACAAGAAGTGGCGAAAGAACGGATGGCTCAACTACCGCAATGAGCCTGTGGCGAACAGGGATCTGTGGGAGAGGCTCCTGGAGGCGACGCAGCGCCATCAGGAAGTCCTGTGGAGGAAGGTAAGGGGACACTCCAAGAGCGGAGGCCTACATAAGAGCGGGAACGACCGGGCCGACGCGCTAGCCGTGATCGCCAAGAAGGCGGCAACGAGACCCTTAACACCATCGCCACCATAACGAAATGGCTCCTGCAAAACCACCCCGAAGCGACTGTCTTCCTAATCTCACTTGCAGTGGCGGATCAGAGAGGTGCCATCCACGTGCTTCTGACACCACTATGACACCACTGAGAACCCAATACGGTGCAAGGCGGAGCAAACCGAAGCAGAGGGTTAGCCATCCCGCTCAAGCTGTTTCGCTTTTTGGCGCAAGATTTCGATGGCCTGCTCGATGGTGTCCAGGTGGGTGCGCAAGCTCAGGATGGCTACGCGTAGGCTGAATCTCCCATCGATCTTCGTTGAGGAGAGGAAAACACGGCCGTCCCGTTGGACGGCGCTGATGAGCTTTCGGTTGAAGTCGTCCGGATCTCCTCGCCTGGGGAGGTAACGGAACGCCACGATGGAGAGATCCGGAAGAGGTCCTACCTCAAAGCCGTCTTCGAGTCGCATCCTCTCGTGGAAGTGCCGTGCGAGGAGCAGCTTCTCCTCCAGCGCGGCGCGAAAAGGGGCGACCCCGGCGAGCTTAAGGGGTAACCACAGGCGCAGGGCCCGGAAGGGACGGGAGAGCTCCGGTGAGAGGTCCGCGGGGGAGACCTCGTCCCCGGAGGACAACGTGTCCTTGTCCTGCAAGTAGCTGGCATCGTAGTGGTGGGCACCCAGCAGGTTGCGGCCTTCTCTTACCAAGACGGCTCCGCTGCCGAACGGCAGGAACAACCCCTTGTGCGGATCTAGGACGACCGAGTCCGAACGCTCTATACCCCTCAGGATCCTCTTTCCTTGCTCCGTTAGGGCGAAAGGTGCCCCGTAAGCCCCGTCCACGTGCAGCCAGAGCCCGTGCCGGTGGGCGACGTCGGCCAGGTCGGCGAGGGGATCGACGGCCCCTGTGTCCGTGGTCCCCGCGGTGGCCGCGATCAGCCAGGGACGCAGACCCGCCTTCGCGTCGCCTTCGACCGCTGCATCCAGGGCCTCTGGCCGCATGCGATGCCGGTCGTCGAGGGGAACGAAACGCTTGAGCGACTCCTTGAGCCCCGCGATTCGCAACGCTTTGTCGATCGCATGGTGGGTTTGTTCGCTGAGATAGACAACCGCCCGGTCAAAATCCCTTGCCTTGAGACCGTGGGCCTCCCTGGCCGTCACGATCCCGACGAGATTGGCGATGCTCCCTCCGCTCGTGAGGTCTCCGGCAGAAGCCGCCGGGTACCCCAGAAAGCCCGCCATCCACCTTAGGAGTATGCGCTCCATACGGACCGCTCCGGGTGAGGCGAAGTACAAACCGGAGTACCGGTTGGTGACCGCGGCCAGGTAGTCGGCCAGGGCCGAAGCGTAGAGGTTGCTACCCGGGATGTAAGCCAAGTGGCCCGCCGATCCGACGTTCACCCCGCTCTGGATTACCCCGCGATCCAGCAAGTTCAGAGCCTCGTCCGGGTCCGTCGACTCCTCAGAGATCGGCGAGTCGTACAAGGCGCTATCCTCGCCTTCAGACACCGCAAATGTCGGCCTACCGTCGATGCGCTCAATGAAGCTGTCGGCGTAGGCGACGACCTTGTCCCTCAGGAGAGCTCGTTCTTTAGGGCCCGGATCCAAGGGGCGGGTCTCTAGCTCGAGCCGCCTTATCTTTTCCTCATAGCCCCGTTGGCATTCGGGGCGTGGCTCGTTCACCTTGCTCCTCTGGTTGACCTCTCGTCGTATCGAGGATAGCGCACACCGTGAGAGGTCGCTTCGCTCCTGTTGCGTATTCCTACATTACGGAAGGTCGCAGAAGGGTTGTTCTCCGAAGGACGCATTTGGCCGACACGCGGCGCCAAGCAGGCCTCTTTGCCCTTCTTGTCGACTCATGGAGGTGTCAGTATGGGCGCCTTCCGGAATATCAAATCCGTTTCTAGAAGACGTGCTCTCCGAAATTCGCTCGTTGCGTCCGCCGCAGCTTGACCCTAATTTGACCCTAGCCCGGACGCAATACCCTGCAATAGTGGGCGGTTCAGAACATCCGCCGAGGCTGCCTCTTAACCGGGCGCTTACCGAACCCTTACTGTCGCTTAACCCTCCTTAACCACCCGCTCTCGCCGGGTTGGTAGATTCAAGGTCAGGTGGAAGAAGGTCGGGGTCTTCACATCATCCCCCTCCTCGTGAGGACCTCGCCCCTCCACCAGTAGCACAGGAGAAGCGCAGGAAGATCAGGAGGTGAAGGCCATGCCCGACGAGCTAGCTACCGAGAAAGGTCAGATATCAGTAGGCCGCTACTACGCCGAGCACGTGCGGCTGAGCCGAGACAGGGAGCCCCACGAACAGCTGCAGGGTGTACTGGATGCCGCAGAAGAGAAGGAGTGGCATCTGGTCGGCGT
>DASQWQ010000271.1:0-2759 GCA_035640175.1 Rubrobacter sp. | reverse complement strand
CTGGGGACCTCGGTTTTCACCCTGGGGGTAACCGTCGGTGTCTACTGGGAGATCTTCGAGTGGTTTTTTGTCGGCAAGTACACCATGGCCGACACCATTAGTGACCTGCTCGTGGACAGTGGCGGGGCCCTGGCAGCGGCGTTTGTGGCGCTTGCGCTGCGCCGATCCGGGGATCGCCTTACATAGAGCCTTCATCGGACCCAAGTTTCGAGAATTCACCTTCCACGCACTCGGGTGAATAAGGGCATGAGGAAGGACCGGGGCATCTTCGTCCCGGCCCGATGAGTGGAGCGCCGGGTTACGTTGCCTGTTGCCGCCGTTCTCTCCTACGCAACTAAAGGCCGGTGAGATTACCTACGGGGCCGCCCGCGCTGTTGAGCTTTTCGCATTCTCCGCAAAGGGTCTTGTTGCCGGTTCCCCGCTGCACGTTCTCAGGGTCGATGCTGTTGCCGGTCTGGCAGTTGGGGTTGTTGTGGTAGACCTCGGAGTTGACCGAGTGCCACGGTCCCCCACCTCCCAAGCCGGCGTTGGTCGTCTCCCTCACGGTATCCGCGGCCCCGCCCACGATATCCGCGGCCCCGCCCAAGAATCCTTTGTCCTTGTCCGTAGCCACTCGTTTCCTCCTCCGCTAGCCTATCGGTTGTTCACTAGGTTACTATATCGTGCCTAGGCGAACCTCCAGAGGGCTCTCCCGATGGGTACCGCACCCCCACTGGCCTTCTCTCCGAAGGACGCGACCCGGGGACTTCCTCACCACGAGATACTAGCGGCCGGTCAGCTTGTCCGTGATGCCGCCCAAGCCCTCCGTCGCGTCGGTGATGTCGCCCAGGGCACCCTTATCCTTGAGCCTTTGCCTGTCTCGCTCCTTCTCCGCCTGCTTCGCCTCGACCTCGGCCTGCCTGGTCTTCTCCCTCTGCTTGGCCTCGGCCTCGGCCTGGGCCTTTCTCTGCTCGGCGCGGCCCTCGGCCTTCTTGGCCTCGTCGCCGATCATGGCGCCGTAAGCCTCCTTGGCCTTGCCCATGGTCTTGTCCATGGCCCTACCTCCTTGTGGCTTGTGCTCCTATCGGTTGTCCTTGTAACGTTAGATGCACGGGAAGGTCGGGGCGGTTACACCCCGGCCCTTCGTAAGGGCGCACAGAACGAACTTCGCGCCGAGAGGGATCAGCTGACCCAGTTCATAAGGGGAACGATCCTCCCTTCTGTGAAATCCCTGGCCCAGTTGCAAGCGCAAGGCAAAGTGGTGCCTGGAGGATACCCAATCGGTCGTCCCACCATCATGCTCTTGGTGGACGCAGAGTCTGAGGAAGAGCTCTACGAGATAGTGGAGGGCTTACCCATTTGGGAGCAGGTGGAGATTACGCGCATGCAGGTACTTGAGGAACTGGTGAGCCTAGACGAAACCGCGGAATCTTAGGTGGTGGCCAGCAAGTCCTAGTGTCAGCAACTTCGGAGAACCTCGTACAGGCGAGGTTAGCACGATGAGTACCGAGCACGACGGGGCGTTTGCGCGTAACCTGTAGGGCAGCAAGCGATACGAGGAGGTACAAGTCTTGGCGAGCGAGTCACCCGAGAGGCTGGAAGAACTGCGCGAGAGGTTCCTAAGGGCGCTTAGCGACCTGGGCGGCGGGGCCGAGGAAGGGAGGCCCGCGATGGTCTCGGAGGTCGCCGAAGGCGCGGGCCTGGACCCGGAGGGGAATCCGGACGACAGGGCATTGAGCGAGAGGCTGGCTGCGGAGCTGGTGGACGTTGGGTACGCCTCGGCGGAGGCGGGTTCGAGCGGCTTCTTGGTCATAACGCCCGAAGGAGAGCAGGCGCTCAGGGGCGGTGCTAGCTGAGACGGTACATCGCGCGGGCGCGAACCTAGGAGAACCCGCTACGTCCCAAGTTCGTAGAAAGCACCTTCCGAAACTGTTTGGAAAATCCGGATGGGCTCCACTCTGAGGTTCTATGGGTCGGAAAAACGGGCTCAGAGGCACCCTTATCGGTGCTCTGCGATACCAAAAACACGCGATCCAGGCCCCTCCAGCTATTTTCCAAACAGTTTCTTTACGCACTCCGGTGAATAGGGACAAGAGGAAGGGCGACGAGAACTCACGCCCGAGCGTAGGCTTGCATACATTCGCGGATCAGTTCATGCGTATCATCGAAGCCTTGCCAACCACGGATCTGCGCCTCCTCGTCGCCTTCGAGGCGCTTGTAGACCTCAAAGAACTGCTCGATCTCGCGCAGGTTCTCCTTCGGCAGGTCCTCCAAGGCGCTTATCTCCGCGAAGCGCGGGTCGTCGTCGGGGACGGCCAAGACGTTGTGCTCCTCGCCCTTGGAGTCTGTTATGTGCAGGGCTCCGATCGGGCGGGCCCGCACCACGCAGCCGGGGAACGCAGGATCGTAGGCGGCTACCACTATGTCCAAGGCGTCGCCACGATCGGTCAGCGTGGAGGGCACGAAGCCGTAGTCGGTGGGGTAGCGGACGGCGCCCGGCAAGACCCTGTCACGCATGATGACCCCAAGATCGGGTTCGTACTCGTACTTGTTGCGGCTGCCTACGGGAACCTCTATGACGGCGTTGACCAGCCGAGGAGCGTCTTCTCCGATGGGCAGGGTTTCGAGGTTGGTTTCCATCTTGTGTGCCGCCCTCCTCCTGAGCTTGGGCTGCTCACCCTAACATATGGCGCAGGGCTTCGACCATCTCCTTGGGCGGCAACTTCTGAGAAAGCCCCTTCTACATACTTGGGTGAATAAGATGCTCACCATCTCGACAA
>DASQWQ010000270.1:0-14406 GCA_035640175.1 Rubrobacter sp. | reverse complement strand
ATCCCGCAAGACCTTCGCGTCGTCTGCTGTGGGCATGATCAGAGCCTCCTCGGCCCCGTTGTCCAAGATCAACTGGTAAGAGAACTTGCCGTTCTGCAGAGGTCCCTGGTAGCTCCAGTTGGCGTGGACGTCGGTGATCTGCCTAACCTTTATCGATTGCTCGGTGTGTTGCTCGCTCAAGGCGAACCTCCTCCTCATCGTCGGGTCAGGACCAGAGACCCTGTACCCGCTAGACCCAGCGAGGCAAACGCGCGACCCACGCGGAACCCCCTAACGGCGACCTTCTCAGAGAACTCGCCGTTCCCTCGCACACTCGCGAGGAGGCACCGGCTGGAGTTGTTGTGGCTACCGTCTCCGTGTCGGCCGACGCCAATTAGGATAATGGCGCTGCCCTTTAAGTACGGAAGAGGAGCCTGAGTGGCTCGGTGTTTTGAGACTCACGTATCGGCGTGGGCCTACTCCAGGGATGAAGGGCGTGTTTACGCGACCCGAAGGTAGGGGATTCTAGAAAGACCAGACTTTGTAAGATATACGCAAGAGGTGTTTCAGGCATGGCCCAGGCTCAGGATCTCAGGCAGACGATAACCTCCGTGGCGGGCCGGCCAGGACCGGTTCTCTCGGCGTACCTGAGCGTCAACGCCGACATCCCGGAGAATCAGCGAAGGGCTTACCTGGTCCGCCTGCGTGACGCCATGAACGATGAAGGTGTCCCTGAGGACCTGCAGCAGCGGGTCAGGGAGTATACCGAGGAGGAGACACACCCGGGGGCCAGGACACTCGCCATCTTCGCGGACGGAGATGACCTCTTCGAGATCTATCGGTTGCAGGTCGACGTCCCCGAGTCGTTCCGCTGGGGAGATCCCTACGTGGCCCCGCTAATGCTCGTACTTGACGAGTACGAACCATACGGGGCGGCGGTACTCGACGCCGAGACGTTCAGGTACTTTGTGGTCTCGCCTCTGAGTATCGCTCACGGAGAAGAGGAGATGAAGGCCAACGGCTTTTCGGAGGTCGAAGTCCATCCCAACGAGCCTTACCCCAGAGGCGGGACTGACTTCGATGCGGCCAGCCGCCGGACTGAGGCCCACGTCCACCGCTTCTATAAGGAACTGGGGGAGCTCACCAGGGATGTCAGCTTCCGTGAGGGGGTGAAGCGTCTGATCCTCGCCGGCCCGAAAGAGAGGACTGCCGAGTTTTATCGTACCCTGCCCAACGAGTTACAGAACCGGGTAGTCGCCGAGGAACACTTAGATCTTGGGGCGCCCGAGGGCGAGCTCCTGGACCGACTCGAAGCCGTAAGGGAGCGCGCGGAACACGAGCGTGAGAAGGAGCTCCTGGACGAGATAAGGGAGAGCGGCGTTCGCGGCCCCGACGAGACCGTCGCGGCCCTTCAAGAGGAAAACCGTGTCTACCATCTCGCCGTCCTCTGGGAGCTGGACGCTGAGATCCGCTGGTGCGATAACGACCAGCTCGCCATACGCGAAGCCACGAGTGAAGAGTGCCCATTCTGTGGCCAGAAGACCCGCGTGCGGCCACTCACAGACGTCCTCGTTGACCTCGCCGCCGCCCGCGGTGCGCGCCTCGCCTTCGTGCGCGGCGAAAACGAGAATGTGGACACCCTGCGCGACGAGTTCGGAGGCATAGCAGGCCTCACCCGATTCTGAAGCGGGTTGCTTCGCAAACCGCGGCTACAGGCATCAGGTTTCAGGATTTTCTCTGGGAAAAGAGCTGAATTAGAGCAGGCGATGTGTACCACCTTGGTAGTCCAACTAGTCCGAAATTGCTGTCGTTGAACGGGTACGATTCCCAAGTCAGCATCAGGGGAAGATCGGCCCCTGGCGGCCGATAGCATCTACTCTCTGCTAGAGTTTGTGGATGGAGAAGTATGATCGGGTGTGGGAGCGCTTCGTCGATGGGCGTCGTCTGGAGTTCGGTGGGTACATGGATCCAGACTGGCAGGAGGGGCACAAGCTCTCGGCCTCCCTCATAGTCCCTGGAGAAGCGTCACGGTTCCACGAACGTCTCGAACCGCTGAGGGAAGCGCTGCGTCCTTTTCCCTTCGTCTCGCTACACCCCGACCACTTTATGCACGTTACGCTGGTACTTCTCGGCTTCCTCGTAGACGAGCCAGGGGAAGGGGATGAGGTCTCCCGCGAGAGGCTGCAAGAGATCGAGAAGCGCGCCAGGATCGCCCTATCTGACGTACCAGCCTTTGCCGTCAGGTTCGCGAACCTCAACGCTTTCCCCGGCGCGGCGTTCATCGAGGTGCACGACGGAGGGACACTCGACAGCCTGCGGGATGCTCTGTGCGCGAGCTGCGACTTGAAGAAACCCCCAGGTCCGCCGCACCTTACCCTCGCCTACTTCCAGGCGCCGGACGGCACGGATGCGCCCGAGGAACTCATCTGCACCATCGCACGCTACAGAGATTGGCCCATCGGCGAGATCCTGGTGGAGAACGTGGAGATGACCTTGCTCGACCTTCGTCTGGACTACCCCGAGCCCGAGACGCTGGCCCTGATGCCGCTGGGGAAAGCATTTCAGCACTTCAGCTAGTCAGCATTTCAGCTTGTCGCGTGCGCAAAAGCCCTTGCTGACTGGCTGACAAGCGAAGCCCGAAGGGCGCAGCTTGCTGCCTAGCTGACAGCTAGATTCCGGAGGACCTTGGGCGTAAACAGCCAGCGCAGCTTACCGGCTCCGGCCTTCGGGGCGTCGTCGAACTCTACGCACGCGACGCCGCCCTTCTTTATCTTCATATCTGCGCCCCCGGCATCGCCGGTGAGCAGGTACACGGCAAGCTCGTGCAGGCCGGGTCTGTGCCCGACCAGGGCTATGGACTGCTTCTCCGCGTAGGTTTCCAGCGCGATGACGACTTTCTCGGGGGGGACGTCAGGCTCCAGGGCAGGGAGCTTCTCCGGCGCCGGCCAGCCGGTCTGTTCGGCCAGGATCTCCGCGGTTCGCCACGCCCGTTCGTAGGGGCTGCTCAGGAGAACCTTTACCTCGGAAACGACATGGGCCAGCCCGCGGGCCGCCCCCACAAACTCCTCCTCACCCTCAGGGGTGAGTGGACGCCTGTTGTCATCGGGCCAGCGTTCAGAGTCGCGCTCGTGGGCGACCGCGTGGCGAACGAGGTATAAGTACAAGCGGGCCTACCGAACGCCCTTGTCTGGCATGCTGGCCCCGTTCCGGCTCTCCAGAACCTTCTCGAATTTCTGCCACTTCTTGCCCTTCGTCAGGGTGCGGAAGGGTTTCGAACCTGGTATGACGGAGCGCAGATCCTTCGCCTCGCGGGTGCAGCGCTCCGAGTAGACACCCATCGTGAAGGCGACCCCGCGCGGGACCCGCGTCCCCCCGGCCGTGGTGCCTAGCTCCCTCAGGTATTCGGCGGTGACTACGGCGTCCTGGTGGTCGCCGAGATCGTCCTGCAGCGCTTTCAGAGGCTCGACGAGCTTCTGCACCGGTTCGCCGTAGATCTCGGAGACGAACTCCAGGGTGTAGCGCAGCCGCTTCCCCTTCTTGCGCACGTCGTGGAAGGCCTCGGGGGGCGAGGTCTCGTCGAGACGCTTCGCCGCCTTCCTCCACTTGCGGTAGCGCTGGGAGATCAGGGCCGGCGCGGCGGCCGTGACCGGCTCGCCCGCTCTTTGTTTGCCGTTCGTCTGCGCGAGCTCCAGCTCGGCCTCGGGGCCGCGGCGCAGCATCTCCGCGAAAGAAGACACGAGACGCTCGTACCTGACGGAGTCGAGGATCTCAAGCATGTTCTCGCGAGCCTCTTCCCGCCGCTTGTGGGTGATGGTCAGGATCCTGTCCAGGAACCCGGAGCTCTCCTCGCTCGCCTCCCTCTTCCAAGCCTGGAAGCGCTCGGTCTGTACGTCGAGGTCCCTTACGTTGCCGAGGGCTTGGGCCACCCAGCGCAACTCCTCCCTGAGCCAGCGGGCTCGCTCGGGCAAAGCTCCCTGGAAGACCTTCATCGCGGCCCGCATTCGGCGCGTGGGCACGCGCATGTCGTGCAACTCCTCAGGGTCTTCGCCGAGTCGTGTGCCAGGCTCGTGCTCTTCCATCTCGGCGAACTGCCTGCGCAGCACCGCGAACGCTACCTCGCCCAGGCTCATGGAAGGGTCTATGTGCGTTGGGCCTAGCTCGGAGTTCCCTTCCGGGTTGAGTCCGCTGGCGTAGAGACCAGTCTCGTACTTGGAGATCGAGGCTGGGGTCAGTTCGAGGGCGTACTGCATCTCGTCCACGAAACCGTGCAGCTCGGGGTTCGGGGCCTTGCCAAGCGTGGCCTCTATCTCGACACGGGTCAAACGGATCGCCTCCTCGCCCAGGGGTATCTCCGAGGTGTCGAGTGAGATCTCGCCGATGCGCATGTCCTCCTGGTTCCCGTCTGTAGAACCCTCGAGCAGGAGCGCGAACCGCTGGCGGTGGGTTTCGAGCGTGAACAGTGAACGCATCTCACGCCTGCCGATGAGCGCCCTGGACCGCCCGCCCACGGGCCCTGCTGCCTTCTTCAGCGTGGCGGGTTTATCGTCCTCGAGAGGCTCGGAGATCTCACGCCGCCTCCTGAGGCTGCCCTCGGCCGGCGTCAGGGACTTCATCGTCGCCTCGACTCCGCCATCCGTCTTGCGCACGCGCAGGGCGTAGCCGGCCCGGTAGTAACGCCAGTCATCGGTGTCGTAGTAGGTGTCTGTGATCTCCACCGTGGATTCAGTAGCGACGCGAAGACCCGAAGAACCGGAGTCGTACCGGCCGAGCCAGCCTTCGACCGACTCGAGATCGCCGGCGTCGAGCTGCCACTCTATCTCCTGGTGATCCGTGGCAGAAACCTCTCTCTTACGGGAAGACTTGCTGCCCTGTCCCGTTGTCATTCGTGCCTCGCTTCGTTAGCCTGTGCCGGCCGTGTTTCCCGAAAAACAGAGGCGCAATTTAGCACGGATGTGGACCACTAGCAACAAGAGTATATGTTGCTGAATACCCGGTGCCTGGAGCGGTTTGCAGGGGTATCGACCTACCGCGCAATCGCACGTTCGAGTATCTGTGAGAACAACAAGCTGAAATGCTGAAGTGCTGACTTGCTGCTCTAAAAGCCTTCTTCGAGCAGTACCGCCTGGCTGTCTACCTGTTGCTCTCCGTCGTTCGGGTGAAGGCGTTCGAAGGTGCCGTCGGGGCCAAGTTCCCAACCGTTCGCGTTGTCGGCGAGCTGGAGGTCGAGCAGGCGGCGGACCCTCTCGCGGTGACGCTTCTCGCGCAGCGGGAAGGCCGTCTCGACACGCCGATCGAGGTTGCGCTGCATCAGGTCGGCGCTTCCGAGGTACATCTTCTCGTCATCCCCGTCGGAAAAGGCGAAGATACGGGCGTGCTCGAGGAAGCGTCCTACCAGCGAGACTACGCGGATGTTCTCGCTCACTGCTTCCACGCCGGGCCTGAGGCAGCAGATGCTGCGTACGATCAGATCTATTTTCACCCCGGCCTGGGAAGCTTCGTAGAGGAGCTCGATGATCTGGGGGTCTGTGAGCGAGTTGGTCTTGCACGTGATGCTGGCGGGCTCGCCGCCCTTGGCCTTCTCGGTCTGCTCTTCGATAAGGCGCACGATGCTCTCACGCATGGTCAGGGGGGCGACGAGTAGCTCCTGGTACTCCTCCTGCTCGGAGTAACCGGTCAGGTAGTTGAAGAGGTCCGAGCCGTCCTCGGCGAGCTTCGGGTCGTCGGTGAAGTACGAGAAGTCCGTGTAGACGCGAGCCGTCCCAGGGTTGTAGTTTCCTGTACCAAGATGGACGTAGCGTCTTAGTCCAGAGCCCTCGCGCCTGACGACCAGGCTGATCTTGGCGTGCGTCTTGAGGCCAACGATACCGTAGGCGACGTGGACGCCCCTGGCCTCGAGCTGGCGCGCCCAGGTGATGTTCGGCTCTTCGTCGAAGCGCGCCTTCAGCTCGACCAGAACGGCGACCTGCGTCTGCTCGTCGCGCGCCTCAGAGAGCGTCTCGACTATCGGGGAGTTCGAGCCGACGCGGTAGAGGGTCTGCTTTATAGCGAGCACCTCGGGGTCGTTGGCCGCCGCCCTGACGAAGTCGACGACTGGTGCGAACGAGTCGTAAGGGTGGTAGAGCAGGATGTCGCCGTTCCGGATGGCCTGGGTGATAGACCGCGCGCTCCGGATCTCCGAAGTCACACGAGATGTTATCGGCGGGTAGAGCAAATCGGAGCGATCGATGTGCGTGAGCTCCGCCATATCCGCAAGCCCTATCGGGTGGGGAGAGGCGAAGACCGAGTTCTCGTCGAGCTTGAGGTTACCGGCCAGCCAATCCCTCAGGTCGTCGGGCATCTCGTCTGAGACCACGAGCCTGACGCTCTGGCCGAACCAGCGGCCCTCCAGCTCGTCCTCTATCGCCTGCAGAAGGTCGGCCGCCTCGTCCTCCTCGATCACGAAGTCCGCGTTGCGGGTTACCTGGAAGACGTAGCTCGCGACGACGTCCTTGCCGGGGAAGAGCTCGTCCAGGTTCGCCGAGATAACTTCTTCGACCCTTACAAAGCGCATCTCGGGCCTTTCGCCGGGACCGCGGTCCTCGTCAGATAGCCGCATAAAGCGGTCTATGGTGGTCGGCACTTTTATGCGGGCCATCACCCGCCTTCCCGCGTCCTCGATCACGACGAGCAAATTTAGCGAGAGGTTGGAGATGTGAGGGAAGGGGTGCGCCGGGTCTATGGCGAGGGGCGTGAGTATGGGTAGTATGTCCCTGACGAACCTTTCCCTGAGCTCCCGCCGCTCGTCAGCGCGGACCCTGCCGTAAGGCACCATGCGTATGCCCTCTTTTTCCAGGGCGGGTATTAGCTCCTTGTTTAGTATCCTGCGCCGCTCCTCGAAGAACTCCTCCGTATGGTCGTGTATCCGGGAGAGCTGCTCCTCTGGGGACATCCCGTCTGGAATGGGGTTCGGGAGCTCCGAAGCGACCTGCTGTTGCAACCCTGCGACCCGGATCATGAAGAACTCGTCCAGGTTGGTCTCGGAGATCGCGACGAACCGCACCCTCTCCAGCAGCGGGTGCCGCTCGTCGCGGGCCTGCTCGAGGACCCTGTTGTTGAACCCTAGCCACGAGAGCTCCCTGTTTATGTAAAGCGAAGGGTCGGAAAGGCTCGGCTTGCGTGCTACGTCCGTCATATCTCTTCCCCCTCCGCGGGCAGTGTCCTCTCCTTACCTCCTGCACGCGCCACGGTCAGATCCCTCCTTGCCAAAGCCATCGGCGCCCTTAATGCGTCGTGAAATCTCATACCGCCCATGATACCGTCCCACCGCTCCGGGTGATATATTCGAACCTCCCGAAAGAGTCGCAGGTCGCACCAGTGCGGCTCAAGCCGGCGTCAGAACCGGAGGAAGCCATCCCGAAGAGAGGCAAGAAGACGAAGAAGAGGCAGGCGCGGAAGGGCGGCGCGCGAGCGACGCTCGTGAAGCCAGCCGCGAAGGTCAGGGACTACTACGCCCACGTGCTCGTCTGCAAGGGCGGCGACTGCAAAAAGCGCGGGACTAAAGCCGTCCGCAGGGCGCTCAAGGATGAGTTGCGTGCGGAGGGCATGAACAGGGACGTACGCGTGGACTCCGTAGACTGCCTCGGCCTCTGCAAGCACGGCCCGAACTTCGTCGTCTACCCAGAGGGTACCTGGTACCTCGGCGTCGTGGAGCAAGACGTGCCCCAGATTGTACAGAGACACCTCAAGAACGGCGAACCCGTCGAACATCTCGCCGCCGAACTGAGACCCCGTAGAAGAGCCAGATAGACATCGCCGTGCGGAATTAGATTCCGCACCGCGCTCTATACCACGGCTGTCAACTCGGCCTGAACGATCAGGCGCTGCGAGTAGTCGGGCAAGGTACAGGTCTGCAGGGTGATGACGCTCTTGCCTGGGACGGGTCGTGTGATGTAGTAGTCGTCGGGGTTGATGATGGTGCTATTGAACACGTTGTAGGTGTATCGGGTACCGTTCGCGTCGGTCAGGATGACCTTGTCGCCGTCCTCCAGTGCGTTCAAATCCCAGAACACGAGATAACTCCTAGTGCCGGGGAAGCCAAGGCGGTGGCCCGCGATATAGACGTTGGCCCCCGTCTGCCAGGGGAAACCCGTGCTCTGCAAATGTAGCGTACTCTCGTGGAGCGCACCCTTGTCATTCGCGGCGCCCGTGTAGACTGGCACGTCGTCGACACGCCGCATCTCGGGTACGGTCAGGGTCATGGTCGAGTTGCTTGGGGGCTTCTGCGCGAAGACGGCCGCGCTGGCGAACGGGTCGCGTATCAGAAAGGAGTACCCCACCAGAACCAACCCGGACACGACGAGCAAGGTGGCTGCGAGGTAGCCAAACATCCTGAGCCCGCTACTTCTCGTCCTGTAGGTCCTCATTTCCATCTACCTCCTCTCCGTAGATTCAGATCTCTCTCTACCATGTAGGTATACACGGCGAAAGTAACATTCAAGTTACAAGATGGGCCCTGCCGGTATCAATCGAGCACAGGACTGGTAGGAGCTTACTTCTTGCCCTTCAGTTCGCCCTGCACTATAAGGCGATGCGAGTAGTCGGGGAGCGTACAGGTCTGCAGGCTGACGATGTTCTTCCCGTTTGTCGGCCGCATGATGCTGACGGTGTCGGGCGAGATCACACGCTTCTCGAAGACCTCGTAGGTGTAACGCGTCCCGTCTGCGTTCGTGAGGAAGATCTCATCCCCCTTCTCCAGCTTGTCGAGGTCCCAGAACACGAGGTTGCTTCTGGTGCCCGGATAACCTACCCTGTGGCCCGCAATGTAGACGTTGGCCACATCCTGCCACGGGAAGCCTGTGCCCCTCACGTGGACCACGCCGTCGTGGAGGGCCTTCTCGTAACCGCTCTCGGGGGCGTCGTAGACGGGCACGCCATCCACTCGAGCCAGTGCAGGGACGGTGAGTTCGAGCTTCTTGCTCTCTGGCGTCTTGGCCCGGGAACCCCTTAGGGGACCCCTTACTGTCTCGACGATCCTCTCCGGGATACTCCTGTGAAACTTCTTTTCGAGCTCCTCAGAGATCCTGCCGTGTACCCGGTCGGGGCTCTCGGCCGACGCCGGATGGCCTCCGGCCAGCAGAGAATACCCGAGGAGGCCGAGCCCGGCGAACAGGAATACGGCGGCCACGACCGCCGTCTGCACCTTACTCGTGTATCCGGCTGTTACCTTTCTCATCGTCCTCGACCCCCTTTCCGAGTAGCAACAATGGTCGATAGTAAAATCTTAAGCCCCAAAGGTGACATTTCGATTACAAAACGGGATTTTGTTGGTAACGGTCGGCCATCGGGAGCGCAGATCCGGTTCCGACGCTATAATCTGGCGCGTGATAGTAGGGATTCCGCGGGAGGTGGCCGAGGGCGAACGCAGGGTCGGGCTCGTGCCCGAGACCGTAGGCAGACTCGTCAAGGATGGTTTCGAGGTCCTCGTGGAGTCGGGCGCAGGCCGCGACTACAACCTCGACGCGAACTACGAGGAAGCCGGGGCAAGGATCGTAGACGGCGCAGATGGCCTCTACAGCGAAGCCGACATAGTAGTCAAAGTACAAAGCCCCACGGAGGACGAGATCGGGCTCTTGCGCGAGGGCCAGGTCCTCATCTGTTTCCTCAACGGGCCGCAGGAGCCTGAGCTCGTAGAGAAGCTTGCCGAAGCGGGTGTGACGGTATTCTCGAACGAGGCGGTCCCGCGCACCAGCGCGGCGCAGGCGATGGACGCTCTCTCCTCGATGGGCTCTATTGCCGGCTACAAGTGTGCGCTCATCGCGGCCGACACCATCGGCAAATACATCCCCATGCTCTCGACCGCCGCAGGTACGACGAAGGCGGCGAACGTCATGGTATTCGGGGTGGCGGTGGCGGGCCTGCAGGCCATAGCCATCATGAACCGCCTCGGGGCCTCGGTGTTCGCCTACGACATCAGGCCCGAGACCAAAGAGCAGGCGCAGTCACTCGGCGCGACCTTCATAGATTCCGAGGACGAGAAGGAAGATGAGCAAGAGGAAGACGGGTACGAGGAGTACCAGCCCACCGGGTGGCGCAAGCTGATGACCTCTCTTGGCTTCTACTCCTACGCCGAACCGCCCCGGGACCGGTACATCGTCGAGGGCGAAGAGGAAGAACAGGACGGCTCCGAAGTGGAAGCCGAAGGTTGGTCCAAGGAGAAGCTCGATGAGGACCAGAAGCTCATCAGGGAGCGTATGGAGGAGATGGACATAGTCATCACGACCGCACTCGTACCTGGCAGAAAGGCTCCCCAGCTCGTGGACAAGGACATGGTCGAGAGCATGAAACCGGGAAGTGTGATCGTGGACCTCGCGGCGGAGAGCGGCGGCAACTGCGAGCTTACCGAGCCCGGAGAGACCGTCGAGCACAAAGGGGTCAGGATCGTTGGTCCTGTAAACCTGCCCAGCACGATGCCCATACACGCCAGCCAGCTCTACTCGCGCAACATGTACAACCTCATCGGGCACATCACCGAAGACCACTCAGAGGACAAAGACGAGAAAGACCTACACCTCGATCTTGACTTCGAAGATGAGATCATCGGTGAGACGTGCATCGCGCACGGGGGCGAGATCCGTCACGGGCCGACCAGAGAAGCGCTCCAGGAGGCCGGATGACCTCACAACTTCTCGCCCAGCTCGCGATCTTTGTGATCTCGGCGTTCCTCGGGTTCGAGCTGATCTCACGCGTGCCGAATCTGCTCCATACGCCGCTCATGAGCGCGACCAACGCCATTCACGGTGTCATCCTGGTGGGCGGCATGATCACTCTGGCTACCGAAAGCAGCGCCGTTATCCAGGCGGTGGGCTTCGTCGCCGTGGTCTTCGGGGCGCTGAACGTGGTTGGAGGTTTCTGGGTCACCAACAGGATGCTCGGCATGTTTCGCCCCCCGCTGAAGAGGGTCAAGAAGAGGAAAGAGGGCTAACCCGTGCAAGCCGCAACCTTCCTGGCCTACCTCGGGGCGGCGGCGCTGTTCATCTACGGCATCCGCCGCTTGAGGACTCCCGCGACCGCCCGTTCGGGGAACACCCTGGCCGCGATCGGTATGGCGATAGCCTTAGTCGCGACGCTCTTCGTCATCCGGTTCGAGAGCCTATTGCTGATCGGGACCGCGGTGATTATCGGGTCCGTTATCGGAGCAGTCTCGGCGCAAAGGGTGCGGATGACGGCGATACCCCAAATGGTCGCCGCCTACAATGGCGTCGGCGGCGGCGCGGCGGCGCTCATCGCGCTCTCGGAGTTCTACCACCTGAGCACGGAGGACGAGATGAGCCTCGTCGCCGGGATCACGGTTCCGCTCACCGTCCTGATCGGGTCGGTCAGCTTCGCGGGCAGCGCCATCGCGTTCACCAAGCTCCAGGAGCTTGCCTTCACCGGCTCCGTGGCCTTCCCGCTCCAACAGGTGGTCAACGCGCTCCTGTTCGCGGGCGTCCTCGTGCTGGGAGCTAACGCTCTGTTGGGCGGGAGCATACTGCCGTTCCTCTCGCCGGTTGCCTCGGTGGTCGCCATGCTCGCTGCCTCGCTCGTGCTGGGGATACTGCTCGTCATGCCCATCGGCGGAGCGGACATGCCCATCGTGATCTCGCTGTTGAATGCGTTCACGGGGCTGGCGGCGGCGGCGTCCGGGTTCGTACTGGAGAACTACATCCTGATCATCGGCGGCACCATCGTCGGGGCGTCGGGCACAATACTCACGCGCCTGATGTCGAGCGCACTGGGGCGTCCTCTAGGCAAGATCATCTTCGCCGGTATCGCTGCTTCCGGAGGTGGCGGAAGCGAGCAGCAAGAAGATCGGGAAGTCAACGACGCGAGCGCTGGTGAGGTGGGCGAGTATCTCGCGGACGAAGCGGAGAAAGTCGTGATCGTACCCGGTTACGGCCTCGCCGTCGCCCAGGCCCAGCAGGCCATGCGAGACCTCGTGGAAACGCTGGAGTCCGAGGGCAAGGAAGTGCTCTTCGGTATCCACCCGGTCGCAGGAAGGATGCCAGGACACATGAACGTCCTCTTGACCGAGGTCGGCATCTCTTACGAGAAGCTCTACGATCTGGAAGACATAAACCCCGAATTCGAGGACACCGACGCCGCGATCATCGTCGGCGCCAATGACGTGGTCAACCCTTCGGCCAACGACCCCGAAGTGGAGAGTCCCATAAGCGGAATGCCCGTGCTCACCGTTGAGAACGCAGAGCACGTAATCTTCATCAAGCGCTCACTCAGCCCAGGCTTCGCCGGCGTCGACAACCCCCTCTTCTACGACACCGAGAAAACCATGATGCTCTTCTCCGACGCCAAGCAAGGCTTGCAGGAACTCAACGAAGCCGTGAAGAACTCCTAGCGCACGGCGTACACATCGTAGCCTGCTTTCGAGGTCTCCGCGCCCAACTCGCGCGTCCCAGGGCACTGCAGGCGGTTGATACGTAATCCGGTTGATCGCTTGTGGTGGAACGTGCGGAGCGCCTACTGCAGTGGATTTCCGCGCAACCGGGAATGACGGGTGAGGCTGGGCGGTTCGTCGGATGAAGGTTGCTCCGACTTATCTGCTCGCGGTGAAGGCGGTGGTTTGGTGCGGGGGCAAGAAGCTTGATCAGGGCAGCGGCCCCCTGAGCTGCCACTCATTCTGCCCGAGGGTTCGGGCCCCCGACCGAGAAGCCGCCCAGCATCCCGACCCGAACGACCTCTGGTTTGTGGTCTGTCACCAGGCGGAGCCACAGCTTTCTTCACTTTGTTGGGAACCCCGCTGCCGAGCCGGATGGTGTCGACGGGACCCACTTGCGTCTCGTGAAGCCTCTGACTGCCGGACACGCGGGCAGGTGGATCAGCCGGGGCAGCGGCAGCCGTGCCTCCCCCGCCAGGCTGTTCCCTGGCCGTAGGTTCTGGTCGAACCGTGGTAGACGCCGGCGTGGCCCTCGCAGGCGCGGAGGCGGATCCGGTGTAAGCGGGTGACGCGCTCGCTGACGCACCCGCCGATGCGCTCGCTGACGCGCTTGCGAATGTGGTAGCAGAGGATGATGAAGCCTGTGGCGTTCGGGACCCATAGTCCTCTTGTCCGCTACGCTCAGCCCTGGTTCTTTCGTCATTGCCGGTGTCTTTAGCGGGAGATTCGCCCTGTTTCTCGGGCTGGTTCTCCTTGCTCACATCCTCCGTATTACGTTCGTCGTCTTCCACGTTGCCGACTAGGGTGATCTCGAAGGGAAGCTGGGAGACCGTCGGCTCTTGTACCAGTGAGACCGACGGTCGATCTTCCCCCCTGATGCTAGACGCGAGGTAGGTGGCGAGGACGAAGACCAGAAACACCGCAAGGCTCACGTACAGGCCTGGTCTGTGAACGGGTGCCCTCGTGCCGGCTTCGTCTTCGACCGCCCCGCCGATGCCAACCAGACGGCTCAGGGATGCCAGGAGTCCACGCGGCTTGCGCGGCGGGGGATCTTCTGGTGGCTCCTGTTCTGCTTGCAGGGACGCCTGACGGCGTTTGAGCTCCCTGGTCATCGCCGCTCCGTCGAGTCCAAGGTGCTCGGCGTAGGTCTTGAGGGACCCGAGCATGTACACGGCAGGGAGCACTTCGAAGTTCTCGTTCTCCAGGTCACGGAGGTACCTGGTCCGGATCTTCGTCACCTCCTCGACCTGCTGGAGCGACAGACCTCGCTTCTCACGGGCCCGCTGCAGGGTCTTGCCTATCTCTAGCCCCGTATGCTGGTTGCCAGCCTCGCCGCTCATCCTCACCCAGGCCCGTCTAAGTCTGCTCCCCCCGGGTAGACCAACATCGCGTTCGAATACCCTGGAATGTACCACACCCCGAAGCGTATGGGCGCCCATTCAGGGTGGCCCGTTCCTCCTCGTCAGATCGTCGAGGCCTAGAGCAATTTGCAAAGAGGCTGAACCTCCTTGCGAACATTCGAGCAACACAAAACTACTTCAGCTTGTGGGCGTCTTTTTCTCTCCTAGAACGGTTTTCCAAGATGGTGAGCCCCTTCGAAAACACCCTCGGGGTTGAGCCTGAGCCATAAGCGGTAGGCCTTTATCTTTTGGCTGAAGTGCTGAAGTGCTGAGAAGCGAAGGCCTTTAAGGCCTGAGCGCGCTGAGGGCTCTTTCTTTCTCGGAAAGGTTCATACTTTTCTTGAAAGGCTCTAGAGAGGATTGCCGTCGAGTAGGGGCGGTTCGCGAACCGCCCCTACTCGACGATGGGCTGGGCCAGGATCCAGAGGCTGGTTATGGTGTAGAGGACCATCAGGACGAGCATCGGGAGCTGGCTCCTTAATGCGCGTCCCGGATCGCGCAGGAGGCGCAGCGAGATCGAGTGTGCAAGATAGACGGCGATCACATGCCCGGCCACGATGAGCGCGACCTGAGAGTACCAGACGAATCCGGCCCCCACGATGCCGTAACGGGGCTCGA
>DASQWQ010000269.1:0-6050 GCA_035640175.1 Rubrobacter sp. | reverse complement strand
GACCGATTCGGGCTCTCCTTCGACGTGGCGTTGCACATGGGCACCCTCGTCGCCGTCGTCTCCTATTTCTGGCGGGATCTCATCAGGATGGCCCTCGCTTTCTTACGGTCTTTTGGGCACAGGGACCTCGTCGACGACCCCGACCAGCGGCTCGCTTACCTCGTGATCGCATCTACCGTACCTGCGGCCTTGATCGGGTATCTATTCGAGGGTTTCTTCGAGAACACGGTCCGCTCGCCATGGGTAGTGGTCTTCAACTTCATTCTTGTCGGCGTACTGTTCCTCGTCGCCGAAGCCGCAGGCAGCCGCGGCCGGCAGGCCTCCAAGCTCGGGTTCGGCGAGGCCGTCGGGATCGGACTCGCCCAGGCGGCCGCGCTCGTGCCCGGAGTCTCGCGTTCGGGGGCCACGATCACACTCGGCCTCTTTCTAGGGCTCAGGCGCGAGGAGGCGGCCAAGTTCTCGTTCCTGATGAGCGTTCCTATCATCGCCGGCGCCGGAGGCCTGCAGCTTGCGGAGGTGATCACCTCCAGCATGAGTACGCACGAATGGCTGCTGTTCGTAACAGGCTTCGTTACCTCGGCGTTCGTCGGGTACTTCACAATACAGTTCTTGCTCCACTACCTTACTCGGCACAGTCTGCGCGCTTTCGCTTATTATCGCTTTGCCGTTGCGGCCGTCGTCGTCCTTTTGCTTATCGTGTTCTAAAGCGAGTCGCAGAGGTACCGACCTACAACGATAAGCTGACTAAGCTTGCAAACAGGGGCCGCTATCTGTTACTTTGACCCATCATGCGCCACGCGGCCTGTGCATTGCGGCGATTTACCTGGGAGGGGCGCTTCCTTTCCTGACGCGCGACCGCGCTCCTCCAAATCCGCATCCTGACAACATCTCGACAGGAGATCGCACACGTCATGACCCAATCCAACTTACCAGATAGAGAAGACATTCGTCTCGCTGAATCCAAAGAGGCGCCGCAGGGCGAGATGGAGGCATTGCGCCAGGGGATAGACTCTGTGGACGAGGAGATCGTGAGCTTGCTCGACAGGCGTGCCTGGCTGGCGCGGAGGATAGGTGAGATCAAACACAAGAACGGCCTGGCGGCCTACGCCCCTGCCAGAGAACAGGCCGTCCTCGACCGTGTCGCAACGCTGGGCGATGGGGAGTTCCCCAGGCGCGGCCTCCAGGCCGTGTTCCGCGAGATCATCTCCTCCTCCATCTCGCTCGAGACCCGCCTCAAGGTCGCTTACCTCGGGCCTGAGGCGACGTTCACGCACGAGGCCGCCCTGCGTTCGTTCGGCACCAGCATCGAGCTCGAGCCTCAGACGACGGTCGCCGAGGTCTTCGCCAGGGTCGAGCGCGGGGAGGTCGAACACGGCGTCGTGCCCGTCGAGAACTCGATGGAGGGCGCTGTAACCCACACCCTGGACGAGCTGATGAACAGCCCACTGAAGATATGCGGGGAGGTTTACCTGCCCGTCTCCCAGAACTTGATCTCCACAGAACAGTCGATGGAGAGAGTGAGCCTTGTGTGCTCGCATCCCATGGCCCTAGCCCAGGCCGCGAGCTGGCTCAGGCGCGAGCTCCCCGGAGCCCGCCTGGATGAGGTCGATTCCACGGCGGAAGCGGCCCGCCGCGCGGCTGTCGAGCCAGGGGTGGCCGCGATCGGAAGCGTGCTGGCGGCCGGCGCCCACGGTCTGACGGTCCTGGCGCGCAACATCCAGGACGCCCGCGCGAACACCACACGCTTTATCCTGCTCGGGCGCTCGTGGGCCGCGCGTACGGGCAAGGACAAGACCAGCGTCGTATTCTCTGTGAAGGACCGCCCTGGTGTTCACAAGGGCGCGCTCTCGGCTTTCGCGGAGGAGGGGATCAACCTTACCCGTATCGAGAGCCGTCCCAGCCGCAAGCGTGCCTGGACCTACGTGTTCTTCGCGGACTTCCTCGGTCACCCCGAGGAGGATAGGGTGAAACGCGCCCTCGAAGCTCTCGAGGAGCACTGCCCTTACGTAGGCCTGATCGGAGCCTACCCCGAAGGCTCTCCTGAAGTAGCCTGACGGCCAGGGGCGGTGTGGATGTCAAGGCAGCCGCGCGGGAGTTCTTCGAGGAGGTCGGTCACCCTCTCCACTACGCGGACATAACGGAGATCGCGCTGCAGTCAGGGTACCCGCAGAGCGCGGGCCGTACGCCCAGAATACGATGAGGGCAAGGCTCCCCGTGGACGTCAGGGACAATCCGGCTACGCTATTCGTGCAGGTCGCACCCGGCGTCTACGGACTGAAGGAAGCGACCTGACGCAAAGGGAGATGCTATATTGCGAAAAACGAGTCCCTAAGACCCGAGGAGAGACCATGGTCGAGTTAGCAGAAGAGCGAAGCGTGGCGGCCTGGAAGATCAAGAACCTCGAGGACTATTACGGGCGGCTCGAGAGGGCGGCGCAAAGGTTCGACGAGATCTCCAGGGAGCGTCCTGAACCCGCGCTGATGGTCTACGCGACCGCACTCAAGAAGAGCGGACGTAGTGAGGATGAGATCCGCGGCATGGTCCGCGAGTTCCATGAGACGTTCGAGGACGAGGAAGAGTCGCTGACCATCCCCCGTGCGAGCGCCATCATGAACGTCGAGGGCGACGGCTGGTTCTTCGGGGACGAGAACCTCCGCGTCCTTACAGGCAGGCTGCTCGGGCAGTTCCAGCACAGGGTGGCCCAGTACAACTACATCGACGAGAGCGAGGTCTTGAGACGCTGGGCCGACGGCTACGACACGCGCCTCTTTGTGAGGCGGCGCATCCACGAGACCGAGCCTGTGATCGGGGTGGTAGGGAGCCTGGATTTAAACCTCTTCCAGTACTTGCGTGTGGCCGCCGGCGGCAACACCCTAGTGCCTACCGAGAACGTCTCCAGGGCGCTCGGTGCCCTCGGCTACGAGGGGGACCCATACGAGACGCTCGCCCACGCGGAGGGCCTCGCCCTGTACCTCGAGCTTCCCGCTCCAATCGTCGGTGAGATGCTCGAGGACCTCGGCCGTGAAGGCTTCGCCGACTTTCCCGAACCGCCGTTCGAGACTGCCGAGCCTGAGGAGAAAGATGAAGAGGGCGTCCCTTCGGAGGGAGGCTCCGTGAAGGATGGAGCGGCCGAGGAGCAGCCGAGTCGCGAGGACTAGACAGCCTGCCGGCACGCCTGCTATGTCCCTGGCGAGGGCGACGAGCCCGCCGCTCTCGATGAGAGCGGGAAGAACAAACAAGCCTCCCCGCCCGAGGCCGGCCGTACAGACACCCCTGGGGCCAAGGACGGTGAAGAGACGCACCAGGCCCGAAAGCTGCCAGCAAGCCCGAAGAAATGGTAAAATACTCCGAGGTATATCTAACAATAACTCGTCTAGCGACCGCTCGGCGCAGCATCTATCAGAACGGGTTCGAAGAAGGAGCAAGCGGTAGCATGGCAGACTCCAGAAAGCGCATAGCGTTAAAGCCTCACATGGACCGTATCAGGGAGTGGGTGGAGACAGGCAAGACGGACGACTGGATCGCAGACGCCCTCGGCACCAGCGCATCCTCGGTACAGTCCTTCCGCTCGCGCAACGACATCTACCGGCGCGAGCGCGGGCCTCGCGAGCCCGAGACCGTCTTCGAAGGAGTTCTCGACCACGGCGAACGCGACGGCTGGGGCCTGTGGCTCGACCCTTCCATCGCGGAGGACCCGATCTGGAAGGAGCACTGGGCAGGGGTGGAGGCCGTCGTCGTGAAGGTGGCCGAAGACTCTATCGTGCTCGAGGCCGACGGGAGAGAGGTGAGGTCTGCAGACGACTTCACGCCATCTGTTGCTACCCTCGAGGGGACGTCCGATGACGAGACGTCCGGGCTGCCACGCGAACGGGGGCGCGTCAAGTGGTTCGACGCAGAGAAAGGTTACGGTTTCCTGGTACGACCCACGGGCGATGATCTCTTCGTCCATCATTCTGAGGTACAGGGTGATCCTTCGGAGCTCTCTCCCAGCGGAGAAGTCGAGTACGAAGTCGGTCGTAACGACAGGGGTCCTAACGCGCGTAGCGTCCGGACGTTGGGCTAGGCCCCAAGGCCTGGATTATTCTACTGTAGAGGAGCCTGGATCTTCGGTCAGATGCGCCGTCGATGCCACCTCGAGCAGGTGCGGGCCCATTTCGCCCCATTGCATGCGTGTGATCGAAGCGTTGGCCGCCCGTTGCGCGCCAGGCAGTACCCCGGGCCCGAAGCGTTCCCTTAGAAACGTCCGCATTACCCCTCCGTGCGAGACGACGACGATGCGCGAACCGCCTGGGTGGAGGGCGCGGATGGACGAGAGGGCCTCCTCGAACCTCGCGATGACCTCCTCGTCCGTCTCGGCGCCGACGAGCGCCCAGCGTTCCTCCTCGGGGATCGCGAGGAACTTCTTTGCCAGCTCGGGGTTACGCTGCTCCTGCCCGGCCCAGGTGTGGCCTTCGAGGATACCTCCATGCCTCTCGCTCAGGCCGTCGACGGGAACGACCTCGCCGGCGAATCCCGCACGGGCACGGATGATCTCTGCGGTCTCGAAAGCGCGAGATAGCGGGCTGGAGTAGAGGCCTTCGAATTGCTCGTCGGAGAGGCCCCGTCCCGCAAGGTTCGCCTGCACTCTGCCTCTCTCCGAGAGTGGAAATTCCATCTGACCCTGCCAGATGCCTTTCGCGTTCGCCGTAGACTGTCCGTGACGCACCAGGAGTAACTCTTGTAGTTTCGGCATCGGGTAAGGGTAGTGTATAGAGGCGCTTCCGGCAAATCTTCGCCGATGCTAGAATCTGCGGGTTCGTGGTTCGATGGGGAGGCTTGCCGGGATGACCTGGAGAGACGGTGAAGAGACGCTCGAAGAAGGTGTAGAGGAAGCTCCGGAGGAGCATACGGATCCCATACAAATCGAGCGCGACGCCCCTCGTCCGGCCACGATCCTCCGGGTGGCCGGAGAGTTGGAAGAGCGGGGGGGCAGGATTCTCGAGCTATTCAAAGAGATCGAGTCTCCCCTCGGACGGGTGGTCCTTCCCATATACTTGCGCCAGGATGACAGGGATTTCTTCGTCGAGGTCGCGACCGAGCCGTGGGACAACCGAAAGTCGGGCGAGGCACTCGACAAGGCCGCTATTTTGCGGAGTTCGGAGTATGCCCGGGCGGGACTGGAGATACTGAGCGCCTACCCTGTGCCCCCCGAGGTCGAGTTCTACTTCGGCACGTCGCCGGTTGCGCTGCTGCAGCTCGATCTCGCGCGGCTCACACCGGAACGGCCCGAGGTATGCGCAGGCCTCTTCCGGGAAGTCGGGAGCAACCACTGGGACGTCGACCTTGACTACGAGCCGGGGTATCTTCCGCTCGTCGAAGAGCTACTCATCGCCGCGCTCGAAGGGGACGAGGGCCAGAACAGCCCGCCGCTCTCCGGCGGGCTCGTGGCCGGGCTTGGATGTTTTCTGGGCGAGACCATCCGCCGTAACGTCAGCCCACCCGGTATGTGGCGCTCGTCCGAGGAGTGGGGAGAAGGACCCGTTATCGAGATCGGGGACTTCGTCCTGGACCCCGTGGGCAAAGCCAGGGCTTTCCTCGAACACGGGTCCGAGGAGTCCCTGGCTTTCTACGCCGAATACGTCCTCGAACAGTGGGACGGGGGTGAGTTCCCCCGTGACGCTCAGGCGTAGCGGTTGCGAAGCTCGCGGATTATGTGCGAGGAGTCGACGAGAACCTCGTCGCCGATGGTAAGGATCGGGATCGCCCGCTGGCCTGAGATACGGATGACCTCCTCGCGCATGTCCGCGTCGGCGTCGACTGCGTCGTAGTCGAGCCCGAGCCGCTCCAGCTCGTTTCTCACCCGGCGGCAGAAAGGGCAGTAGTCGCCCGTATACAGCCTTATGCCTGTCTTCTGTAGGGTCGCATCCATAGTAGGCCTCCTGATTATGAATCGGCGCTATTCCATATAGTATACCCGGAGCGGTTGGATCTTACGCCGCTTCGAGTCCGTCTACCTGAGGGCCTCTTCGTACTCGCCAGGGTCGTAGATCAGGGGGTAGCTCTCGTCCAGG
>DASQWQ010000268.1:0-4877 GCA_035640175.1 Rubrobacter sp. | reverse complement strand
GCCGGCGAAGACGACGGCCGTAGCGTACTCCATCAGGTACTCCAGGCGCCTGGAGAACTCCCTGGCCTCGGCGGGAGTTACTTCGGGGCCGTACTCGTTAATCTCGGTCTGCGTCCCCGCCATCGGGTCGACGATGGCCGTGGAGGTGCGAGAGTATCCCTCTATCTCGACGAGGTCGAACGGGATGGCCGCCTCAGAGAGGCCGTCGCGGATGGCGTCTCCATTACGCCCGCCGGCGAACCCGGCAGCAAGTACGGGCACGTCCAGGGTCCTTAGGGACCTGGCCACGTTGACCCCCTTTCCGCCGGCCAACGTCATGCTCTCAGGGGCCCTGTGCCTGTGGCCGAGCGTCAGGCTGGGAACAACTAGCGTCCTGGCAACGGCAGCGTTGAGGGTGACAGTCAGTATCATGCCTCTCCCTACCTATCTCCTACTCGAAAATCCCCTCAACGGTATACCACACCCGCTGCCCGAACGAGGCCTTTTCGTAACCCTCCTCTGCGAGAAGCCGGGTCTACCCGATCTTCTTCCGATCGACCTTTACGACGACCTCACCGAGTCTGATTCTCGCCCTGGCCGAGCCAGGCAGATCCTCTACCAGGTCGACATCGCGCTCCACGTCGGGGCTCGCGTCCAGGAGTCCATCTACCTGCTCTGCACGACAAGGACTACACTCTTCTGCCGCCTGTAAGGCACGTCGACGTTGGCGTACCTTTTGCCCTCGACCACGAGGTCTTTGCGGTCGTGGGCGGCGAAACCGTATCGCAGGGCTCTACTGAGGCCGCGAAGCGGTCTTCTCCTGCGTCGAGGACAACGCATACGTACGACTCGTCCCCGTGGCCGGCCCATAGGAGAACAGCAACTCGTTGGTATTGGCCAGCGGTATCTCCCTGTACGGGGTGTAGATGGTCGCGTACTCCGTCGAGACTATCTTCCTGAACTCGGGATCCTGCATTGCCAGGCGGGCCATCCTGGCCAGGTCTCGCGCACTGCTGTAGTGCCCCCTTGCGTCGAAGCCGACAGGATTCTCGAAGTGGGTGTGCTTCAGCCCCGATGCCCTCGCTTCCTCGTTCATCTCCTCGATGAAGCGGTTCACGCCAGCTTCGCCGCTGACGTATTCGACCAGGGCGCGTATGCAGCGTAGTCGCTGGAGGAGATCAGGGTGGCCATCAATAGCTCCCTGACGCTTAGAGTGTCGCCGGGTAGGAGGCCGACATTGCTGTAGGCCGGCCTCGCGTAGGCGGCGTCCTCTGGGACTGTGACCTCCTCATCGAGGTCAGCCTTCTTGAGTACCACGAGCGCCGCTATGATCTTGGTGGTCGAGGCTGTGGGTAGCTCTCTGGACGCGCCCTCTCCCGCCAGGTACTCTCCGCTCCGAAGTTCCGCCAGGGCCCAGCCCCGCGCGGCCACCTCAGGCTCGTCGACTTCCCTGGCTCCTCTCCGCTGCGCCGACGCCACGCCGGCCCCTGCCCGGATATCGAGCACGACCGTCACGGCGAGCGTGACGAAGAGGCTTGCAGTCCGGGCTTTCGACGTTTCGAACACGGGATTATAGAGACTACGATGATCCTGGTTCTACGACAAGGTCCATGCTAGCGGATACAATCCTTATGTCGTGTGCCTCCTCAGACCTGGTTCGGAGGGTTCGTGAAACGCCTGGCCATCGTCTTCTTCGTCGTGTTGGCCGCCGCGTTGTTCTACCGTTCCTTCGGCAGCGCCGAGACTGGCACGGGCTCGCTCACGCTACCCCAACCAGCCCCGAACGTGGGCGACAATGCCCCCGGATTCAGGGTGAAGAGCGTAGACGACCGTGTCTTCGAGCTCTCGGACCACGGTATCTACGTACTCACCTTCTGGAGTACCCTGAACAAGGACTCGAACGAGGCCGTTCCCGGCTTCGAAGACCTTGCCAGGGAGTACGAGGACGATGGGGCCTCCTTCGCTGTCGTCTACGTCAATAGCGCCCCGAGGGACGACAACGTCCCCTACACGATGCTCCTGGACTCGACGGGAGAGCTGGTCTCCAAGTACAACGTCAAGAGGGTGCCCAGGCTGTTCGTGGTCGAGGACGGTACGATAGGGTACGCCCAGGACTACTATTACGAAGGCTACGAGAACAGTCTCAGGGAGGCTATCGACGAGGCCATCGCGAAAGAGCCGGAGAAGAGCCGCCAGAGCGCCCTCCGCGAACAGGAGTGAACTGATCCATAGCCATGGGCTTCCCGGAAGGAGAAGATGAGCAGAGAGAGCATGGTGCAGGTTCTTGGGGTTGTGGTCGCGGCTGCGACGGTGCTAGTGACGGTGCTGGCGGTCGCCCACCTGTTCTGAAAGCGGGATTTGGAAGGGTAATCCTTCCAAATCCCGCGCTCGTCAGCACGTTTCGGCTGACGCCTCCGCTTGTCAGCCAGTCAGCATCTCAGAGCAAGTAACTGCCAGCGAGTCTCCCACACGCAGCCAGGCTCCGTGGCAAACGATGCGGAGCCTTCCGCAGGAGCACCATTAACGCAATCCTCTCTCAACAAAGCTGAAATGCTGACTTGCTTGCATTCCTCTTTGCCAGCTGCTCTAAAGGCGGGCTCCGGCCAGGCGCAACTCGTCCCGCGCTTTGCGGGCGGCTTCTATGGCGGCTTCCCTGTAGCCTGAGACCGAGCGTTCGTAGGCGTAGAGGATACTCCGGCTGCTGTTGACGAGGACTCCCCCGCCACCCCTGTCGATCAGCGGGCGCACGCCTGAGGCGTCACCTCCTTGGGCCCCATATCCTGGTGAGAGGAACAGGGCCTCGGGCAGCAACTCCCTCACCCTACGCCCGATCTCGGGCCGCGTGACCCCTACGACCGCCCCCGCATCCGAGTAGTCGCCGGCCGACTTCCCAAGCTCCGCAACCAGCCCGGCGACGACCTCGAAGAGCGGCGGGTCCGTGGTCTCCTGGACCACACGGGAGGACAGGTTTGAGGTCGCGACAAGCACGAAAACACCCCCGCCCGCGTTCCGCCTGCGGGCCTCCTCGAGAAACGGAAGCACCGCATCCTCCCCCATGTAAGGGTTGACGGTGACGCAGGTTGCACCATAGACGCCGAGATGCGCCCCGGCGTAAGCGGCGGCCACGGGGCCGATGTCCCCGCGCTTTACGTCCGCTATGGCAGGCAAGCCTAGATTCGTGGCAGCCTCGATCAAGTCGGCGTAGATTCCCATCCCGACGGGACCTAGCCGCTCGAAGAAAGCCGCCTGCAGCTTGACGGCGGCAACGTAGGGCTCCACCGCCTCGAGGATGCCCCGGCAGAACTCCAGTGTCGCTTCGGCCTCGGGCAGGGCGCGCAGTTCTTCTGGAAAGCGTGAGGGTATGGGGTCGAGGCCGGCGACGAGCACGCTTTGCTTGCGGCACGCCGCATCTACCAGCGCCTTCATCGTGCCATGGTTGGTCGACAAACGGGCGAAAAGAATGGTGCCGCGGGGAGAAGTCCGCGGCACCAGGAAAGACCCTGGGCAGCTACTTGATCTGGTCCTTGAGCGCGTTACCCGCGGTGAACTTCGGCACCTTGGATGCTGGTATGTTGATCCTCTGCTTGGTCTGCGGGTTGATCCCCTGCCTGGCGTCGCGCTTCTGAACGTAAAACTTGCCGAAGCCCGTGATCTGGACCTGCTCGTCGTTCTTGAGGCTGTCCGTCACGACCTCGGTGAACGCGTCGAAGAACCTTTGGGCGTCGCTCTTGGAGGCGTTCGCCTTGCCGGCGATCTCCTCTATCAATGCCGTTTTGTTTAGCGCCACTACTTCCTCCCTGCTTCGCTTCCACTCCTCTTCCCTCCGGTCTACCGGAAGGATCTACCAGAGACACTATAGCGCCTCAATTTCGTTTAACTACCCGTAAATCATCCATTCTAAGCAAGGACCGAAAAGGAAATCCGCCGAGTTCCTCCCCGTTCTCCTCCCTGCGGTCGAGTACTGTTACTACCCTCGCGACCTCTGCCCCCGCCTCCTCCAGCTTCTTGGCGGCCCGCACGGCCTGCGTACCCGTGGTGACGACGTCCTCGACAAGGGCTACTCTCTGGCCCTTCTCCAAATTGCCTTCGATACTGCGTCCGGCAGAGCTGCCATGCTCTTTGACAGACTTGCGAACGATTACGTAGGGCAACCCTGTGGCGAGGGCCGTGGCCACAACGAGGGGAACGGCACCGAGCTCCACGCCGGCGAGCCGCTTCACTCCCCCCGGTATCTCTGCCGCCAGTGCGTCGGCCACGTCGCGCAGGAGGTTCGGTTCGGTCGAGAAGAGGTACTTGTCCACATAGAAGCTGCTGCGCTCTCCGCTGGAGAGCACGAAGTCCCCTTCGAGGAGCGCCGCATCCCTGATGCGGGGTGCGAGATCAGGTACCAGGCTCACCGGTAGTCCTCTCCCTGTGTTCGTGATCCTTCAGGGCCTCGTCGAAGGGCCCGAGGTCTACATGCCCGAGGAGCGTGCCGATCTCGCGCGACTCCTCCCCCGCGGTGTCGAGCCTGGCTTCGATGCCGGCGTTGATCTCGGCCAAAAGCTCCACGGCCTCGTTGAGGGTCCCGACCAGCTCTTCTTCGGGTACGTCGTCGAGAGAGTCGGTGAGTCTCTCGAGCTCGTCGACCTTCTCCTCGAGACCCCCCAGATCGCCCTGTTGTTTCCCTCGATTCTCCATAGGTTCCGGACTATACACCATCCCGACCCCGTCTTCGGCCTTCGGAAGGCACGCGCTCATTCCGACCAAGACTGCCTTTGCGGCCCTGCTCAGCACGAAGGCGAGCGCCGCGACCATCAACAAGGAAGCCGCGAAAGGCACAACAGTCCAGGCAAGGACATCGTAGCCCGCCCTCCCTACACCTACTTCGTCACCCTGTCTATAGCCTTTATCAGGTC
>DASQWQ010000267.1:0-2603 GCA_035640175.1 Rubrobacter sp. | reverse complement strand
GTACTCGCCGCTCGTGTCCGAGAAGTGGGTCGCGACGTCTACCTGATCGTCGCGCAGGACGCTAAGTGCGAAGGTCTCGCTCTCGAGGGCGATGTCGTGTGTGTAACGGTCGCTTCTAACGGCGACCGCCACGCATGGGGGACGTTTGGAGGTCTGCATCACCCACGATGCCGTCATGGCGTTGGACTGACGGCCACGCCGGGTTCCCATCACGTAGACCCCGTGGGTCAGGTGACGTAGGGCCGCCAGTATAGAGTCGCGGTCTCGGAGGTCCCTGTCCAATCCTCTCCTTCCGGTAAGGACAAGGGTATTTTATCAGGAGCGGGTATACTGCGGTCCATGTCATTCTCCGGAAGGCCAGCCTCGTGAGCCTGAGCGGCCCACTGATCGGGCTCGGCATCCTGCAAGCCGTGATCTACCTCCTCTTTATCCGGGCGATAGACCTCTACGAGCGGGAGCCGCTGCGCTACGTGATACCTGTCTTCGTGTGGGGGTTCACCGTGGCTACGACGGTCTCACTGGTCTTCAATACGCTCTTCCAACTCACGCTCAGCTCCGTGACAAGCGTGAAGACCGCCAGCTTTTTCACCGCGGTCGTCGAAGCGCCCGTGGTGGAGGAGTGCTCCAAGGGGGCCGCTCTGCTCTTGATCTTCTTTATCGCCTACCTCGCGCGCCGCAGGAGCGGGTTGGTCGAGTTCGCCGGTGTGATGGATGGTATCGTCTACGGCTCGGCCGTCGGTTTCGGCTTCGCCATCGCCGAGGACCTGCTCTACGGTGTACAGTTCGGTGCGGAGACGTTCATCGTCCGCAGAATCTTCGGCGGCTTCGCCCACGCGTCTTTCACCTCGCTTACGGGGATCGGTATAGGCCTCGTACCCTGGGTTCACAACAGAGTTCTCAAGGTCATCCTGCCCCTGCTCGGCCTCTCTGGGGCGATACTGTTGCACGCGGCCTTCAACTTTACTGCCACAGTGTTCGGGCCCGTCGGCTACCTGGTGTTGTTCTGCGTGATCCTCGTCTACATCGTGGTCATTATCCTGTGGCTCGCCATCGAGCGGCGCGCTATCCGCGACGAACTCCGGGATGAGGTCCAGGCCGGGACGATCACCTCGCAAGAATACGCCATACTTCCTAGCTACTTCCGAAGGACTGGCTTCTACCTCAAACTGATCTTCGCGGGAAGGCTGCTTACATGGTTCAGGGTCCGCAAACTGCACGCCGCATCCGTCGACCTGGCTCTCGCAAAACGCCTCGCCGGCCGCACAGGTAGCGTAGGCAGCATGGACCGCGTCAGGATGCTCCGTCGCAAGATCCTCGACTTGAGAGAGGGAGCGACCGTCCGGGCGGTCTCCTGAGCCGCCCGGCCTCGGGCATAATCCTGGCCGGTGGCGCCAGCCGCAGGATGGGACGCGAGAAGCTATCCCTGGAGGTGGAGGGGGTGCCCCTCATCGAACGTGTCAGAGACGCGCTCACAGGCTACTGCCAGGAGGTGCTCGTAGTCGGAGATGGCGGTGTCAGGCTCGAAGGAGTCAGATACATCACCGGCGAGCGCCCTGGCGGGCTTGGACCGCTGGCCGGTATGGAGGCCGGCCTCGCCTCCGCGCGTTACCCGCTAACCTTCGTCGCAGCCGGTGACATGCCCTTCTTGACGCGGAGCCTGGTAGGCTACCTGCTTGCACGTCTCAGAAGGGGCGGTGCTCTGGCTGTGGTCCCGCGAGACCGGGACAGAACGCACCCGCTCTGCGCCGCCTACGCCAGGGCGCTGCTGCCACGTCTCAAGACGGCGCTCGGCGGCGGGGAGCGGGCTGTGCACGGGTTTCTCGAAGGGGTTGACGAGGTCGCGTATGTTGGGGAGGAGTTGCGGCGGTTCGGGGACCCCAGCCTACTGCTGATGAACGTCAACTCGCCAGGGGATCTGGAGCTGGCAAGGCGCGAGGCCCGGCGTTGAAGGGTCCGTTTGGGGGAGGCATCCTCGGGGAGCTAGGTGAGCTCCTGAGGGTTTACATGGGTCGGCCATCCACCTCAGCCCCTGGTGCGGTAGGAGCTAGACCCCGTGTCGCTGTGGTTCTCGGGGCCCAGGTACTGCCTGGCGGGAGACCGAGCCCTACGCTGGAGGTCAGGACGCGGCATGCAGGCGAGTTGTACGTTCAGGGCCTGGCTGATCTCCTCGTACCGACCGGCGGCGAGGGCGAACATCCGCCCGGCGAGGCTGTCGTGATGTCGGGCATCCTGCGGGAGATGGGTGTACCAGAGGCGGCGATCCTGCGCGAGGATACTGCCGGGAGCACCTGGGAATCTGCCGTGAGGGTGGCTGAGATCGCACGCCGTAGAGGCGTCGGTGAGGTCCTCGTGGTGACCGACCCGCTGCACTGCGTCAGGACGGTCGCCTCCTTCGGTAGAGTTGGGCTGCTTGCTGTGGCGGAGCCGGTGTGTAGTAGCCCGATGTGGCGCAAGAAGTGGTCCCGTAGGGGGCAGTTCGTCAGGGAAAGTGGGGCTCTGGTCTGGTACAGGATAAGGCACGGGGTAGGGGCACTCTCCCGGTGGTAGCCGTCGGGGTGCTGGCCGTTTCGATCACAGAGCAGTCCGGGGGGATGCTGTATCCT
>DASQWQ010000266.1:0-10073 GCA_035640175.1 Rubrobacter sp. | reverse complement strand
GCCCGCACCGAGACCATGGTCGCCTTCCGCGCCTACTCGAACTATGATCTCGACCGTGCCTGGAGCCTGGGGTTTGAATAGCATTTCAGCCAGTCAGCACGCTTCGGGCCTGCGGCCCTCGCTTGTCAGCATTTCAGCTTGCGCACCCTTCGAAGCTCTGCGGTGGGATGGCGCAGCCCGGCCGCGCGCTGCACGACACTAGCTGACCGGCTGACAAGCCGTCTGCAAGTCGGCGTGCTGATATGTTGACAAGCGGAGGCGAAGCCGGAGCGTGCTTATGACTAGCTCTGTTCCTCGGCGAGGGCGGGGCGGGTACCTTCTATGAGGAAGGCGACGACGTCGAGGAAGTTACCGCTCTCTTTGTAGATCTCGCGCTGGCGCTGGCTGCCCGTACCGCCTTCCACTATCTTCAGGACACCTTCTAACTCGCTCTCGCAGCCGAGGTCCTGGGCGTGGGGCTTCAGCCGCTCGACGAGGTTACGGGCGAGGTCCCTGGCAGGGACTGTAATCTTGTCGTGTACGTCGTAGAACGCCGCATCCATACCGTACCTGGCGGCGCGAAACTTGTTCTCTACCGCCAGGTGCATGTTGTAGGGTTTGTGGGGGCCGACTTCCTCGAGTACCTGGGCGACGAGGCATTGGGTCAAGGCGGTAAGGGCCAGGGTATCCTTCAGGCTGGTCTGCGAGTCGAGGACCCTCAACTCTATCGTCCCGATCTTGGGGTGCGGGCGCACGTCCCACCAACAGAAGGTGTAGTCCTCCATCGCGCCGGACTCGACCATCAGGTCCACGTAACCCTCGAATGCCTCGTAGTCGGGGAAGGCTGGGGGGAGGCCGGCACGCGGGAAGCTCTCGAAGATCTTCACCCTTGACGACTCGAAGCCTGTGTCGAATCCCTGCCAGAAAGGAGAGTTGGCCGAGAGCGCCAGGAGGATCGGCGTCTGCTCCGCGAGACGGTTGTGGGCGATGATCGACTCCTCCGGACCGGGGACGGCCACGTGGACGTGCTGGCCGAAGATCACCTCACGCTGGGCGATCCAGCGCAGCGTCCTCAAGACGTTCTTGTAGCGCTCCTGGTCCGTGACCTTCTGGTCCTTGTAGCGGGAAAAGGGATGGGTCCCTGCGGAGGCGAGCGAGGCGCCGCAGGCTGCGGCCCACGAGCCGACCCGGCTGCGTAGCTCGCGCAGGTGCTTCTCGACCTCTGAGGTCGATGCGCAGGGTGGAGTCTTTATCTCCATCACCGACTGGAACAGCTCGTAGGAGACAGATTCGTGCAATTCCCCTGGCAGCCGGCTCATGATCTCCTCGATCTTCTGGACCAGCTCCCCGGTGGTCGCGTCCACGATATGGAGTTCCTCCTCGACCCCAAGGGAGTAGTTCGAACCGCCTTCCTTGAACTCTATAGGCATGACGTTCCTCCTCTATCCTCCTGGGTCGCGGGGAGTGAATCCTTTGCGATCGGCGGTTCTCAACCTGGGGCAACATACTACCCGTTTTGGCGAACAAAGGCCAAGATCGCTCAGCACTTCAGCATGTCAGTACGCTGCAGCATTCGGCTTTCTCTTGTCAGCTAGTCAGCACGCTCCGGCTTCGCCTCCGCTAGTCAGCATTTCAGCTTCTTCCGCTCCGGCCTCGCTCTGAAGCGCACGAGGGACCACTGCCGGTAGTCGGGTTAGACGCTCGTGGCAACACTCTCAGACGACTTGCTGAGGGCTGAGAGCCACCGACCGGAGGGAGGCGGCGTGCTGAAGTGCTGACTAGCTGGAATGCTTGCGAAGTCTGACCTGAGCCAGCACCGCGCCGGAGATCACGAGTCCTGCACCGACCACTTTCGGTGGGGTAAGGTCTTCCCCAAGCAGCACCGCCCCGAGGGCGCCGGCCACAACGGGCTCGACCGTGGCCACTATGGCCGCCCTCCCCGCCCCGAGGCGCCCGAGCCCGAAGGTGTAGAGCGCGAACGCGAGCGTCGTGTGCACCACTGCGAGCATCAGCAGCAGGGCATAGGAGCCCACCGGGAGGCCAGCCAGCGTACCGAGCGTGGGAAGGGCGGTCACAACGAGTAGAGAGGCCCCGAAGAAGAGTGCGTAGCTCAGGATGACGGAAGAACCGAGGCGGCCTGCTACGGGACGGCCGAAGATCGAATACAGCCCGTAGGTCAGGCCCGAGAGCAGTCCTGCCAGCAACACTTTCGGGCTCACCTCCAGATTTGCCGGGTCGTAGGCGCCGGTGACCAGGAGGATTCCACCGATTGTCAGGAAGAGCGCGAGCACCTTCGCCGCGCTCAGCGCCTCTTTCAGGAACAGTCGCGCAAGCACCACCACGAAAGCGGGCGAGCTGTAGAGCAGGATCGCTGCCGTCCCGACCGTACTCTCCCTGACCGTATAGAAGTAGAGCAGGTAGAAGAAGCCTATCCCCACAAGCCCAAGAGGAACCAGATATGTTAGATCCCTTCCCGAAACCCGCAGGCTCCTGGCTCCGCCAGTGGCCAGGACGAAAAGCAATACGGCTGCCCACCCGATCGAAGCCCGCACCGCGACCAGCGACTCGAACGAGACACCCTCAGCGTAGAGGATCTTGGCGAACAGCCCAAGCGTTCCCCAGATAGTGGCCGCCACCACGACGGCGAGTGCGCCGAGCAATCTGTCTCTGGTCACGTCGAAGAGTTCTCCCGTTTCTGGTGCCCGCAAGCGGTATTTATACGGTAAGCTCCATCGTCGCCCCGACGGGGCGAGCCCTGGAACCTCCCTGTATTACCCTTTTCGTAGGAGCTTGGTAGTCGGGAGAGCGACCGATGGGCAGGACCTACGAGGTAGACGAGCCCGGATACGTGCATGGTGATCGGGTATGTGTCCTGAGGGGACACGACTCACGCGATCCCGGCGTGGTGATCGGCCACTACGTCGACTGGGGACTTTACAGGATCGTATACATGGTCGTCTTCGCTGGGCGAGGCCCCAGAGCGGTAGAGGAGTGGCGACTCTCCTTCTGTGGAGAAGGAGAGGAGTGTTAACAGCAGGATGGGGAAGGATCTAACTCTTCTCCATCCTGCGCTGGTCAGCATTTCAGCATTTCAGCAGGTCAGCTTGTAGCGTGCGCGGGTCCTGGCTGACAAGTTGAGGCCGCAGGCCGAAGCGTGCTGAGATGCTGCTCTAATGCCGGTCGAGCTTGCGGGCCATCTCGTTCAGGCCGATCCGGTAGCAGATAGACCTCCCGTGCGGGCAGGTGGCAGGGAGGCGGCTCTCTAGCCAGCTCTTTATCAGTGCTTCCATCTCGGGCTGGGAGAGTTTGTCTCCCATCTTTACGGCCGAGTGGCAGGCTATGGTGGCGAGGATATGGTCTTCGCGGCGGTGGCCCGGCTCGGTGCCCGAGATGGCCGAGAGAGCGTCCTTAAATGCGCCGGCTATATCCCTGTCGGCGAGCGTGGAGATCACGGCCATGACCCTCACAGATCTCGGCCCGAACGGCTCGGCCTCGAAGCCGTAGACGGAGAGCTCTTCGAGGCTTACCGCGGCCAGCTCGGCCTCAGCGGGCGAGAGGTCGACGACCTCGGGGACGAGGAGGCTCTGCACCGTTGCGGGGCTGTCCGAGTCGTGAAGCCTGTCCAGAATGGCCCGCTCGTGGGCGACGTGCTGGTCGACGACCCAGAGGGATTCCGGCTCCTCGACGAGGATGTAGCCCGCGGCGAGCTGCCCTATGACCCGCAGTTCCTCAGGGGAGGCCTGCGGCAACCCGCCCCTTTCCGGCAACTCTTCGTATCGTCCGCGCTCCTCGGCGAGCGATTCCGCGAGCGGCCTGGAAGCCTCGGAAAGCCTTTCTCGCGCCTCCTGCAGACCACGCGCGGGAGGCGCTGTATAAGGGGAGAGGCCTTCAGCGGTGTAGGAAGGGTAGCCTGCCGGCGGACGCGAGGGCCCTGAAAAGCGATCCTGGGTGAAAGTTCTTTCGGGTGCGCGCGGGTTCGATGGTGGTGCCGGGGTGCGCCACTCGATGGCGTCCCTGACGGCGGCGGCCACGGCTTCGCGGGCCGCCCTCTCCTCCGAGAAGCGGACGACTTGCTTTGTGGGATGGACGTTCACGTCGACACGGCGGGGGTCGGCGGTTATCTCGACGGCGACAGGGGGGTGGCGCCCGGACGGCACGGTCGCCCTGTAGGCGTCGTCGAGGCCGCGGTGGAGGTTCTCGGCCCTGACGAAGCGGCCATTCACGGAGATCGTCTGGTGGGCCCTGCTACCCTCCGTCAGGCTTGGAAGGGCTGCGTAGCCTGAGACACCGAAGAGTCCCGACTCGTACTCCACCTTGCGCAGCGCGCGCGCTTTGGCGACGCTGAGGATCTGGGCCAGACGCTCGAGGAGATCCCCCGCTTCAGGCAGCGAGAGGTAGTCTCTGCCTCCCTCCGTCAGGCGGAAGGCGAGCGTGGGATGGGCTATTGCCAGGTGAGTCACGACCTCCACTATCGCCGACCGCTCCGCCCGCGCGCCCTTCAGAAAGGCGCGTCTTGCGGGGACGTTGTAGAAAAGCCGGTCGACGAGGACGGTCGTCCCCTTCGGGTGGGAGGAGGCCGAGACCTCGGCCGCCTCCCCGCCCTCGACGACGACCTTCGTGGCCGCGCCCTCGCCCGTGGAGGTAGTCAGGGAGAAAGAGGAGACGCTGGCGATAGAGGGGAGCGCCTCGCCCCTAAATCCCAGGGTGGTCACGGCCTCGATATCTTCGACGTTCCGGATCTTGCTCGTCGCGTGCCTGAGCACGGAGAGGCCTGCGTCGCCCCTCGACATCCCCGAGCCGTCGTCGCGGACCAGGATGCGCGAGGTGCCGCCGTCTCCGAGCTCGACTTCTACGCGGGAGGCGCCTGCGTCGAGAGCATTCTCGACGAGCTCCTTGACCACCGAGGCCGGGCGGTCCACGACCTCCCCGGCGGCTACCTGTTGGGCCACCCTGGGGTCGAGGACGTTGATGCTCGCGCGTCCGGTCTCCATGGATCTTGGGCCATTGTACATCCGGAGGCGGGTTTTCCCACGGGCTGGCGTGTAGAATCCCTGACTATGCCAGAGATGGACGAAAACCGGCGAGATCCGCTGCCGCTAAGTGAGGTCGAGCAGCTCGTCGACCTCCTGCGCGAGAGCCGGGTCGGTGAGATCCGGGTCCGCCAGGGGGAGACCGAGATCTCGGTCAGGGCCAGACCCGAAGTTTCGGCCACGCCTTCAGCCAACCAGGCCGCATCAGGGACCCAGGGCGTTACCGAGGGAGGCGAGCCTGAGTACTCGCCCGAGATGGACGGGTTGCACGCCGTGCGCTCCCCCTTGGTCGGGACCTTCTACAGGGCGCCGGCTCCCGGTGAGGACGCCTATGTCGAGGTGGGGGATACGGTCAGCGCCGGGCAGACCCTTTGCATCGTCGAGGCGATGAAGCTGATGAACGAGATCGTTGCTGACATCTCAGGGGAGGTCGTCGAGGTCCTGGCTGAGAACGCCGGTGGCGTCGAGTACGATCAGCCGCTGTTCTACCTGCGGCCCGACGAGCAGTGGTGATCGGCAAGGTCCTCGTAGCGAACCGCGGCGAGATCGCCCTGCGCATAATCCGGGCCTGCCGCGAGCTGGGGGTAAGGAGCGTCGCTGTCTACTCCACCGCTGACAGGGACTCTCTGCACCACGAGTTGGCCGACGAGTCGGTCTGCATCGGCCCGCCTCCTGCGGTGAGCAGCTACCTGAACGTACCGGCGATCATCTCCGCCGCTGAGCTTACGGGCGCCGACGCCGTCCATCCCGGCTACGGTTTCCTCGCCGAGAACGCCCGCTTCGCCGAGATCTGCGAGCGGGTCGGCCTGAAGTTCGTCGGCCCCGACTCGAACACGATCGCCAGGATGGGGGACAAAGCCGAGGCCCGCGAGGCCGCGGCCGAAGCAGGCGTCCCCGTGACCCCTGGCTCCGAAGGCCATTGCGAGAGCGTGGAGGAGGTCAAACGCGTCGGCGCCGAGGTCGGCTATCCGCTGGTCATCAAGGCGAGCGCTGGCGGCGGGGGGAAGGGGATGCGGGTAGTCGAGGCCGAGGTCGAGGTCGAGGCCGCCTACCTCGGCGCGAGCAGGGAGGCCGGGGCCAATTTCGGCGACGGCTCGGTCTACGTCGAGAAGTACCTCGAAAGGCTCAGGCATGTCGAGGTGCAGGTTCTCGCCGACTCTTACGGTGAGAGGGTCACCTTCCCCGAGAGGGACTGCTCCATCCAGCGCCGCTACCAGAAGCTCATTGAGGAATCGCCTGCGCCCGGCCTGCCAGAGGACGTGAGGGAGGGTCTCATGGCGGCCTCGGCCGATCTGATCGGCTCTCTGGGTTACGAGGGTGCCGGGACCGTGGAGTTCATCTACGCGGACGGGGGATTCTACTTTATCGAGATGAACACCCGCCTCCAGGTCGAGCATCCCGTGACGGAGATGATCTCCGGCGTCGACATCGTGGCCGAACAGCTGAAGGTGGTCTCGGGCGATCGTCTGGAGGTCCCTGAGGATGCCCTCTCTCCCAACGGGCACGCGATAGAGTTCAGGATCAACGCCGAGGACCCCGGCCGCAACTTCCTGCCCCAGGCCGGGCTTGTCGAGGTCTATAATCCTCCTGGCGGCCCGGGCGTCAGGGTCGACTCGCATCTCTACGCCGGCTACACGGTGTCCCCGCACTATGACTCCCTCCTTGCGAAGCTCATCGTGCACGCTCGTGACCGCGAGGCCTCGATACGCCGCGGTCTTCGGGCCCTCGACGAGTTCGCCGTCTCGGGCATGGAGACGACCCTCCCGCTGCACCTCGCCGTGCTCGAGGACGAGGAGTTTAGAAGGGGCGGCGTCACCACGCGGTTCCTGGCGGATAGGGAGCTCGAAAGCGAGGGTGGCCTCTTGCGTCTCAACAGGACATCCGTCTAGAGCATTTCAGCACATCGCCAGGCTTCGCCAGGCGACTTGTCAGCACTTCAGCTTTCGCGCTTGCGAGTCCTGGCTGACATGCTGACAAGGCGGCGCAGCCGCCGTGCTGAAGTGCTGACAAGCTGAGGCCAAAGGCCGGAGCGTGCTGACTTGCTTACTAGCGTGTTAATCTTTATGGTCTGATCCTTGCCTAGAAGAGGGAGAACTGTGGCCAAAGACGTCGCGATGGAGAAAAACGAGGGGCGTCTAGTCTTCGGTGGGATGGCCCGGTGGGATGGGCTCGACCTCTTCGGCCCGAACTACACCAGCGTCGCGTATCGCAGGAAGGGGGAGATCCACGTCAAGATCGAACCCTCCATCTTGCGAAGGCCCACAAACCCCACCGTACAACGCGTCTCCCACTGGCCTGTAATACGTTCGTTCTTTCTCTGGGGCAGGGTCTTCGCCCAGGTCTTCGGATCTCTCTGGAGTCTGCTCTTCTTTGCGGCCACGCTGGCCGTCCTCTGGCTCTTTGTGAGCCTGATGCACCTCGGTAGCGGGGTGGGAGCCCTTGGCGGCGTCTTCGCCTTCTTCGCGGAGTTCCCGATCCTACCTATCCTGCTACTCTTCTTCGCGGCTATGAAGTTCACCCCCATCGGCCGCTACCACGGGGCCGAACACAAAGCAGTCGCCGCCTACGAGACGTACGGTGAGGTGACGCTCCAGAACGCCAGAAACAGCAGCCGCATCCACCCCCGCTGCGGGACGAACATCCTGCTCTACATAATCCTCGCAGCCCTCCTCGATCCGCTGATAGCGTGGTGGGGCTACGCCATCCTTCAGTTCATCCTCATCTCCGAAGCTTGGTTCATCTTCGGCAAGAGTCGCCCCTCGATAGCGGTAGGCAACTTCCTGCAGAGATACCTCACCACCACCGAGCCCCGCCGCTACCAGCTCGAGGTCGCGGTCGAGTCCCTGAACAGGTTGCTCCAGGCCGAAGAAGAGCGTGGAATCGACGAGACGGCCGTACGGGTGAAGGCGAGGTATTGAAGCAGCATGTCAGCACGCCGCCTGCGGCGGCTTGTCAGCAATTCAGCTTGTCAGCTTGTTGTTTTCGCTGAAAGTGGATCGCTTGTCTGCCGCGCTATCCTATCCGGCGGTGGGTGATGGGTCGGGAGATGGGGTTGGCGGCGGCGTCAGTCGCAGGTAGGCGAGCGTCCAGTAGGCGTGGGAGAAGGTGCCTATGGCGCCCGTGGCCACGAGCAGGAGCGGGAGCAGGATCAGGCCCGCTATCACGCCGGCGATGATGGCTGCCGTGGAGTACCCGGCGACGGCCAGCGCGATCGCTGGTAGGGCCAGGATGAGGCCGACGATCAGTAACAGCAGGATAAACGCGATCCCGATCCCGATAGAGAGCCCGAGCTGTATGAGCCAGAGCAACAGGCTCCTTCCGATGTTTTGGCGGAAGAGACTGTAGCCGCTCCCGACGGAGCCGAGGACGCGCTCCCGGCGCACCACGATGTCCCGCAGGGCGTACTGGCCGATTATAGAAAGGGGGATGAAGACGACTATGAGCAAAAGGACGGCCAGAATCCCCACTACCACGGCGACCGAAACCCGCGCCCCCGTGGACTGGGTGGCCGCGAAGGTGCCCCCGATCATAAGCGCCACGGGAATACCGATCACCACGAGAAGCCCGAGCGCGACCAGGAAGAACACGACGGAGTAGCCGAGCACGCGCCAGAAGTTACTCGTCCCGGACGAGAAGGCTGACCCGAACCGGCGTCCCTGGCCCCTGTCTATGGCGACGACGCTATCGGCCAGCGCCCCCTGGGAGATTATCGCCAGGATGATGAAGAACAGCGCGACGAGTAACACCACCACGACGATACCAAAGATCAGGACCGTGTCGCTCAGTCCCTGCCCGACCTGGGCCGTGAGCCCGGAGCGGTCTGAGCCCGAGCGCTGGAAGTCATCGAAGTCGAAGTTGCCGCCCCCTGAGGGTACGTTGCCGAAGAAGTTGGTGCCAGTGCCGCCGGCGAAGAAGCCGAAGAACCACAGGTAGCGGTTGCGGAGCGTGATCCTGAACGCGTCCCTAACGAGGTCTCCGTAGTTCATGATTCGAGTACCCAAGTATCTTTCACCCTACCGCCGCTAGAGATGTTGACGATGTGCTTGCCAGGGCTGGCCACACGCGAGAATGCGCTTGGGATGATCTCTACAGCGTGCGGGTCTTCAGGATCGTAAGCAAGCGCGAGCATCCTGTAGTCGGCGTAAGAGTCGCGGAGTAGGAAGCCGTCTTCGCCAGGGTTAGCTTCACACAATACGTGAGTGGAGAAATCTATCATCTCCTGCGCAACATACTCGACGGGGTTCTCCTCTACCTTCTTGCGGAACTTCTCGACCGACTCTCTCGACTCCTCTGGTCCGATCATGACCTCCTTGCCTCCGTAGCCCCCCCGGCTCTTTACGACCAGTTCATCGAAGTGGTCCATGACGTAGCGCCTGTCCTCCTCTACCGCCAGCGACCAGGTCCTGGCGTTCTGTATGAGAGGCTCTTCTCCGAGGTAGCGGCGCACCATCTCGGGGACGAAGGCGCCGACGCCCTTGTCGTCTATTATCTCCGAATTGGGGGCGAAGAGCACGTGTACTTTGCCTTCGATGTGAGACTCGAGCAGGCCAGGCACCTCGTCATAGAGCGTATCCTCGTCGACGCGCTCGTAGATCACGTCTACCCTGTGTCCGGTGGGCCTGAAGATCAGGTATCCATCCCCGTCTATTTCCAGATCCTTCGTTTCGGCGAGTATGGCTTCCATCTCTTCGGCGTAGATGTGATGGTCCAGGTAGAACTGGTCGTCGGGACCACTACTGACGACAGCCAGCGTCGCATCGGGGCCTTTCGGGGAGGCAGCGCGCAAAGTGTTGCCGAGGCGTTCGAGGGAGCCGTCGAGGGAGATGACCGGAAGCTCCTTGTAAGCTTGGGAGAAGAAAATCTCTCTGCTCATCCTCCGTCGTGGGATCATGGCGGCTAGACCGACCGGCATCTTGACATTTTCCTCAAGCACGAGGTACTCCCAGCCACCGGTCTGGCCTGTCTTCTTAGTCTCTACCGCCACGACATCGAATCCCACTTGCCGGGCGGGCACCTTCCCGAAGCGGTTCGGGAGAGCGGTATCGTAGAGTATGCTCGATTCGA
>DASQWQ010000265.1:0-2054 GCA_035640175.1 Rubrobacter sp. | reverse complement strand
ACGGTTGCTGCACAGGGGGCTCGGTCCATCCAAACCTATTCTCTGAGACCGTTTATTTTGCCTGCAAATAGAACGAAAAAGATAGTGGACCCGAGGGGACTCGAACCCCTGACCTCCGCCATGCGAGGGCGGCGCTCTCCCGACTGAGCTACGGGCCCGTGAAGCCCAAGCAATCCTAGCAGCCGGGGCAAGGATTGCAAGGCAAGAAGTGAGCAGTGTGGCTGCGCCTTCGGCCATGGCGAGCGCCGATCGTGTTAGTGTAGGATATTCGAGGGACGAAGAAGGGGGATCATGAGGCTGGCGCATCTACTGCACGTGTTCGGGATAGGGTTGGCGTTTCTGGGGCGTCGTGAACCTGACGAACCCGCCTCATGTGCTTGGCATCGTCTTCTTGGCATTGGCCGCCGTAGCGTTTGGCGCTGGCTTCATGCTGCAGAGAAGACGCTCCGGGTAGAGTTCTCGACTACTCACCCGAATGCATATCTATACAGCACACTCGATTAGCATCGACTTCTATGCCTCGGACCGGGTAGGGTTATCGGCGCCTTGGCACCTGAGTCCTGGCACGGAAACAGCTTTCCTCGACTTTTTCGGTACCGAAATAGCCTGGCACCCTTTAACGTAGGGGTATGAAAGAGAACATGCGCACCACGTACAGGATCTCTGAAGCTGCCCGCGAACTCGGTATCTCTATCGAATGGCTAAGAAAAGGTGAGGCGCTTGTCCACACCGCGTATCGTGGCTTGCTACTCTAGAGCGCGTCGTATTGCTGCTCGCACCCGCTGCCATAGGGTGGGCCCATCGATGTCCTCTGCTGCGACTTCGGGGCTTGGCTTTACCCCCTCCACGAAGCCTGCCGCCACTAATCCGACCACCGCCTCCACTACGGCATGCGACGCGGGCGACTCGTACATGGCCAGGTACTCCGACGTGAGGTCCTGCAGGGTGTGCTCCCCGTCGAGGCGTTGCCACACGAACCAGCCGGCGGGGGAGAGGCGATGGTTGGTGTCGCGCCTGGGGTCTTTGAGGGTCGTGATGGTCTCTCCGGTAATAGTGGTGCGATGGTGCACCTCTATCCCGCGCACCCGACGCGGGCGATCGCGCATCCGCACGAGCTCGAGCATACGCTCCCGCGTTTGCCGATCCTCCTCAAGGACCTCCAGGAGATCGGTCCGACGCAGCACGAGCAGCGTGCACGGCTCGAGAGCTCTCACCGTGGCGTTGCGTAATTCGTCGGTGAGCAGGGCCGCTTCCCCGAAGAGGGAGCCGGGATCTAGCGTGGCCAGAATGCGTTCGTCGCCATGGGCTCCCTTCGCGAGCACCTCCACACGACCGCTTCGTAGCACGAAGCACTCTTCGCCGGCTTCGCCCCGGCGGATGATGGTATCTCCGGTGGAGACCTCGAGCCGCTCGAGCCGAGTTGCGAGGCGCCGCAGCCGCTCACCGTCCAGCGTGGAGAAGGGGCTTGCCTGCTTGAGCAACTTCGTTACCAACAGGTCGTCTGCCAGCTTTTCGAAGGCAGATCGGCCTTCGGGATGTGTGTCGAGTGCCCGGCGGAAGTCTGCTGCGCGCAGGCCTAGCAAGAGGAGAGGCTCGACGGCGGTAACCGTGGCCTGCCGCCTGCTTCCGACCTCGAGCAGGGATAGTTCGCCGAACAGCTCCCCAGGCCCTAGCGTCGCCAAAGGAACAATGCCTGAGGGCCCGATGGTTGATGCCTCGGCCCGACCTTCCACGATCAAATAGAGTCGGTCGTCCGTGTCATCCTCTACCACTACCCTATCGTCAGGGCGGAAGCGCTCCTCCGTCAAGCGTGAAGCCAGCTCCTCCAGCACCGGGGCGGGCAGGTGCGAGAAAGCCGGTACGCCTGCCAGTAGCTCCAGGCGGCTCCCCGGTGAGACGGTCTGATCTTCCGATCCCGGTTCCTTCACGGCCGCCACAAACCTTTCCGAGCCTCCGACGCTTCTTGCTCAAGATCATTAAACACCAGCCCGCGTCCGGATCAAGAAGTAGCGGGTCGTGCCAGGTATGCAGAAGAAAGCTGCAAAGACCCCGGA
>DASQWQ010000264.1:0-9077 GCA_035640175.1 Rubrobacter sp. | reverse complement strand
GGGGCTTAAGTATGGTGACGCCCTGAAAGTAGACGCCGGTGACGGCGGGATGTCGGTTCGATACGTCGAGACTTTCGGGTCGGCCAAGACTGGCGAACTGGTGCTCGTCCCCGACTCCCACTGGCGCCTGAGCCTCGCCATGAACAAAGGTAGCGCGGCCCATGCGCTAGCGCTCGAGGTCGGAGGAAAGGTACGTCTGATACCCCCGACGGAGCAAGGTGACTGAACGCCGTAACCCCAGGTCAGGCCCTCCGGTGGACCGGAGGAACGCTCCCCTCTCGCCCGAGGAGCGAAACCGGATGCTGCGGGCGGCGGCGCTGCGTCCGATCAACGTCACGATGCTCGTGATCGGGGCGGGCGTCTTCGCAACAACCCTGGTGTGGTGGTTACTGCCCTTGACCCTCGTAACCTATGCTTCCCTGGTCTTCCTGGCCGCGAGAGACCCAATCTTCCAGCGCAAGGTCCTCGGGGGAGGCGAGGTTCCGAAGACATCGCCGAACCCCGTAGAGAGCAGTGATGTCTCTCCCGAGCGCCGGGCCCGCTGGCTCCCACGCGGAGAGACCCGCCAGAAGGTGGAGGCGGCCCTCGAGGTCTCCCGCAAGGTCGTCGCCGCCATCGAGACCTCAGACGACGTAACCAGGGCGGTCCTCGACGATGTGGTCCCCAGGCTGCACGCGGCTGCGGACCGGCTAGTGGACGTGGCCCAGGGTAGGGAGAGGGCCGCCGAAGTCGCACGTGACCTTAGCCGGGATACCGGCTCTGCCGCACCGACTACCGAGAGACAGGAGAACCTGCGCGAGCTCGAAAACAGGATAAGCGCCGCAGACGCCGAGATCTCCGATACATACCAGGCGCTTCTAGACCTCAGGGCGAAGGTCGTCCAGATCTCTATAGATAGTGAGAACCCTGCCCGGGCGAACGACCTCAACGCTTCACTCGACGGCCTCAATGCCAGGCTCGAAGCCCTCAGCGAACTCATGACCCCGCAAGGAGAGCCACCCCGAGAGCACTGAATGCGGGTAGCACTCAGCTTTCGGCTTTTTGTTTGCTGTTGGCTGACGGCTCTGAGATACAGAGAACTGCAGGCACACGACCGTGAGCATAGGGCCGCAGAGAGAGCGTGCTATGTTTGGCTAGGCTGAGCTCGCCCGCCAGCCCTGACCGTCGGTCTCCTCCTCGACAACCTCGGATCGGGGCGCAGGCCGGTGCACGGGGACGCCGCCCAACTCCTGCCTGGACTCCTCCACCGAGATGAGCGAGTCCTGGAACCAGTTCTCCAACTGCCCCATGACGCGGTCCCGGTAAACCTCGGAGCCGCTGGAAACTTCCTCAGCGTAGCGCTCTGCCCCCTCTATGACCTCTCCGGCCCGACGCTGCGTACGCCGGTGGAGCTCCGTCTCGGGGACCATCGCGTTAGCGTGGTGGTGGGCTTCCTCAATTATGCGCTGGGCCTCTTCCTCGGCCGCAGCGACCGCGGCCCCGCATTCCCGGCGAAGCGACTCGGCTTCAGCCAGCTCAGGAGGCAAGGATCCCCTCAGCTCGTCCAGCATCACAAGCAGATCAGACCGATCGACAACGACCCGTCCTTTGCTCATCGGTACGCCGGATGCATCCTGAACGATCGCCTCCAGCTCGTCCAAAACTCCGCTTATGTACTGCATGTCTTCTCTCATGGCTCCAACCCTAGCACGCTCTTACAGCCTACGCTAGGCTTTCTGAAAGTATTTTTCGATGCTTTACCTCATTGTCAGGTTTAATTTCATCTTAAGGTTAAGTGTAACTTCGTTACACGAAAATAGAGATCTCTGCCGCAGCCTGAGAAGCCCAGTTTTTCGCTTTATTAGTGGGGTTCTGCAAGTTATCCACAGGGATGTTCCGCTGAGGAGCAGGGGTCGACCACGTTAGAAGGAAGAGGTGGGAGTACGGATTCGCTGGTTTCCGGCCTTTACGAGGCCCACAGAGAAGGCGGTGTCCACCAGTGGGGCATGACGGGCCGATGGCACGGGGGTAGCTGTGATCCTCGAGGAGCAATCTTTAGTCACCTACGGGTAACTACTCTAGGCTCTTGTGGAGTTCGTCCCGTCGACGTTGCATTAGTTCGATGTCGCGCTGGTAGAGGGCCAGATGCCCCTCTTCAATCACCCTCTCGACGCCGGAATCTCCTGCTGCGGCGGATCTCTCGATGAACGCGCATAACGTCTTCAGCCTGATCTCGACGATCTCGGGCAACGCCCTGCTCTGTCTGGCTGTGAGGCCGTAGGTGTCGCAGAACACGCACAGGCGCAGGTTCGTGTCCACAGGCGCAGTCAGGCCCAGGGAGTGCGAGTGCTCTTTGCTGGAGAGTGGGACAAAGCGGTAGGCCGCATAGGACACGTCCCATACCCTCGGACCAGGGCCGGCTGTGTCGAAGTCGATGATGGCGTGGGGCCTCCAGTCTGTGAAGACGAGGTTGTAGGACGCGAAGTCATTGTGGCAGATCACTTCGTGGAAACCGGGCGGGGCTTGAAGTTGCCAGACCGCGCCGTTCGGGGGAGCGTACCCTACGGTCGCATCGTGGTAACGACGCATGAGGCGGGCGGCGTGCACGAGCGTCTCGTCAGACCACGCGTCGAAAGGCAGTGGATAGTTTCCGACCACACCCGTAATGAAGGTAAGGACCTCCCGCCCACGGTCGTCAAGGCCGAGGAACCTCGGTGCGCCGTCGAAGCCCCGTGTCTCGAGTGCCGGAGTAAGTCGTGTACCGCTGGGCTCCACGGCCCGTTGGCGCGGCGCACGGTGTCCTCCATACGCGCTACGGGCGTGGAATAGCCGCCGGAGAGCACTTCCTCGCTGGGGCCGTTTCCGCTTTACACTCCCCGCGTCGCCGGCCGGACGGCAGCGTCTTGGTCAGATAGAGAACGAGTCCGTCGTTGACGGTCATCTCGTCTCCCTGCCTCACAGGACAGCCGTCATACATCAGGCCTTTTCCATCCGGGACGTAGCCGCGTAGGACGTACAGGCGTTGCGCTGCTCCGTAGTCGGACGACACTCCGACACCCGAACGTTCCGAGACCCTCTGCTCCGCCTGGTCCATCAGGCTGGTCCCGATGCCTTGCCGCCTGAAGTGCGGCAGCACGTTGAAATCTTGTATCTCCGGTATTCTGCCGGCCCGGAAAGGTGGGCAGGCCAGGCTCCATACGATAGTCACATATCCGGCGAAGGCTTCCCCGACAAAGGCAACGAAGACCGTACGAATCCCCTGTTGCTGTTCTGAAAGGTAGCGCTCATATTGCGAGCGGGACTTGTTCCATCCGAGGTCACTGAAGGCAGCAGAGATCGGGGCCACGTCGCGGCTTTCGAGGGGCGTATCGTGAGGTGTTTCATCTAGGCGGTGCGGGTCATATGGCTGGCCATTCTAGATCCGACGGTTGGCTACGCCGGCGGCGATAACGGCGAGAACCATCGCGATCAGGGGACGCGGGTTGAGTGCGCCCGTAAGGAGATTCGGAGCCAGCAAAACGAGGAACGGTACGGCTGTGGCCAAGACGGAGATAACGATCGCCACAGGACCGCCGTTACGGCCACCGGCGCGGTTGATCAGAATACCAGCCCCGTAACCGGCCGCGGCCGAGATCAACCAGGTGAAAGGGAGGAGGAAGAGCACATACGCTACGGGGATGCCGGCGACAGCGATCCCGACGCCGGCAAGGATACTCCTGAGGACCTGATCTGTCTTCATGACGCCGGCCCGCGCTCCTCTTGGTAGCCTGGCATCGTCGGGGCATTTTATCCCGACGTCGGTGGCCACCATGCACTCGGTGCAAATGGGCCGCCCGCACGTGGCGCATGAGACGCGAGTCTCCCTTTTCGGATGCCGGTAGCAGTGCATGGGCTCGGCCATCAGCGATCCTTCCTCACGCTCTGCGCAAGCTCGCCACGGGGCATCAAGACCAGCTCTCTCTTGTAGCTCTGGTGGACTTCGGCGATCAGCCGGCTGTGCTCTGCGTCCTTCCGGTCCAGTTCTTCACGCAGAGCACGGATCTCGGCCTCCAGCCTCGCTACCTGGCGCTCGAGGTCTATTACCTTCTTCACACCAGCGAGGTTCATCCCCAGCTCCTGGGTCAGCCTCTGGATGTAGCGTCCGAGGTCCACGTCCTCCTGCGAATAGAGCCTGGTGTTCTTTATGCTCTTGCGCGGTCGGAGAAGACCCTTCTGCTCGTACATCCTTAGTGTCTGCGGATGCACCCCGATTAGCTCGGAGGCTATCCCGATCATGTAAACAGGACGCTTTCTGAGGCTCACGATCCAACCTTCTTGAAGAGATCCTCCCTGACATCCTCATCCCGCTCTTCGGCGAGGGCCTCCAGGATCTCACGCTCCCGCCGCTTGAGCTTCTTCGGTACGACCACACCTACCCGCACGATGAGGTTCCCCTTCTCCGCACCATTCTTCTTCGCCCTTGGCGCTCCTGCGCCCCGCACCTTGAACTGTTTTCCGTCCTGGGTGCCAGCCGGTAACCTAACCTTCACCGTACCGCCGCCAGGCCTGGGCACTTCGATCTGCGCCCCAAGCACCGCCTCCACAAAGCTGACAGGCACCTCGACCACAAAGTCGTCGCCACGCCTCTTGAAGACAGGGTGCTCCTCGACCCGCGTCACGACGTAGAGGTCTCCGGCAGGCCCACCTCTCCTGCCCGCGCTTCCCCTGCCAGGGATCCTCACCTTCATGCCGTCCTTCGCCCCGGCCGGTATCCTGACTTTGACCTGCCTGTTCCTGCGCACCCTGCCGTTGCCGCCGCAGACAGAGCACGGCTTCTCGATGATCCTGCCCTCCCCCCCACACCTGGAACACGGTGTCGAGAGCGCGAAAAATCCCTGGTCTCGGCTCTGCACGCCCCTACCCCCACACTCTGGACATGTCATCGGCGCCGTCCCGGGTGCCGCCCCCGTGCCTCTGCACTGGCCGCAAGCCTCCTCGACAGGCACCCCGACCCGCGTCGATACACCGTTCAGGGCATCTTTAAAACTCAACCTGACGTTTACGGTTATATCCTCACCTTTGGTACTGGTCCTCTGGGTCGTACTGGTCGTACGTCCGAAGATATCCCCGAGATTTCCGAAACCGCCGAGCAGATCCGAGATATCCTCGAAGTCCGCGCCACCTGGCTGACCGGCGCCCTGGGAGCCGAAGAAGGTCCGGGGACCTTCGTCGTATTCCCGTCTTTTCTCGGGTTTCGAGAGGACCTCGTAGGCTTGCTGTATCTCCTTAAAACGCTCTTCCGCCTGCCTGTCGCCTGGGTTGGCATCGGGATGGTACTTGCGAGCTAGCCTGCGGTAGGAGCGTCGGATCTCATCCTGCGAAGCTTCCTTGGATACCTCGAGAGCTTTGTAGAGATCCACCTTCTCCATACCCTAATCCTGCTTCGCAACTACGACTTTCGCCGTCCGAATCGGCTTCCCGTTGAGTAGATAGCCTCTCTGGAAGGTCTGGATGATGGTGCCTTCCTCGTGCTCATCGGAGACCTGGCCCATAACGGCCTCGTGAACGTTCGGGTCGAACGGTTGGCCGTCTGAAGCGACGGGCAGTAGACCTTCTTCGCCGAGCACATCGGCGAGTTGGTCCCTGGTGGCCTGCACGCCCTCCCGGATATCTCCCCCGGCCTCGAGCGCGCGGTCCAGGTTATCCAGGACTGGGAGGAGTTCCTGCACCAGCCTCTCTGAGGCCATGGATAGTACGCGGATGCGTTCCCGCTCCTGGCGCTTGCGCGAGTTTTCGAACTCGGCCTTCAGGCGCCGCAGGGCTTCGAGGTACTGGTCCCTGTCCCGGCGGGCGGCCTCCAGCTCCAACGAAAGCACCGTCGCATCATCCAATTCCGGGCCAGGCTCCTCATCAGTGTCCGGTTCGGCTTCGGTGTCTACCGGCGCGCCGGGGCTCTCCCCATTTTCGAAGGAAGCAGGGTCGCCCGGAGAGCCCTCGGCTTCCTCTACCGCACTCTCTTCCTGCCAGCCTTCATCCCCGAGTTCGGGGTCTCGCTTGTTCTCCTCGCTGCTCAAAGCTACGTAGTCCTCCTGTAGCTGTCACGCGGGCAGCCGGGGTGAAATCTCCACCCCGGCCGCCCGGCCCTATTTACTTGCGCTCCTCGCCGTCCTCGTCCTCGTCGACCACCTCGGCGTCCTCCACCAGGTCATCGTCTGTGTCCGTGGCCCCGTCGGAGCTGGCCTCTTGCCGCTGGCCAGCCTGGCTGTAGAGAACCTCGGAGAGCTTGTGGGAAGCGGTCATCAGCTCTTCTTGCTTGCGCTTGATCTCCTCGATGTCGCCGCCGGCGAGCGCCTCCTTGGCCTCCTTTATGGCCTGCTCGATCTCCAGCTTGGTGTTCGGGTCCACCTTGCCGTCCACGTCCTTCAGCGAACGCTCGATGGAGTACACCAGGTTGTCAGCGTTGTTGCGGACGTCAGCCTCCTCGCGGCGCTGCCTGTCCTCTTCGGCGTGCGATTCCGCATCCTGCATCATCTGCTGGATCTCCGAGTCCGAGAGACCGCCGGAAGCCGTTATCGTGATCCTCTGCTCCTTGCCAGTCCCCAGGTCCTTGGCCCCGACGTTGACTATGCCGTTCGCGTCTATGTCGAAAGCGACCTCGATCTGGGGTACACCCCTGGGCGCAGGCGGGATGCCGACAAGCTGGAAGTTGCCGATGATCTTGTTGTACGCCGCTATCTCCCGCTCGCCCTGGTAGACCTTTATCTCGACCGATCCCTGGTTGTCGTCAGCGGTGGTGAATACCTCACTCTTACGTGTAGGTATAGTGGTGTTCCGCTCGATGAGCTTGGTGAACACCCCGCCCTTGGTCTCTATACCGAGGGAGAGTGGCGTGACGTCGAGTAGCAGCACGTCCTTGACCTCTCCTGCGAGCACACCGGCCTGGATGGCGGCTCCGACGGCTACGACCTCGTCAGGGTTGATGCCCTTGTGGGGCTCTTTGCCGGTGATCTCCTTGACCTGCTCCTGGACCGCAGGGATGCGGGTCGAGCCGCCGACGAGTATCACCTGGTCGACCTGGCCCGGCTGCAAACCAGCGTCCTCCATCGCCTGGCGAACGGGACCGGCCGTCGCCTCGACGAGGTCGGCGGTCAGGTTGTTGAACTGCGCCCTTGTGAGCGTCAGATCCATATGCTTCGGACCGTTCTGATCCGCCGTGATAAATGGCAGGTTTATGGAGGTGCTGGTCGTCGAGGAGAGCTCCCTCTTGGCCTTCTCGGCGGCCTCGACCAGTCGCTGGGCGGCCATCTTGTCCTTCGAGAGGTCTATACCCTCTACCTTCTTGAACTCGGTGACCATCCACTCGACGACCTTGGCGTCGAAGTCGTCGCCGCCGAGGTGGTTGTTGCCGCTCGTAGCCTTGACCTCGAAGACCCCCTCGCCAAGCTCCAGTATGGAGACGTCGAAAGTACCGCCACCCAGATCGAAGACGAGTATGGTCTGGTCCTCCTCCTTGTCCATACCGTAGGCTAGCGAAGCCGCGGTCGGCTCATTGATAATACGCTTGACGTTGAGGCCGGCGATCCTGCCAGCGTCCTTGGTCGCCTGGCGCTGGGCGTCCTCGAAGTACGCCGGCACCGTGATGACCGCCTCGGTGACCTCCTCGCCCAGATACTCCTCGGCGTCCCTCTTGAGCTTCTGGAGGGTCATCGCGGAGATCTCGGGCGGAGAGTACTCCTTGTCGTCGACCTCTATCCTAATGTCTCCGCCAGGGCCCGACTTGACCTGGTAACCTACGCGCCCGGCCTCAGTCTTCACGTCACTGTAGCGCCGTCCCATAAAGCGCTTGATCGAATAGACCGTGCGCTCCGGATTCGTGACTGCCTGCCTCCTCGCCAACTGCCCTACCAGCCGCTCTCCACTCCTCCTGTCGAAGGCCACGACCGACGGCGTCGTCCGCTCTCCCTCAGAGTTGGTCATCACCGTCGGATCCCCACCCTCGAGTACCGCAACACAACTGTTGGTCGTGCCCAAATCTATGCCAATGCTCTTGGCCATGCTCATACCTCCTACGAGATAACGTTATCTAAAGTGTTATCAGTATAAAATCTAAGTGTCACGCTTGCAAGTTTTTCGTCGCCGGCTGCTGTTACGGAGGAGGCCTAGTATAGGGTAGGATACTGTGGTCCCCGATGCAGTGGACGCTGGTGGTAAGGTTTGAGGGTGTAGGGAGTCAGATTGGACGAAACGATCTTGTTGGTCGATGATGACGCGGCGCTCTTGGAGGTCACGTCCATCGTACTGGCATCTGAGGGTTACCGGGTAGTGACGGCTGAAGATGGAGCCGAGGCGCTCCGGATCCTCGGGCGTGAAGGTTTTGATCTCGTGGTGCTCGACATCATGTTACCGAGGATGAGCGGGTTCGAGGTCTTGAAGAGGATGCGCGAGCACAGCGACGTTCCTGTCGTCTTGCTCACGGCGAAGAGTCAGTCTGTGGACAAGGTAGTCGGGCTAGAGCTCGGGGCTGACGATTACATCACCAAGCCCTTCGACACCAAAGAGTTGCTGGCCAGGATCAAGGCCGTCCTCAGGCGTTTCGGGCGGGATGGCAGGGGCAGCGAGGGGTTATTGAGGCTCGGCCCTTTGGAGTTGGATCCGAACGGCTACACGGTCAGCCGCTCGGGGGAGGCTTTGGATCTCACGCCTACCGAGTTCAAGATTCTCGCGCTCCTCATGCGTCGTCCCGGGCAGGCCTTTACGCGGGCCCAGATCTCTGAGGCTGTCTCCACGGGGTCGCATTACCTGGCAAGCCGCTACATAGACGTCCACATAAGCAGGCTCAGGGCCAAGGTCGAGCGGAACCCTTCGAGTCCAGAGATCGTACAGACCGTCCCCAGCGTCGGCTACAGGGCAGCGAGGCCCGTCTAGAGGACGGAGGATAGGCATAGAAAAGAGAGAAGATAAGGGGCTCCCGCCGACGTTGAGCTTCAAGGCCAGGATCTTCGTGGCCCTCGTCGGGATCTCTTCTGTGACGAGCCTGATCATCGGGTTGGTACTGTACTACTTCGCCCAGGACAGGCTGGTCCACGCGGAGAAGACGCTGCTCAAGCAACGTTCCCAGA
>DASQWQ010000263.1:0-5202 GCA_035640175.1 Rubrobacter sp. | reverse complement strand
GCCGACCAGCTCGGAAACCACGCTGGAAGGGCCACCGGCCTCCCCGATCAGGAAGATCATGCCCAAAACACCGGCGATCATGAATATGAAGAACATGATAGTGTCGTTTATCAGGACGCCGGGTGAACCGGAGAATAGGGTGAACGCCGTGTAGGCGACCCACACCACGAGCAGCGCTATTCCGAAGTTTATGCCCATCAGATCCGAGACGAGTAGGCTCATGCCCTGGGTGACGGCGACCAGGTAGGCGCCGATCCCGACCAGCACGGTCCCGCCGGCCACGGCCTGCAGCGCCCGCGAGTCGAAGCGCTTGCCGAAGAACTCGGGAACGGTAAGCACCTCCGAACGCCTGAGGTAGCGGCCGAAGAGCAGCACGCCTATCACGTACCCTGACGCGTTGAGCGGCGTCAATATGAGCATCAGCACCGCGTAGCCGTCGTAAGCGAAGCCGACCTCGCCCATGAAGGCCACCGTGCTGAGAAAGGAGGCGACCAGCGTGCCCGAGACGAGGAGGGTCGGCGCGGAGCGGCCGGCGACGTAGTAGTCCGATTGGCTCTTCACGCGTCTCCCGACCAGCGTGCCTATTACGAGATAGACCAGGAAGCTGAAGATGACGCCCGCGGCGAAGATCATCGCCTTCCACCCCTCGAATAGGTGCGCTTGATAACCGCGTACGCTACCACCGAGGCGGTGAGCGGCACGAGCCCGTAGTACAGCACGACAATCAGGGCCGACGTCGTCATCCGGATCCTCCTCTACTCAATTTGGGCACTGTCCTGTCTACTAGAAACCGCCCGCGCTCACTTCTTCGGGAAGGGAAGCGCGATGGTGTCCTGCATTCGGTTTGGGTCTCGCTCTCTGGTGAAGCGCCCGAGGTCTATTTCGTCGTTGGGTAGATCCTTGACTGCGCCTTCCGCGACGAGTTCGGCCATCTTGTAACCTAGGGCCGGCCCCCACATCATCCCATGTCCGCCGGCGGCAAGGACGTAGACCCCTTCCATCGGCTCGTCGATGATGGGAAGGTGGTCGGGCGTGTAGTCGATGGAAGCCGCCCAGGCCCGCGAAACTGGCAAGTCCTTCAAGGCCGGGAACGCCGACTCCCAGTCCGGGCGCATCTCTTCGTAGTAGTCCCAATCGAAGTCGATCTGGTAGCGTCCCGACGTGTCGGCCTCGTCCAACGGGTTGCTGAGACCCAAGGCCGCCCCTTCCTCCTCTGGACGGACATAGTAGCCCTTGCCCACGGCGAAGAAGAGTGGGAACGGGTGAGAGGAACTGTCGGCAAGAGTCGGAAAGGTAACGACTTGGTGGCGGACGGCCATCACCGGCACGTCCAGGCCGACCATGGCCCCCACGTTGCGCGCGCCTCGCGGCCCTCCGGCGTTCACAACCTTTTCTGCCTCGAAGATGCCGCGAGTGGTTCTTACGGAAAAGTGCTCGCCACTGTGCTCGATGTCTCGAACCTCGCACATCTCGAAAAGGTCCACGGCTTCCGAGCGCACCGCTGCGTAGGTCGCGTTGCGGGCCGCTATCGGCGGGTGTACGTACCCGTCGTCCGGTGTGTAGGTGGCGCCGACGAACCGATCCCAGTTCAGGTCCGGGAAGCGTCGTTTGCCTTCGTCGGGCTCGATCCACTCGTTCTCGACGCCCGCTTCCCGCCGTACCTCGACCAGCCGCAGGAAACCTTCCTTCTCCTCCTCGGTTTCCGCCACGATGTAGTAACCGGTTTCGGTAAAGCCAGAGTCGAGCCCCAACTCCTTGCCGAGTCGCAGGTAAAGCTCCCGAGAGAGCCTGCCCAACTTCACCGCCGTCTCTGAGCCGCCCTGCTGGCGTACTACCCCCGCCGAGCGGCTGGTAGCACCTCCTCCGGCCCAACCTCGCTCGCATACTGCGATGCGTCCGAAACCTCGGAGCGCGAGCGCGTAAGCCGTCCACAAGCCAAGATTTCCCCCGCCAGCGATCACCACATCGTAGGTCGCCATGCGTGACCTCCTCCGTCACTCGAACGGTGCATTCCCCTTACGCAATACCGCAGATATCTTGTATTGTAAGAAACGCTGCGATTGTACGCAAGGAAACAGCACAGGCTTATTCGCTGTACCCCTACGCTGGGCCCTAGTGCGTGATCCTAAAGGAGAGTTCAAAACCCGGGTCCTTCTGTGTACCGATCTCGACACCGATCCGCAGAAGATCGTCTGCTGGTTCGTGATGCGTTGGCAGTTGGAAGTAACCTTCCAGGAGATGCGTAGGCATCTGGGATTCGAGACGCAGAGCCAATGGTCGGAATTAGCCATACGGCGCACTACACCTGCACTGTTGGGGCTGTTCTCGCTGGTCGGAGTATTGTGATGGTCGAGGTACCAGAGACCCACCCGCTTCGACGTCGCTGAGCTGCGTTGGGTTTCTTTCCGCCGCAAACCCATCCCTCAGGTGCGGCAGAAATCATCTCCGGCTGTGTTTACGCCTACAAGTCCAGGAGACCTGTCTGGGAGGCACCTCCACGAGTCTCACATCTGTGAGAGTGCCGGTTGGGGTATAGGCTAAGATAGCCCAACCTAAAATTACGAGAAAGGAGCAGGTAGATCATGCGAGCTATGGTCACACCGCAGTTCGGAGGAGCGGACCTCTTCGAGGAGCGGGACGTCGAGAGACCACGCCCCGGAGCCGGCGAGGTCCTGGTCAAGGTGGTTGCTGCGGGAACCAACCCCGTGGACGCCAAGCTTAGGGCCAACGGTAGCTCCGCCGGACTCGAAGCGCCGATAATCCTCGGTGCAGATATCTCGGGCGTAGTCGAGGAAGTTGGGCCTGGGGTCACAGATCTCGCCCCGGGTGAGGAAGTTTGCTACACGCCGGAGGTCTTCGGTCCGCGCTCGAACGGTAGCTACGCCGAGTACCACGTCGCAAAGGCTGACATCGTGGCGAAGAAACCCGCCTCGCTCTCGCACGAGGAAGCAGCGGCCGTACCGCTCGCCGGAGGCACAGCCTACGAGGCGATGGTGAGGAGGCTCGCCGTACAGGTTGGGGAGACGATCCTGATCCACGGTGGGGCTGGCGGAGTAGGGTCATTCGCCGTCCAGATCGCCAAGGCAGCCGGCGCCCGTGTCCTCGCCACGGCGAGTTCCGACAACCAGGAGATCTTGAAAGAGCTCGGCGCTGATGTGGCGATAGATTACAAGAGCCAGGACGTGAAGGAGGTTGCTCTCGACGATTCCGGCGGGGAGGGGCTGGACGCCGTTTTAGATACCGTGGGCGGCGGGACGATCGTTGAGAGCATCCCCGTCACGAAGTCCTTCGGGCGCCTGGCGACCATCCTCGGCACGCAAGGCGACCTCACACCACTCTATCAGAAGAACCAGACCCTCTATGGCGTGTTCCTCACCCGTGAGCGAGCACGACTGGAGGAGATGAGCACGCTCATCGAGCGCGGCCAGGCACGCCCTCTCGTTGCGGAGGTGCTACCTCTGGAAGAGGTAGGCAAGGCCCACGAGCGGTTGGACTCCGGACACGGGCGCGGGAAGGTAGTCCTCAGAGTAGTTGAGGAGTGAAGGCAACATACCGACGAGTCAAGCGGCTACTTGTCCAGGCAGAGTCTGTCAAGAACTCTCTGACGACCTAAAGAGCCTATTACTGGCAAGGGTTTGGGTTCCGCCGCAACCCCCTCCTTAGGCGCGGCAGAAAGAGATGTGCTACTCCCGAGATCATCTGCACCAACGAATAGGGCTCTTAACCATGAAGTAAGGCGCGACGCCCAAATATTGGCCGTGATCGAAAGTGGCTTAGATAAGCGCCAAGCTCCTAATCCGGGTGAGGCTTAAGACGTCTTATCACGTCTTCAAGAGAACTTTGTCAAAATCCTCTGCCGAACCCTTGGGTCCATCCACGACCCTAGAGAAGGACTCGATCGGGGGAGGGGGGAGGCAGGAGTTCGGCACCCCGGGTCGATAACTAGACCCGGTCATCCTGGCATCGGCATGTGTACAAGCTGATTTGAGCCATTGTCTTACCTGTTAGGTCCTGCGGGCCTTCGAACACCCGTTCGTCGGCTACAGAGACGTTAAAGCAGCTTTAAGAGACTATGGAGAATCGGGACTCGGGGCTGGCAAAGGAATCGGCTAACTTACTGTGTCCTGGTCAGGGGTGTGTGGAGGGCCCCGCGAGGCCCTCAAGATCATTATCTTCCTCTATCAGACCCAACGACCGCTGTGCCTCTGACCCTTACATTATGGAAGCGTGTAGAAGAGGTGTGTCGGAGGTTCGTCATCGAGGCATTTATTCCCCGACCCTTCCAGTGTGGCCCTGTAGCGGCTACAATTTCCCAACGAGCGGCCAGACTCTTTGGGAGCAAGACCCAGTGCCCGACGCGACGCATCCACTCCGTGAGGACCGAGGAAGCGATCGCGGCCGGCTGGTTACTTTCCCTGGCGAGCATCGGGATGCGAGCCCTCCCAACAACCTGCCTTTAGAGCTCTCCAGCTTCGTCGGACGGGAGAAGGAGCTTGCCGAGGTAAAGCGGTTGCTGGAGAACACCCGCTTGCTGACGCTCACCGGCTCGGGGGGGTGTGGCAAGACGAGGCTTGCTTTGGCGGCAGCGGGCGAGTTGGTGGAGGACTTCGAGGACGGCGTGTGGTTGGTGGATCTGGCGCCGCTGGCAGATCCTTCTCTGGTGCCCCAGGCGATAGCCTCCACTCTAGGCGTACGCGAGCAGCCAGGTCACATGCTTATCGAGACGCTCTCTGACTATTTCGGGTTCAAGAAGGTTCTGCTGGTTTTGGACAACTGCGAGCATCTGATCGAAGCCTGCGCCGAGCTAGCCGAGGCGTTGCTCCATTCCTGTCCTGAGCTGCGTGTCCTGACCACCAGCCGGGAGGCTCTGGGCATCACCGGCGAGGTAGCCTGGGTCGTTCCCTCGCTCTCCCTCCCCGACCTCCGGCGTCTGCCGGGTATCGACAGCCTGCCGCTCTACGAGTCGGCTCGGCTCTTCGTGGAGCGAGCGGCGGCGGTCAACCCGACCTTCGCGCTCACGGAGCAGAATGCGACGGCCGTGGCCCAGATCTGCTACCGGCTGGACGGCATCCCCCTGGCAATAGAGCTGGCGGCGGCGAGGGTGAAGGTGTTGCCCGTAGAACAGCTCTCCGAGAGGCTCGACAACAGCTTCGGGCTGCTCGCAGCCGGCAGCAGAATGGCTATGCCCCGCCACCGCACCCT
>DASQWQ010000262.1:0-3943 GCA_035640175.1 Rubrobacter sp. | reverse complement strand
CCGAATCTCGACGTTCTCCGTGTCGTCCTTGCCGATAGGCGAGTCAGGATGTGTCATGTTGGGGATCTTCGACTGCTCGTCCCGCAGCCGCTCCTCAACCTCGTGCAGCTCCCTTTCTTTGGACGGCAGCCGCTCCTTCATAGCCCGTGACTCTTCGATGAGCCTCGCCCGCGCCTCCTCGTCGCGCTCTCTGCCGATGCTCCTGGCCATCTGGTTCTGGCGTTGCTTGAGCTCGTTCGACTCCTGTATGAGATCCGAGCGCCTTTCGGCCAGCTCTACAACCAGGCCCACGTCGGCCTCGACGCCTCGGTACCTTGTATTCTCCTCGACGGCTTTCACGTTCTCGCGGATGTATTTAAGATCTAGCACGTCGTCTCCCTCCGGTCGCCGGCTTGTCAGCACGCTTCGGCCTCCGCTTGTCAGCATTTCAGCTTGTCAGCATCTCGGTTCGTCACCTGTGCGCGGCTGCGGATCGATCGTCCCTAGAAATCGCCTCTCAAGAGATCTTTCCTGTTGCTATCCACAGCCTGGCTGAAATGCTGGCAAGTCGCCCGCAGAGCGGCGTGCTGACTTGCTGCCTAGCTTAATTCTAGCCTGATACCTCTTTCAGCGCCCGGTTCTCTGTTCGGATACGGAGGTAGAGCAAGGCGGCGTTTAGTAGCGAGAAGACGACCGCAGTTATCCAGGCGCCGAAGATGAGCGGGAAGGTCAGTACCTCCACGGCCACGACGACGTAGTTGGGATGAGGGAAGTAGCGGTAGGGTCCGTTCTTGACGAGCTTTCCGCCTGGCACGACGAGTACTCTTACGTTCCAGTTCACTCCCAGTGTGAGGATTGCCCAGTACCGTAACGGCTGGACGAGCAGAAACGCCGCCAGCGGCACAGGCCACCACACAGGCGGCTCGGGCCCGCGCAGAAGTCCCTCGACGAGCGTCGATACCAGCCACAAAGTATGGATGGCGACCATCGCGGGAAAGTGCCCGCTCCCACGCTCGACCGCACCACGAGCCCGAAGCCTCCGCTCGTTCCGCCGCGAGTACCAGAGCTCCAGCAAACGCTGGACCGCAACGAGGATCACCCCAGCAACCAGCAACACGACGTTCAACGCAACCTCCAACCCACCACATAGAGCTGACTAGCTGAAAAGCTAACTAGCTGACCGCTCAGATGCTGATGGCCAAGTCCGTCAGCATCTGAAAAACACATGCTCCGAGGAGAATCCTGGACCCATTGCCGAGAGTACGCCGAGGTCGCCTTTAGCGAGTTCTCCGCTTTCGAGGAAGCGTTCCAGGATAAAGAGAACCGTGACGCTCGACATATTGCCGCAGTCGCGCAGCACGTCGCGGCTCGTGGTGAGCCCGCCTGCTTCCAGACCGAGCGCCTCCTCGAAGGCGTCGAGGACTTTGGAGCCGCCGGGATGGAGCACGAAATGTTCGAGCTCGTCGAAGTCGAGGCCTAGAGAGTTACAGGCCTCCTCCAGGTTGTCGCGGAACTTCTCGCGCACGAAGTTCGGGATGCTCTTGGAGAGCTGCACTTTCAGGCCTCTCTCGACGAGGTCCCAGCCCATGACATCCTCGGTATCTGGCCACGTGGTGCTGTAGCCTCCGAGTACCTCGGGGCCTGTGGTGCCTCCGAACAGCACGGCGGCGGCGCCATCGGCGAAGAGGCTCGTGGAGATAAGGTTGCTCTTCGAACGGTCGCCCCGCTGGAAGGTTGGGCCACAGAGCTCGACGGCGACGAGGAGGACCAGCTGGTCGGGATAGAGGCGGGCGTGTTCGGCGGCGCGCGCGATACCAGCCGCACCCGCCGAGCAGCCGAGGCCCCAGATCGGGACGCGCCGCGTGTGCTCGGAGAGGCCGAGGCGGAAGATCAGCTTCGAGTCGATGGAAGGTGTGCAGATCCCGGTCGTCGAGACGAAGAAGATCGCACCGATCTCATTGGGCCCGGCCCCGACCCTGTCCAGCGCCCGCCTCGCTGCTTTCTCGGAGAGGTCGAGGGCGTGCTCGACGTAGAGGGCGTTCTTCTCGGGGAAAGTGTGGTCTCTCTCGAACCACTCCACAGGTACGCAGAAGTAGCGGTTCTCTACGTGGACGTTGTCGAAGATCGGGAGCAGCCGCTCGATGTCGCCGTGCCCGCGCGAGAACATGCTCCTGGCGAACGTCTTCGCCTCCTCCTGCCCGACGCGATGGGGCGGCAGGGCGCTGGCAACAGAGAGGATCCTGGGTACGTTCAAAGTTCTCCCGACCGTGTCTGCGCGGCCAAGTCAGTCTCGGAGTCCCGCTCGGGATTCTCACAGGTGTCGCGGAAGACGTACTGCGAGATACGCTTGCGCTGGCGGCTCGACCAGTCGATCGTCGGCCTTCTGTGCTCCTTCGGGACGTACCCGAGCCGGTAGACGGCCATCAGCTCCAGGTCGTAGGGGACTTTGAGTAGCTTCTTCAGCCGCTCCCAGTTCTCGGGTATCTCCATCGGCGTCGAGACAAACTGAATGCCCATGCCGAGCTCCGTCGTGGTGAGCCAGATGTTCTCGATGGCGGCTCCCATCCCGAAGATGGAGTAGAACCCCGAGAGCTCGCCGGGACGATACTCGGTCTTGGCGAGGAGGACGGCCAAAAGTAGTGGCGAGCCTGCGACGAGCTTCCTGTTGTCCTCACCCAGGGTCTTGGGGACGCCGAAGCGGTTCATCACGGCCTGACCCGTGTTCGAGAAGATCTGGCGCGAGAAAGGCTTGAGTACGCCTGGCATCTGGTCGAAGTGGATGCCGTCACGCTTCTCCTCCATCTCGGCCTCCGAGAAACGGAAGTAGGGCCTGTAGCGCTTCCAGAACGTGCCGTCCTCCAGAAGACGCGTCATGCTCTCGCCGCTTATGCTTGCGACCTCATCTATGGTCTCGCGGTCGTCGACCAGCACGAAACGCCAGGGCTGGCTGTTGAAGTGGGAGGGGGCCATCGCGGCGACCTCGACGAGCATGCGCTGGTGCTCGGGCTTCACGGGGTCTGGCAGAAAGGGGCCATTCGTAGTCTTGCGCCTCTTTAGGACCTCCAGGAAATCCAAGTCAGCCTCCTAAAGCATCCATACGAAGCCTGTAACGTAGAGGATCATGGCCCCGCCGGCGAGCGCGGCGTGACCCGGAGTTCCAGCCCGCACCCGTGGCAGCAAGGCGAAGAGAGCCAGGACAGGCAACAGGACCCAGCGGTAGGGCGCGCCCTGCAGGAATCCGACGCCGGCAGCCACGGCGGCGCAGGCGAAGACCGCGAAGAACAGGGCGTGGTGAAGCCAGCGAAAAGGTTTCGTATCCACGATACGAAGTTGCACGAGTACGCCAAGCGCGAAGTTCGTTAGAAAGAGGACCATCGCGATGTAGAAGATCAATGCTCGCTCCACCGACTCATCCTGGAGGGTTATAGCACAGGGCGAGTCGCGCCGGAGTCGACAGGGGCCTGTGATGCTAAGATTCGTAGTTCGATGGACCTTGGATTCTGCTAGGGGGCGAGATGGCGGACAGGCACCCGGAGGCTTACATAACGGGGATCGGTGCGGTCACCCCCATAGGAGTAGGGTGCAAGAAGCTCTGGAGCTCGCTCCTGGCCAACGAGAGCGGGGCAGGTCCCATAACGCTCTTCGATCCCGAGGACTTCGACGTGCGCATCGCCGCCGAGTGCACAGACTTCGACCCCGAGAGCTTTATGGACCGCAAAGTGGCGGCTAGGACCGACCGGTTCGGGCAGATGGGCCTCGCCTCGGCCAAGCTGGCCCTCGAAGACGCGGACGCCTGGGACTTGCTCAACAACAACCCGGAGCGGGTCGGCCTCATCCTCGGCAGCGGCATCGGGGGCGTGACCAGCATGGAAACGACGCAGGCGACCATAGATAGCAAGGGTCCCTCCCGTGTCAACCCCTTCGCCGTAACCAAGATCATGCCCAACTCCGCGGCGGCCCACGT
>DASQWQ010000261.1:0-2407 GCA_035640175.1 Rubrobacter sp. | reverse complement strand
GCTTCCACGCCAGGCACCCTCACGAAGTTCTTCAGGTGCTGCTCGCCCGCGTAACCGAGGCCGACGACCCCGGCACGCAGGGGTTCTGCGGAAGATCTTTCAGCTTGCAAACGGCTCTCCTCTTGTGGGTCTAGATCTCGTTCGACTCTAGTCTAGCGGTTCTGTGTGCCCGTATACAGGAGTCGCCCCTGGTGTCGGCGCGGCCCAGCGGACTGCGTTCCTGATGACGCGCTGGACGTCCCGGTTGTGGTACGAGGGGTTCTCCTCGTGGCCTGGACGGAAGTAGAAGATCCTTCCCCGTCCTCTCCTGTAACACAGGCCGCTCCTGAAGACCTCCCCACCCCTGAACCAGCTCACGAAGACGAGCTCGTCCGGTTGCGGCACGTCGAAGGGCTCGCCGTACATCTCCTCTTCGAGCTCTATGTACTCCCCGAGCCCTTCCGCTATGGGATGTCCGGGCGCGACGACCCAGAGCCTCTCCGTGTCGTCGTGGCGCCACTTGAGGTCGCAGGTCGTACCCATAAGCTTCTTGAAGATTTTCGAGAAGTGTCCTGAGTGGAGCACGATCAGGCCCATGCCGCCGAGCACGCGCTCGTGTACCTTCTCGACTATTTCGTCAGAGACCTCGTCGTGGGCCATGTGGCCCCACCAGATGAGTACGTCAGTAGTATCCAGTACCTCATCGGGGAGCCCGTGCTCGGGCTCATCGAGGGTCGCCGTACCGACCTCGAAGCCGCCCTCGGTCAGCATGGCGACGAGGACGGCGTGCATGCCTTCGGGGTAGATCTTCGCGACCTGCTCGTCGCTCTTTTCGTGCCTGTACTCGTTCCAGATGGTTACGCGTGGCTCTTCAGCCAAGTCTAGATCCCTTCCATCTCCGGTCTTCTCCATTCGCCGCTTGCGGCGCTGCGTTCGACGGCATCCAGCACGGCCTGGCACCGGTAGCCGTCCTCGAAGGTCGGGGCCGGGCTCTTCCCCACCTTTATACCGTCCATCAGGTCTTTCATGGTGTGGACGAAGGTGTGCTCGTAGCCGAGGATGTGCCCCGGCGGCCACCAGGCCCCCGTGTACGGGTGGTCAGGCTCCGTCACGTTTACGGTCCTGAAGCCCTGGACGTCGGGCTCATCTTCCGTAAAGAACACTTCGAGCTCGTTCATGCGCTCGAGGTCGAAGGCGACGCTTCCTTTGGAGCCGTTGACCTCGAAGGAGTTTTGGTTTCTGCGGCCAGCCGCGAAGCGCGTGGCCTCGAAGGTTCCTATGGCACCGTTCTCGAAGCGGGCCAGAAAGGCCGCTGCGTCGTCTACCGTCACCTCTCCCATCTCCGTGCCGCCGCTCGCCGAGAGCCCTCCGCCCGCGCCGGCCTCCTCCAGGGGCCGCTCCTCAATGAACGTCTCCGTCATGCCCGTGACCTCGGAGATAGGTCCGACCACGAAATGGGCCAGGTCGATGATGTGCGCCCCTATATCGCCGAGCGCGCCTGAGCCGGAGACTTCTTTCTGGAGGCGCCAGATCAGGGGGAAAGAAGGCTCCATTATGAAGTCCTGCAAATACGTGGCCCGCCAGTGCCTTATCTCCCCTAGCCGCCCTTCCTCGACGAGCTTCCTGGCGAGCTGCACCGCAGGGGCGCGCCTGTAGTTGAAGCAGACCATGTTGACCGTCCCCGCATTGCGCGCCGCGGTAAGCATCTCGCGGGCTTCAGGGAGGGTATTGGCGAGCGGCTTCTCGCAAAGGACGTGCTTGCCCGCTTCGAGGGCGGTCAGCACGATCTCGCGGTGCGTGTTGCCCGGTGTGACGATATCCACGAGGTCTATATCATCGCGCGCTATGAGCTTGCGGTAGTCCGTCTCGTAGGACTCCCAGCCGAGAGTATCCGCAGCCTCCCTCACGCCGGCCTCGTCGCGGCCGCAGATTGCGGCCATCCTGGGAGAGGGGTCGACGTCGAAGAAGCTTGCGACCTGGCGGTAGGCGTTGGAGTGGGCGCGGCCCATGAACTTGTAGCCGACGAGCCCGACCCCGATCTCTTCCCGCTCCATGATTACTCCTCCCTCGCGAAGGCTGCGTCGAAGGCCTGCGTCGATGGCTCGAAATCCGTACGCCTCGTGAAAGCCAGTGCGTCCCTGGCCCCGTACTCGCGATCCATCCCCGAGTCCTCCCACTCGATGCTGAGAGGGCCCTCGTAGCCGATATGGTTCAGCGTGCGGATGCAGTCCTCGAGGTTCACGTCGCCGTGGCCCGGGGAGACGAAGTCCCAGCCACGCTCGGGGCTGCCGAAGTCCAGGTGGCCTCCGAGTATGCTCCTGCGACCGTTCAACCGCTTGCGGCTGTCCTTGATGTGGAAGTGGTAGATGCGGTCAGCGAACTCCTCGATGAACGCGGCGGAGTCGAGGAACTGGTGGGCGAAGTGGCT
>DASQWQ010000260.1:0-2367 GCA_035640175.1 Rubrobacter sp. | reverse complement strand
TAAAGAGGAGACACATGGCGCACCAAGACATGGCGACGAAGCACAAGCCCATCGGGTATTGGCTCAAGCACGCAGACTACGTCATCACCGAGCACATCGATCGGGTGCTCAGTGAAAACGGCTTCACGCGTTCGCGCTGGCAAGTGCTCAACATCGTCTACCAGGCTGGCACCATCACGAGGGGTGGTCTCTTCGACACCATGCAGACCTTCATCGACGCACACCAGCTAGACGAGATCATCGAGGAGTTCGTAGAGGAAGGGTGGATGGTTACGTTCGGCGAGCGCGACGGAGAGCAACTTACGCTCACCGATGCGGGTAAAGTCAGGCGCGAAACCGTCTTCGAACTGCAGAGTGAGGTGAGAAGACGAGCGAGGAAAGGTATCACTGAACAAGAATACGCGACGGTCGTCGACGTGCTAGAACGCATGGTAGGGAACCTGCAACAAGGCAGTGAATACTAGTTGGTAGGTCGAGACAAGTTACCCTGGCGGATGGCCAGCTCTACGCTACGATCGTATTGTGGCAGTCTCGCAAACCGTCGTTTAGGTTCTCGAGTACAAAACCGCCCGAGCTGGTCTTCCGTGCCTTACTGAGCAGCGATGCTGGTAGACACGTGCGCTTCGCAACATGTGGCTCGCTTACCAGTTCGTGAACGAGCCGTCCGGGCGGCGCAGGTGAGGAAGCTCCGCCATCCGGAAGGGATGACCCTTCGCCGCCTCCCGATCGAACTCCACGCCCAGCCCCGGGTGCGTGGGCGGCAGCAGGTGCCCATCCTCCCACTCGGGCTGCACGGGGACGACGTCGGTCAGGAACGTTCCTGGCCTGTAAGGCTGCTCTTGGACACCGAAGTTGGGGCACGAGAGGTTCAGGTGCAGGCAGGCGGCCGTCGAGACGGGCCCGAGCGGGTTGTGGACGGCGAGCTTTACGTGGTGCATTTCGCACATGGCCGCTATCTTCTTCGCCTCGGTGATGCCCCCGGCGATGCACAAGTCGACGCGGGCGTAGTCTATCCACTCCTTCTCCACGAGCCCCCTGAACTCCCACTTGGAACCAAACTGCTCCCCGGCTGCCAAGGGCACGGCGGTGCGCGTCCTCAGCATCTCATATGAGCGGGGGTCCTCCGAACGCAAGGGGTCTTCGATGAAGAAGGGGCGCAAAGGCTCGGCTTCGCGGCACAGCCGAAGGGAGTCGGGCATCTCCAGGCGGGTGTGAACGTCCAGTATCATCTCGACCTCCTCACCCACAGCATCCCGCACCGCCGCCAGCTGTTCGACGGCGGCGAGCACGGAACGGTAGGGCTCGAAGACCTCACCATCCTGGGGCAAACCCCAGCGCACGAAGCGCCAGCCCTCTTCCGTGGTCTGCAAGCAGGATTCGACCAGCGCAGCCGTGTCCGTGCCAGCTTCGGCGTTGTGCGGGTAGCAAACCACCCGCTCGCGGGCTCGCCCGCCGAGGAGTTCGTAGACGGGAACGCCCAGGGCTTTGCCCTTGATATCCCACAGCGCAATGTCAACGGCCGAGATCGCTGCCGAAACGGCGTGCCGGGCAGGGAAGAAACCTCCTCGGAAGAGCAGCTGCCAGAGGTGCTCGGTACGAAACGGATCCTCCTCTAGGAGGAGCGGCTCGAAATGCTCGATCGTCCCCGTCACCGCCAGCTCGCGGCCGGTGAGCCCCGCTTCGCCGACGCCGTAGAGGCCTTCGTCGGTATCCACGACCACGAACAGGTAATTCCGCTCCCCGCCCCACACCGGGTATGTCTCGACGCCGGTTATCTTCACGCGTATCTCCTATTCCTCCTGAAAAACGATGGTACACGAGAGGTCTGCTTCAAGCAGCCAGCTACAAGGTACTGCAAATTAGGCGGGTGGTGGAACGATTCTCGTGGGCGGCACACTGGGAGAGATCTTCGCCCCGCCCCAGTCGCTCAAAGATGCCTGATGAAAAGGCGGGAGCACCGGGGCGGGCGTGAAGGTCGCCGTCATAGACTCCGGCATCGACGCGGAGCACCCCGCGGTGGGAGGGCACCTCGGCGGCTACGTCGTCCTCACCGACGGGCTCCTCGGGCTCCTGCACGACACCGAGCCGCACGGGGACTCCTACGGCCACGGCACCGCCTGCGCCGGCTTCATCCGCTCCGTAGCGCCGGGCTGCGAGCTCTACAGCGTGAAGGTCCTCGGCTCGCGCCTCACCGGGAGGGGCACCACCTTTACCGCCGGGCTCAGGTGGGCCATAGAGAACGGGATGGACGTGTGCAACGTCAGCATGGGTACGATCAAAAGATCTTCTTCGCAGCCCTGCACGACCTGGCAGACAAAGCCTACTTCCGCAACACGGTGCTCGTCACGACGGCCAACAACATGCCTG
>DASQWQ010000259.1:0-5836 GCA_035640175.1 Rubrobacter sp. | reverse complement strand
CGAACAACCCGAGCCCCAGGAGCAGCTCGATGACGAACAGGCCTCCGAACGGCCCGCGGCCGCGTAAATACTTGTGACCCCGGAGACAACTCGAAGGAGCACCAAGATGCCCTCGACCTCTCCAGCCGCCCGGCAACCGGCCGTGGACGCCACGATCCGGATCGGCGTAGTCCTGCTCACGCTGACCACCGCCACCGTCCATCTGTCGCTGCTGTTCCCCGATACCGCCTTCATCCCCAACGGCCTGGGGTACCTCGCGCTCCTGGCGGCGCTGTACCTGCCTATCCCCCGCCTCGTACCCTACCGGCGCGCCATGCGCTGGGCGCTGATCGGGTACGCGGTGCTGACGCTCCTGCTCTGGGTCGCCATAGGGGAGCGCACCCCGCTCGGCTACGCGACCACGGCGAGCTCCTCTGCCGTGGTCGCGTTATTGGTACTAGAAGGCAGGAGGCTGCGAGTCCGCGGTGACAGTGGCGGACTCTAGGCTGGGGCGGCGAGAGCCTGGCCAGGGGTCCGAACCCCCGACTTCTTAGGATGCCCACCACACGCGAAGTTCGCAGAATGCACCATGGACGAACTTCAAGCTCTGTGAAGTTGCACTCTTAGGTTACCGCCCTCGGTCAGCAAGGCACGGAAGCGGAGCCTGGGCGACTGGGTGTTTTGAGACTCACGTAACGAGATCGTTGTACTCTAAAGTCTCGCCAACTCTACCCTTCGGCCGCCGTTCCCGTCTAACATAGTGCGTAACCTTAGTCCTTCCGCGTTTGTTGTTTGGTAACAATACGGTTATGGTCAGTTCTGTGTTGAGGAGTGGTCGAGGAGCACGAGTAGGAGGGCTGATGCCACCATTGCCGAGCAAATGAAGAAAGACCAGGAAAACCCGATCGTCGAGATCAACAACCCGAACGAGAAGGCTCCTATCCCGGTCCCTGTATCGAAAGCCGCGTTCCACAGCGTGCTGCCGAGCCCGTACTCGGATTTCGAGACACGCCCCATCATCAGGATGAGGGTGGCATTCTGGAGCAGCCCGAACCCGGTCCCGAAGAGCACGGCCCCGACCAGCAGGACAACACCCCCGAGCGGAAGGCAGACCATCCCGGTTGCGCAAGCTATGAGACCGGGGGCGAGCAGGAGGCGCGGGTCGCTGCGGTCGCTGAACCTTCCGGCCCACCAGCGGCTGGCGGTGGAGGTGATACCGACAGCGAGGAGCGCGCTCGCGGCGGAGAAAGCCCCCGAGCCGGGCACCGCCAGGGGCAGGAAGGTCACGATCACTCCACCGGCCATTGTCGTCGTCGCAAACAGGAGGAAGATGCGCAACAGTGGAGCACGCCCGAGGCCGGCGAAGAAACCAGCGCCTTCTTCCTCCTCTCCCTTCTCCGACGGCGCGGCGGAGCGGATGCCGATCACCATACCTAGCCCAAGCAGTGGGGCGAGACCCCCAAGCAAGAAGACGACCTCGTAGCCGAACTGCCCCACCAACCAGAGCCCCAGCGCGTTGCAGAAGATGTTTGGCAACGTGAGGGCGACGCCGAGGAGACCGAGGGCTTCTCCCCTGCGGCCGGGAGGGGCCAGCTCGACGACCAGGGCCGCGAACACCACGGTGACGATCCCGAACCCAACACCCCGCAGCAACGTAACGGCCAGTATCGGCACCAATGTCTGGGCGTAAGCGTAGAACAACGCGGGAACCCCGAGGAACAACAGTCCGGCTGCGAGCGCCCGCCGGTAGCCGTAGCGGCCCAGGATGCGGGGCATCTGGATCTGGGTCAGCACCGTCGAGAGCATGAAGGCGGTAGTCGCGAGACCGGCGCCCGAGCTGCCACCGCCGGCCTCGTTCGCATACAGAGGCACGACGGAGAGCAGCAGCTGGAAGCCGAAGAGGGCGGCAAAAGCGACGAGGGTCAGCAGAACCACCGGCCGGGTCAACAAGACTTCCCGTTCCGTAGCCCCGGTCGTTTGTGCCGGCCCGTTCACGCTCTTTACTTTACCCGCCAAGACTGCCAGTTTCCCTGGCGAGGAGCGTGCCCAAAACGATTCGCAGAGGTACTGACCTACCGCGAATCGCGCATCCGCCTACAAGCGAGAGGCGATAAACGAAAACAAAAAGCTGACTAGCTGAAATGCTGACGAGCGGAGACGACAGCTGGAGCGTGCTGAAATGCTACTTTAGATTCTCCCCCTTGGCGGATGTACGACGTAAACCACGCGTCCCTGTATCGTCACGTCCTCGGCGGGCACGACGAGGTCCTCGTGGTCCCCGTTCTCGGGCCTCAGCCGCAGGAGGTCTCCCTCTCGGTAGAGTCGCTTGACGGTGACCTCCTCGCCGCCCCCGATGAGGGCCGCCACGACGGCACCGTCGGGCGGGTCTTCGTCTTCTTCTACGACCAGGAGGTCCCCGTCGGCGATGTGCGCCCCGATCATAGACTGCCCCACAACCCTCAAGAGGTAGCGCCGCCTGCCCGAGCGGGACCCCACGAGCTCCGCCGCCAGCGAGTAGGCCTCATCCCCGACCGTCACGGCCTCGAGCCCGCGTCCGGCGGCGATCCTACCCAACAGGGGCATCTCGCCCGCAGCCTCCCAACCCTTCTCCGTCAGCCTGATGCCGCGCGCCCGCCTATCCTCCCGCTCGATATACCCGGCCTCCTCCAGCTTTTTGAGGTGCTTGTACGCGGTCTGTGAACTCCTCAGGCCCACGGCCTCCCCCACCTCGCGTACGCTAGGAGGCCCATCTCCCCTCACGTTCGCCCGGGCCAGGCGCCTGAGCATCTCTATCTTTATCTTCCAGTTCTCAGGGACCACCATCGCCTCCACTGAACGCCTCGCGATGACACTCTACACGATTTTGCCATAGACTACAAACAATAGTTTGTGGTAGCGTAAAGAGAGGAACGGCAAAGCAGGAGCGCCCCCACCCCGGGCCTCGCGGGCCGGCCGGCGTCCAACCAGCACCGGCCTGCGAGGGTTAGAAGGAGGCGAGGACGCCTGCTCTCCGGATTATATCCGGAAGCGCGGGTTTCTCATCCCCCGGCTCTGGCGCTCCCCGGAGGGAGGAGACCGATGGAGGCGAGCGTCTCGGAGATACACTGCTACCCCTTGCGGCCCGAGGGTTTCGAGGAGCCGCTGTTCTCTACCCGTGAGTCGAGAAGGAGGGTCTTGGATCACCTGCTGCGGACCCCCTGGCTCTCGCGGGCCTCGGAGATGGATGGTAGCCGTGCTAGCGGGCAGGCGGTCCATACCCTGCGGGAGCCGGTCGAGTTGGAGAACCGCCACGGGCGCATGCGGATAGTGTGGTCTTCGGGCCGGAGACGGTGCCGCAAGAGGCGCCACGTCGTAGAGGTCCTTGGGCGCTGGAGGGAGGTTCGGGCGTGGTGGGACGAGACGCGGGCGAAGGACAGGAGACTCGTGAGGGTCCTCCTCTCCGACGACTCGGTCGTCGACCTGGCGCGGGAGAACGACGGGGAGTGGTTTCTCGTAGGGGTAACGGATTGAACGGAGGTTCCTCGCACGGTTTCGTCCATCTGCACGTCAGGAGCGGGTTCTCCTTCGGTTTCGGGGTCGCGAGGCCAGAAGAGCTTGTGGAGGCAGCGGCGAGGATGGGGATGTCCTCTCTGGCGCTCACGGATCGCGACGGGCTCTACGGTATCCCGAGATTTCTCGATGCCACCGAGAATGCTGGAGTTTCGCCAGTAGTTGGCGCGGAGATAACCATGAAAGAGGGAGGGCACATCGTGCTGCTGGCCGAGTCCATGCAAGGGTACCGTTCCCTGTGCCGGTTCATCACGGCTTACAGGACCTCTTCAGAGGACCGGCGAAGCCCCGCTTGCCCGCTGGGGAAGATCCTGGAGCATACGGAAGGTTTGGTCTGCCTCACGGGGGCCGTTCCGTTCGGGCTAATCCCCAACCTGATACTGGACGGACATGGGGAAGAGGCGACCGAGGTTCTGCGCCGCCTGCGGGAGGCATTCGGGGACCGGCTCTACGTCGAGCTGACCGACGATGAGACGGCGACCGGAAGGCGGAGTTCGAGAAGAGTGGCGGCCTTCGCGCGGAACGCTGGCGTACCCGCCGTCGCCACTGGCGATGTGGCTTACCTCTTCCCCGCCGACCACCGGCTACACGAAGTCCTCGTCGCCGCGGCGAACCTCACGGCGCTACCAGGCCCGGGGTACAGGCCGACCGACAGGTTGCATCTCAGGTCAGGGAGGGAGATGCGGCGTTTGTTCAGAGACTGCCCGGACGCCCTGGCGAACGCTGCGGCCCTCGCGGAGAGATGCTCGGGGACGGTGGAATTGTCGGGTGATGTCCACATGCCGGCGGCGAACCTGCCAGCAGGCAAGACCGCAGGGAGAACGCTGCTCGAGCTCGTTGTCGCTGGGGCCAGGAGACGGTACGGAAAGAAAGGAAGATCCACGACGGCGGAGATCAAGGGTCGTCTGGAGCGCGAGCTTCGCTGCATCGACGCTCTCGGGTTTGCGCCGTACTTCCTGATCGCGCACGAGGCGAAAGAGATCGCGAAGGCGAAGGACATCCCCGTTACGGGCAGGGGAAGCGCGGCGAACAGCCTGGTCTCGTACTGCCTGGGACTGACCCAGCCCGAGCCGTTCTCCAACAAGCTGCTTTTCGAGCGCTTTCTGCACGAGGAACGCAAGGACCCTCCCGACGTGGATCTGGACTTCTGTTCCGTGAGGCGGGACGAGGTTCGCTTCAAGATGATCCATCGCTACGAGCGTCGAGGCGTCGCTGAGACCGCGACGGTGCAGACGATGTCGATGCGGGGGGCTGTGAAGGTCGCGGCGCGGGCGCTCGGGCACCCACCGGGCGAGATCGACGTTCTCTCGAGAAACGTCCCGACCCGCTTCCATGACCGCGACAGGGTCTACGCTGGCCTCTCAGGCTGGGAGGAGTCTCTTGCGGAACCTGCGATGAAAGGCCATCCATTGCAAGACAGGGAGAGGTATCGGCTCCTGCTCGAGCTCTCGGCGGGGCTCGCGGGGCGCATCAAGGAGGGGGGCACCCACAGCGGGGGGATGGTATTCGGGTCGGCCGAGCATCACCTCTCGGAGTTGGTGCCGCTGGAGCCTTCTGGGACAAAGGGGCTTATGCGCTGCCAGTACGACAAGGACGATCTGGAGCGGGTGGGCCTGCCGAAGCTCGACCTCCTGGGCTTGAGGATGCACACCGCGCTACACAAGGCCGGAGAGATGGCTTCGAGGAGGCTGGGGCGCAAGGTTGATCCTTACGACCTGCCGCCGGATGACAAAGAGGCCTACGCCCTCGTCAGGACGGGCAGGAACGCGGGAATGTTCCAGCTCGAGTCCCCGGGTCAGCTGCACCTGAGCCGGCGGCTGAAGCCGAGGAGGTTCGCGGACCTTGTGGCCCAGATCTCACTGTTCAGGCCCGGCCCCGTGAGGGGCGACCTCATCACCCCTTACGTGATGAGGAGGAACGGGCGGGAGCAGTACCGGGCGATCCTACCTGAGTTGGAGGAGATCCTCAGACCAACTTACGGCCTGCTCGTCTTCCAGGAGCAGGTCCTCGCTGTGGCGAACGCCGTCGCTGGTTTCACCCTCGCGGAGGGAGATTTCTTGCGGCGCGCCATGACCAAGGACCGGGGGCCAGGGGCGATGCAGGACCTGCGCCTGGAGTTCCTGCGGCGGGCGCGGGAGAACGGTGTCCCGACCGCCGGGGCGGACGTGGTCTTCTCGTGGATGGAGGGGTTCTCGGTCTACGGTTTCTCCGCCGCCCACGCGGCCAGCTTCGCGGAGCTCTCCTACGCGAGCGCGTACATGAGGCGCCACTACCCGGCGGAGTTCTTCGCGGGGGTGCTCGACTCACA
>DASQWQ010000258.1:0-5785 GCA_035640175.1 Rubrobacter sp. | reverse complement strand
GTTAAGTCCAGAGTCACCAACAATGATACGTCAGACTCTGGTCCTTCCTGGCGGAGTCGCCCGTAGCGGCTCCTCCCCGCCTGATCCGAAGCAGTGGGGCAGTAGAAAACGGAAGCCCGGAGCCCAAAGGCTCCGGGCTCTCTTTTTGCTTGCATTCCTTGCCCTTAGCCTTTCCGGCCCTTTCTCCTCTCACCCTTAGTCACCGGAGTGCGTGGAAGGTTGATTCTCGGAAGTTTGCGCAGCCTCGGTCCGATGGGCTTGGTTTACGATGGCGGACCGGGGCGTTGCGGGTTTTGAGATACTGGCGGCCCTTCCCCCTTCCGATCACCGCTCCGCCTCCTCTTCTTGAACTTTCCTTTTTCTCGTCAATTAGGAACGACCGTGTCCGGTTTTGCCGGTACTATCGGGGTCATTAGACAAGTACATTTTGTTTGGTGGCAAGAAGGGGGTGACCGAGCGGTGATCGGTTTCATGAGCGTTGAGGTACAGGTCGAGGCGGACTTCAGCCGCGCCCGGCGTCGGGCCTTCTTGGGGCGCATGGCGGCCCGTTTGCGGTGTGAATGCAATCGGCTGCTGGCTTTCGACAAGGTCGGGCAGGGACACCTGGCGCACAACCGGCGTGGTTTGGGCCTGAGGGACGTCGAGGTGTCGAAGATAGTCGGCAGCGTGGACCGCTACGAGGCCTTCGATCGCGGCTTCATGCCCACGAAGGCGAGCCTTGCGGAGAGGTGGAAGAGGGTGGACCGAGCGTTCCACCGCGGGCTAGAGCTGCCAGCGGTCAGGCTGTACAAGGTCGGGAACTCGTACTTCGTCGAGGACGGCAACCACCGCGTCAGCGTGGCACGTTATCAAGGGGTGGAGACAATCGAGGCGAATGTGATCGAGTTCTTTCCGCTTTACGGTGCACACTAGGGGCGAACAGCGTAGGCTAGCAGTAAACGGGATCTATTCACTCAACCTCGTAGAAGGTGTGTTCGGAGAACTTCGCGGTGACGGGGTTCCCCGAAGTTCGCGTACGGCACATCCTGCATAACTACGGTCCGATCGGATCGAGGGAGGGCCGGGCGCCCCGGTCAGGTAACCCGCCGGGGGCGCCCTATCGGGGACTTTGCCATTCCCAGCCCCGTCGGCCACAATGCCGGTCATGGATAAACTCGGAGCGAGCGGGCTCGTGTGGATTTTCGGCACGGGGCGCAGCGGTAGCACGTGGCTTGCCTCCATGATGGGGGACATAGCGGGTGGAAGGTTGTGGAACGAGCCCCTCGTGGGCAAGCTCTTCGGGGATTTCTACGCGGGCGCGCGTCCGAAAAGCCTTCGGAGCAAAAATTTCGTGATGGCGGACGCGCACAGGCAAGCGTGGCTCGAAGGGATACGCCTCTTCGTCTCGCAGGTTGCCGACTCCAGGTTTCCCGATGCCGAGGAAGGAGACTGGATAGTCGTCAAGGAGCCGAACGGCTCGATCGGCGCGCCGTACCTGGCTGCGGCCTTCCCGCGAAGCGCCCTCGTGTTACTCATCAGGGACCCCAGGGACGTAGCAGCCTCCGCCTTGGACAGGCACCTCCCGGGCGGACAGGCTTACGAGTGGCGCAAATCCGAAGGAAGTGTGAGGGACAGGGCCAGCCGAAACCCCGGAGCCTTCATCGAAGGGCAGGCGAAGCGGTATATGAGAAACGTCGGGGCTGCCAACAGAGCCTACGAAGCCCACGAAGGCCCTAAGGTAATGGTCCGCTATGAGGACCTGAGGACGGACACCCTCGGGACCATGAGGCGCGTCTACTCGACTTTGGGAATTCCGACGGACAGGGACGAGCTGGTGCAAGTGGTGAAGAAGCACGCCTGGGAGAACATCACCGAGGAGAAGAAAGGGCGGGGCAAATTCCACCGCAAGGCCAAGCCGGGCGGATGGAGGGAGGACCTCACCCCCCATCAGGCAAGGAGTGTCGAGAAGATAACCGCACCTCTGCTCAGAGAGTTCTACGGGGTCGAATCCGACCGCTAGTCTAAAGCCCCGATCCAGTCGTCAAGGCCGTTTCTCCGTAAGATGGCCGTTATGCACCCGAGTGCGTGGAAGGAGCGTTCTGCGAAGTTCGCCCTAGCGAGGCATGGTTGGCCCGCAAAGGCTCGTGATGGACGACGTTGATAACCACAATGGAGAGTACGATGGACTTTGTCTTGATCCCTGAAGCATGGATGGCGCCTGGGTCTGGGAGCCGGTGACCGATGGGCTGCGCGCTCGGCCATCGTGCCCACCCAGTCACGTTGTCGGGGCTGACCGGGGATGCCGACGTCTGGGACGTCGAGCTTGAGACACACGTCGGTGACGTACTCTCTGTTCTAGAGGAAGGCGACCTGCGCGAAGCCATCGTCGTAGGCCACAGCTACTCGGGCATCGTCGCAGGCCAAGTCGCCGACCGCGCGCCTGTCCGCGTGGCGCACCGTGTTTGTGGACGCGTTCCTCCCGCACGACGGTAAGTCGATGCTCGACGCCTTCTCCGAGTCCCAGCGCGAACACGAGCTTCGACAGATAGCCGAGAACGGGAGCTGCTGGCCGGCCCTCGACGTTGCAGGCGCAGCGGACGGGCACGGTCTGTCCGCCGAGCAGGCGCGGTGGCTGGTGGAGCGTCTGGTAGACCATCCGGGCCGCACGGTCTCAGAACCGCTTGTCCTGAACCGGCCGTGGCGGAGCAACGAGCAACCTACATCGCGAGCTCGTCCGGGCTCGCGGATAACGTCGCGGCGATGCGCGAGGAGCCGACTTGGACCTTCCGTGAGCTGAAGACGGGCCACTGGCCAATGGTGTCGGCCCCCGAACGGCTTGTCGTACTTCTCGACGAGGTCACGTTCGAACATGGCTGAACCGAAAGTCATTAGCCCTCTATTCAGCCAAGCTCGTAGAAGGCGAATTCTTAGAAGTCGCGTGAGTAGGCGCGCCGCGTTCGCTCAGTCTGCCGTCAGCCGAAGGACGTACTCACCTTCCTTCTCGCCGACGACAGCGAAGCCGCACTTCTCCAGGACGCGGATGGAACCAACGTTGTGCTTGGCTACCGCCGCGTGGAGGGGGCGGCGCACCTCCGCATGAGCAAGGAACTGCGAGAGCGCCTGCGTGGCGACGCCCTTGCCCCAGTACTCACGCCCTATCCAGTAGCCGACCTCCTGTTCACACTCCTGCTCGAAGCTCACCACGTTGCCAGCCACGCGCCCGTTGAAGAGGACGGTCCTCTTGATGACGGTCTCGTCGGCCAGGATCTTGGTCCAGTGCACCACGAACGCGTCCCAGTTCCTGGGGGGGAAGTCGGCCATGCGGTTCGCGACCGGGTTCCGTTGGTGCTCGAAGAACACGGAAAGGTCACCCTCCGCCACGTCCCGCAACAGTACGCCTTCCGTCCGAGTGCTCGATTCGCGCATGGCCACGTGGCGTTCTCCTCCGCTCGTCCTTACGGCTAGCGTGTACGATGCCCCGGAAGCATCCTACAGTCTATGGACAGGCTTCCCAACCCTATTCACCCGAGTGCGTGGAAGTAGAGTTCTGCGAACTTCGCTGTAGGCTACCTGACTTTGATCTTGCGCCAGTCGCTGGCCAGCAACCCGTACAACACACAATCGTGGTGCTCACCCCACCTCTCGTAGTGCTCCGGGCGGGTGCCCTCGTGGCTCATCCCCCCACCTTCTGCAAGACTTTGCCGGAGGCCGGATTGTTGCCCAGGTGGCTGGCGTGGACACGGTGCAACCCCAACTCCTCAAAGCCGTAACACAACATTTCATTGACGGCTTCCGTGGCGTACCCCCGTCCCCAGTACGGCGCGCCGATCCAGTAGCCGAGCTCGGCGTTCTCGTCTCGTGCGTTCAGGTCCAACGTGATACAGCCGATCAGCGCGCCGTGCTTACGCAAGGTCACGGCGAGGCTCACGTGCCGCCCGTCCTCGAACGCGGAGCGGTGAGAAGCGATCCATTCCTCGGCCATGCCGTCCTCGTAAGGGCGGGGGACGGGCAACGTGCGCGCCACTGCCGAGCCCCGACGAGCCGTTGCACTTCCGGTGCGTCCTCGGGCACGAACTCGCGGAGGGTCAGGCGGTCGGTGCGTAACTCGGGGTCGGGCTTCATCCTCGGACCATGCTACGCCATGCACCCGATTGCGTGGAATAGGTCTTCTCGGAAGTTGGTATAGGAGCGCTACTATGGGATCTACTACCGGAAATCTCCCGGCATCGTACCACCAGGTTGTCGCAGTAGAGTTCGTCTAGTAGTTCGCGGAGCTCGCTCTGCGCTTCTAGCCCGCTAATGAACCCTATCGGGACCGAAAGGAGCGTGTCCATATCTGTGTGTTTCTCTCGCATGGCGGGCCTCTTAGGAGGAGTGTTGGAGTTCTCGTGTCCGACCGAGGTTCTGGTGCCTCAGGTGAAACATCCTGAAACGGTGCCCCACGAACATCAACGCCTGCTCTACGCCCATCCCCTCCTCGCGCAGCACGACGTAGCGTTCGACGAACCTGCCAGAATCCGGGTGGCCCGAGAGCATCTCCAGTGCTTCTTCGTCGGTGGAGGGTGCCTGAACCCTCTCCGAAGTGCGAGTTATGGGGTTGTACCAATACATCTCTGCGTGCCCTCCTTCCCAAAAGGACCAAGGCTTTGTTGTACCCGATGCTACGAAGCCCGAAACACTCGCGGAGGTTCTGGCCATCCTCCACCGGCCTATTCACCTGAGTGCGTGGAAGGTGAATTCTCCGAAGTTCGCCTGTACAGAGTTCTAAGAAGTTCGCTCCCGATGAGTGTCTATGGGGCATAATGACCCGTAGCGAGTGCGGGCGACCACCGCCCAGAGAGGAAGTGGAGTTCCGCATGGGCGACTCTGAAGAACTCGTCAGCAAGGAAAGGCCTCGTAGGCTGATCGAGCGCCTCAACGACAAGGAGAAGCTCATCGGGCGCAAGAGCCCTGCCTGGGGCGGGCAGATGAGCGAGGAGGAGCTAACAGCGGAGATCGAGAAGCAGAGGACACTGAATGCTGCCCGGAGAGGTTTCACGTTCTAGAGTCCACCTTCTCTATTCTCACCCGAGGAAGGGGAATAGGGATTCTGCGAACTTCGCTATGAGAATGTCTGAAAATTCCGAATGGGCCCCACCGTGGACTCCTCCGAGAGGTCGGGACGGGGTTAAAAGCGCTATTTCGCAGCCTCGAGTGCCACCAAATACCCGCGCTCAAGAGACCTTTAGCGATTTTTCAGACAGTCTCTATGACGGAGTTCTCGGAAGTTCGTCTTCGATTGGCGACTCGGTAAGCACGACGCATCTCCCCACCCCTTGGCTGGCGCTACGTTCGTACGGCTTGGTACAACATGTGCAGGAACCGCCCGCGCGAGGCCTCCTCGACGACCTCGACGTTGGGCTCGTACTCGTCCACGCCCGTGATCTCGTAGTGGTCGACGACCGTCTGACCTCGGCACCACTCCCCGCCCGTCTCCACGGCCGAGGACGTTCTCAGCGCCGGAGACGGCGAGGACGTCGTCTTCGTCGATAACCGTACCCCAGCGAGGGACATAGTGTCGTGCGGTGGTGGCTTCGACCGGGTGGGTGCGGATAGCAAAGACGTGGTCGCTCCCGACTGCGAGAAGGTATTCGTTGGCGCCGCCACGACACGATTCTTTCACCGGCTCCAAGAATCAGGGTACTTCGATAACCTTTACGAAGAAGTACTGGCGCCTTTTCCCACAGGATAGCGGCTAGCCCACTCCCTACGGCTGAGGCGGAGAGGGTCGGAAGTGGCGGAGCCATAAGGACCCTGCCACTTTCTT
>DASQWQ010000257.1:0-2737 GCA_035640175.1 Rubrobacter sp. | reverse complement strand
CGCACCTCTTCGAGGGCGGCTTGCATATCCGGCCAGGCGTCGGGCCAGTAGTCCTCGAACCCCTAGAGCAAGTTGCGCGGTCACTGGACCATGCACCATCATGGGTGCATGAAAGCGTACTCCAAAGATCTGCGTAAGAAGGTAGTCGAAGCCGTACAGGAGAGGGGGATGGTCAAGAGCGAAGCCGCTCGTACTTTCGGGGTGAGTCTCTCCTCGGTGAAGCGTTATGTCGGTAAGGCTCGCCAGGGCAACTCGCTCTCTCCGAGGAAACACCCGGGGCCGCGCCCCAAGCTCAACGAGCGAGCCAGGAGGTTGCTGGAGGCCGACGTGGAGAAGAGGCCCGCCGTAACGCTCATGCAAAGGTGCCGCTTTGTCGAAGGCGTGGCAGGCGTGTCCGTGAGCGAGTCGACGCTCTCTCGGCTCTTGAGGCGGATGGGATTCAGCCCAAAAGGAGGACGGTGGGTGCGAGCGAGAGGGACGAGTTCTTAAGAGCTGCTTGGCGAGCGCTCGTGGCCGGCAGGTTGGACGCGAGGCGCTTCGTGTTCGTGGATGAGATGGGCGCCAACACCTCGCTCTCTCCGATCTACGGGTGGGCGCGCAGAGGACGACGAGCGTACTTCCGAGCACCGCGCAACAGGGGTGCTAACGTCACCCTGCTTTCGAGCATGACCTACTCGGAGATGGGTCCTTCCTTGGCGGTAGAGGGACCCACCACCCGCGAGGTCTTCGAAGCCTACGTAGATAGGGTTCTCGCTCCGGATCTGCGTCCGGGACAGATCGTGGTGATGGACAACCTCTCGGCCCACAAGGGCTCACGGATCAGGGAACTGATCGAGAGGCGAGGCTGCCAGTTGCGTTACCTGCCGCCGTACTCCCCCGATCTCAACCCTATCGAGGAGGCCTTCTCGAAGGTTAAAGGGATGTTGCGCTGGGCGGAGGCTCGTGGCCGGGAAGCTCTCATTGAGGCGATGGCGGTGGCTCTATCTGCGATCAGTACCCGCGATGCCAAGGGTTTCTTTGAGCATCGCGGGTACCGCTTACTGGTCCAATAGCTATGACAAACGCTCTAGCTCCCACGTTCTTCTAGTTCGGTCTCGTAAACGCTGTGCTTTTTGCGGGGGCAAGCCTCTCGCTACCGGCCCTGGCGCTGGGTGCCAGAGGGGGGCGCGCTCTGAAAACCGCCGTGCTCTCGACCACCATCCAGCCTGTTGAAAAACTCCCCGTTACTGCTTTTGGTCCTCAATTCGGGTTCAAAAACGCCTGTTTCGGACCCCTAAAGCCCGATCTGGAGCCTCTAGAGCCAGTCTATACAGCCATGGGTGTGTCTAGGTCGAGTTTTTCAACAGGCTGCGAGATATATTAAGAATATCAATTTAGCACCGAAATCAGTTGAATAGGGTGGCGAAAGCGCATATGATGCGAAATTGCAGCCGGACGAGGGCGTGGGGTTGCAACTGTTTTTGTTCTCGCTGGCGGGAGAATTGTAGGCTACAAGGCTTACAATCATAAGATGCAGGCTACCGAAGGAGGGGCCACGGAATCTGAGAGTAGGAGCCAGGAGCCCATCATCCGGGTGGAGAACTGCTCGGTGGTTTTCGGGCGTCGAGCTCGGCAGGCTCTGGAGATGCGCCGCGCGGGCAGCACCAAGGCCGAGGTCGAGAGGGAGACGGGATCTACCATCGGGGTCTTCGACGCGAACTTTGATGTGGTTCCGGGTGAGATCTTTGTGGTCATCGGGCTCTCGGGGAGCGGCAAGTCGACGCTCTTGCGGGTGATCAACCGCCTCATCGAGCCGACCGAGGGGAAGGTCTACCTCGACGGCGAGTACATCTCCGGGATGCCGGCCAAACAGCTCAGGGAGGTTCGGCGGAGGAAGATCGGGATGGTTTTCCAGCACTTCGGTCTCTTGCCCAACCGGACCGTTTTGGACAACATCTCTTTTGGGCTCGAGATCGAGGGCGTCTCCGCGGATAAGCGCAGGAAGGCGGCGGAAGAGACGCTAGACATGGTCGGCCTGCAGGGGCAGGGCAACAAGCTCATAACGGAGCTCTCTGGAGGCATGAAGCAGCGGGTCGGGCTCGCGCGCGCCCTCGCGACCAAGCAGGAGATACTCCTTATGGACGAGCCCTTCTCGGCGCTTGACCCCCTGATCCGGCGCGACATGCAGAACCTGTTCCTCTCCATCCAGGGCGAGGTCAGGCGGACGGTCGTCTTTGTCACGCACGACTTGGACGAGGCCCTCACCCTCGGGCATCGGGTGGCGATCATGAAGGACGGCGAGATCGTGCAGCTCGGCACCCCGGAGCACATCCTCACGGAGCCCGCCAACGAGTACGTGGAGCGCTTTGTCGAGGACGTGGACTACGCCAAGGTGCGCCTCGCCGAGAGCGTAATGGTCCATCCCAAGGAGGTCACCTACATCAACGAGGGTCCCACGGTCGTTCTACGGCGGATGAGGCAGGCCGGCCTCTCCCACATCTTCGTGGTGGACGAGGAGCGGCGCCTACTGGGCCTCTGCGAAGCCGAAGAGGTTGCCAGGCTGGCCGAGCGCGACGAACAGGAACTCCGGGCCGCGGTGGACGACGGCGCCCCGAAGGTTGGGCGGAGAACCCCGCTGCGCGAAGTCCTGCCGCTCTTTGTCGAAGACGGGGACGCGCCCGTGGCCGTCGTGGGCGAAGGTAACCAGCTCGAAGGTGTCATCGTGCGCGGCGCGCTCATCGCTGGGCTGACCACGAGC
>DASQWQ010000256.1:0-4209 GCA_035640175.1 Rubrobacter sp. | reverse complement strand
CTCGTCGGGCTGGAGCTTGCCGTCGCGCGCCCTCGTGGCGAGGTCCTTGGACTCCTGGGAGATGGCCGCGAGGCCCTTGCTGCCGATGTCCCTTATGACTGGGGTTATGAGCCCCTGATCCAGGGCCACCGCCATGGCCATATCTACCTTCTCGTGCAACTCGACCCCGCGGGTGGTGTATAGGGCGTTGAGGTTCGGGTAGCTCCTGAGGGCGACGGTGCACGCCTTCATCACGAAGTCGTTGACGGAGAGCTTGACGCCCTCTTCTTCGAGCTGCGCGTTGAGCTGTTTCCTCAGGGCCATCGCGGCGTCCATTCTGACCTCGACGGTGGCGTAGAAGTGGGGGACGTGCTGCTTGGCCTCGGTCATGCGCTCGCCGATGACCTGCATCATCCGCGTCGGCTCGACGAGCTGCGTCCCTGGCTCCTCGTTCGGTTCGGGCAGGCGGGCCGGCTGGAAGCCCTGCATCTCCGCCTGCTGGGGCTGTGGCTGCTCCGGCGCCGCCACATCCTCTGCCGCCCCGTCTTCGGTCCTCTGGGCGGTTCCGCTCTCCATCGCGGCCCGCACGTCACGCTCCACGATGCGGCCCGCAGGCCCGGAGCCGTCTATCTTCGAGAGGTCGAGGTCGTTCTCCTCGGCCAGCCTTCGGACTATGGGAGAGGCCCTGAAGTGCCCGTCGGCCCGGCCATCGGCCTGTCCGTCGACCTCCTCCTCAGCCTCGCCTTCCTCGGGCGCCTCTGTCTCGGTGGCGGTGGCCTGTGCTCCGCCTCCATCTTCCTCGCCACCCTCTTCGGCCTCCTCTTCCGCTTCTCCGCCCCCCTCGGTGCGCGCGGGGACCTCTTCCCCTTCGCCCTGGATAAACGCTATCGTGTCACCGACGGGCACGTCCTGGCCCTCGTCCGCGATCAGCTGTGCGAGCGTCCCTGCGTCCTCGGCCTCGAGCTCCAAAGTGACTTTGTCGGTCTCGATCTCTGCTATGGGGTCTCCCTCGGAGACCTCCTCGCCCTCGCTCTTGAGCCACTTGAGGAGGGTGCCCTCCTCCATCGCGTCGCCCATCTTGGGCATAATGACTTCAGGCACCTTACTTCTCCTCCTCGTACAGAACCCGACGGGCCGCGTTGGTAACTTGCTTCTCGCTGGGGAAGGCCATCAACTCGAGGTTGCGCGCGTAAGGTCCTGGGACCTCGGCACCGCTCACCCGCTCCACGGGAGCGTCGAGTGAGTCGAAGGCCCGATCCTGGATGATCGCCGCTACTTCACTCGCCACCCCGAACCACCGCCACTGCTCCTGGACCGCCACGGCCCTGTGCGTCTTCTCTACGGACTCGACGATGGTGTCCTCGTCGAAGGGCCTCAGGGACCTCAGGTCTATTACCTCGGCCTCGAAGCCGTCCTCTGCGAGCGTGTCCGCGGCCCTCAGGCACAGGTTGACTTGCCGGCCGTAGGCGATGAGTGTAACGTCAGAGCCCTCGCGGGCGATGCGGGCCTTGCCGAAGGGTACGGCGTTGTCCCCGTCTTCGACCTCGCCCTTCGTCCCGTATAGGGCGCCAGCCTCGAGGAAGATCACGGGGTTGGGGTCCCTGATGGCCGTTAGCATCATGCCCTTGACGTCGTTCGGGGTCACGGGCGCAACGACCTTGAGACCGGGGAAGTGGCCGTAGAAGCTCTCGAGGGAGTGCGTATGTTGGGCCGAGAGCTGGACGCCGCCGCCGTTGGGGCCCCTGATCACGAGCGGCACCTCTACCTGTCCGCCCGAGAAATAGCGCACCTTGGCGGCGTTCTGGATGATCTGGTCCGCCGCCAGAAACGAGAAGTTCCAGGTCATCATCTCGACCACGGGGCGCATCCCCATCATCGCCATGCCGACCGCGGCCCCGGTAAAGCCGTTCTCGGAGATGGGAACGTCCATGATGCGCTTGGGCCCGTACTCGTCGTAGAGGCCGTCGGTTATGAGGTGGGTGCCGCCGTAGACGCCGATGTCCTCGCCCATGAGGACGACCGACTCGTCGTTGTCGAGCTCGTGGACCATCGCCTCCCTCAGGGCCTCGCGGTAGGTCTTCGTCTCGGCCACGGTCTACGCCTCCCCCATGTACTCGTCCTCACCGGCGTAGACGTCGGTGTAGAGCTCCTCCTCCGGCGGCTCATCGCTCTCGTCGGCGAACTCGACGGCCTCCTGTATCCGCTCCTTGGCCTCGCCCTTGATCTCCTCTATCTTCTCCTCGTCGAGCACGTCGTTCTCGATGAGCTTCTGCTCGACCATCCCGATCGGGTCGCGCTCGCGCCACTCCTGGATCTCTTCTTTGGTGCGGTATTTCTCGAAAAAGTCGGCCGCACCGTGCGGGGCTGTCCTGTAGGTGAGCGCCTCGACCGCGTAAGGCTTGCCGGTCTCCCTCACCTGCTCCACGGTCCTCTCAGCAACCTCGAGAACGGCCTCGACGTCCATGCCGTCGACCTTCTCGTGCTCTATGCCGTAGGCGTCGAACTTGGCCGCCAGATCGGTCATCGCCGTCGTGCGCTCTACGCTGGTTCCCATCCCGTACTGGTTGTTCTCTATGATGAACAGGCAGGGGCACATGCCGTCCTTGCCCCAGAGGCCCGCGAGGTTGGCGGCCTCGTGGAAGGCGCCGTTGGAGATAGCGCCGTCCCCCAGGTAGAGCTGGGTGATGTGGTCGGTCTCCTGGTAGCGCATGGCGTACGCGACACCGACTCCCAGGGGTATGTGCCCGCCGACGATGCCGTAGCCGCCCATGAGGCCGCGCTCGACGTCGAAGAGGTGCATGGAGCCGCCCTTGCCTTTTACGAGGCCCGTCCCCCTGCCGTAGAGCTCGGCCATGACCTCGTTGGGGTCACTGCCCAAAAGTAGCGCGTGCGCGTGGTCGCGGTAGGCCGTGATGACCCTATCGCCCTCCTTGTAGGCCTGCAAGAAGCCCGTCGCCACCGCTTCCTGCCCGATGTAGACGTGGAGGTAGCCCCCGATCTTGCCCTGCCTGAAGCCCCTCTGGCACGCCTCCTCGAAGGCCCGGATCAGGGCCATCTCCCGGTACAAATCTACGAGACGCTCCGAGCTGGTCGCTATGGCACCACCGTCCTCGCGGGTCTCTACGCCCCCGTCTTCCGAGTGCTCGTTATCTGCCGACATCAACGGCCCCTTCCCTCTCAGAGGTACAAACCAAAAGAAAGAATACCAAAACCACGGGTTTCGCACGTATTCTCCACACGCTTCTATACCCCGCTTTACGCCTCTCCGAACCACTCCCGCACGGCCTTGAACGCCCGCGCCCTGTGGGAGTCTGCGTTCTTGCCCTCGCCCATCTCGGCGTAGGTCATCGATGACCACTCGGGAACGAACACGGGATCGTAGCCGAACCCTCCCGCACCCCGCGGTTCGGACGCCAGGACCCCTGGCACCTCACCCCTGAAGGTGCGCACGGTCCCGTCAGCCTCAGCGAGCGCGACGACGCATACTGCCCTGGCCGAGCGGTCCCCGCCTTCTGGGAGCATCCTGAGCAGGCCCTCATTACCGACGCAGCGCATGAGCCATTTGGTGAGAGCCCCTGGAAAGCCGTCCCACGCGTCGACCATGAGCCCTGAGTCCTCGACGAGGACAGGTAGCACCGGTCTACCGAGAGCTTCGCGGGCGACGCGGGCCTTTTCTGTGGCGACCTCGGCAGGTTCGATGGCCTGTATCTCGGGCAGGTCAAGATTCCTCCGCTCCAGCTCGAAACCGAGGATCTCCTGTACCTCACGACACTTGTGCTCGTTGGTAGTTACGAAGATGGCTTTCATGGCGTTACCCTGCCAATGTCCACAGTCTACAGAAAGGATACAGATTCGTGGCACATAGAGACTCGGGCACGGGGAGCGTATATCAGGGAAAGGATGGCAGTTGGGCAGTCATGCTGTTCGTGATAATAGTCAGGAGAGCGTAGAGAAGTCTGCCCAGAGGCAACTGCGCGAAGTCATAGAGCATAACAGTGAGATTACCCCCCAAGAGCCGCTCTGCAAACCCCCTTCACCGTGGAAGAGGCCGAACAACTACTGTCCGAACTCGCCAAAAGGGGACAACTGGACGTTGGTGTGGAGGGCAGCCGACTCCTCTACGACCTGTAGATAGCAAAGACGCATGCCAAACCGGATGCTGTTCGTAGTAGCCTACATAAGGGCGATTCTATATGATACAGTCGCGTCCATGCATGAGGTTGGGGTGGA
>DASQWQ010000255.1:0-2686 GCA_035640175.1 Rubrobacter sp. | reverse complement strand
CGGCTCGCCCGACCTCAGGATGAGCTCCGTCTCCCACTCGACCCTTAGAGTGCCCATCTCGAACGTGCCAGGCAGCACGCTCAGTGGTCCCAGGGCGAAGGAGTCGCCCAGGTGGAACCCGAAGGTGCGTCCGAGGCGCTCTTTGAGCCTCCCGCCGGCGCGCCGCTCGTAGCGGGAGCGGAGGGCGAGGAGCTGCTCGTCGGAGTAGGCCCGCAGGCCCCTGGCGGTCGGGCGTCTGGGGTCAAGTGTGCCCCGGCGGAGCACGGCGGAGAACGCGGCGTAGGACCGGAGACTCCTCACGATCCAGACTACGTAGCCGCCGAGGGCGAGCCCAAGGCTCGAGATCATGGTCGCGTAGAATGCCTCTCTGGGAACCGCAACGCCCCCTCCCGCCACACCACGCTCGCCGAAGAGGTTGTAGAACAGGACAACGGCGGTAGTGACCGCCACGAAGTAGGCGAAACCGACCAGCAGGAACGCCCCCAGCCGCCTTATGGGAGGGGAGCACGACGCGGCTAGCCCCTCCCACGCCACGCGCTCGTCGCCGAGCTCGAACATGGTTGTCTGCAGCTTCTCCATGCGGGTCAGTATACCCACATCCCGACGCCCGGGATGGGTGGGATGGGTGACTTATTACCCCGGGCGTATAGTTAGCCGGCTGGATCTGTGTTCGCGGTCGCTGCAGAAAAAGAGACCACGCTCTGGCGAGATAACTTCATCGCGGAGAAGGACTCCATGCCCACAGATCCCGCGTTGCTGTCCGCGCCCGCTCGAGATCCGCTTCGGCCCAAGCCAGCCTGGCCTCGGCCTCCCTAAGTGACCTCGACCACTTCCGCACGAGGCGCTCGTCGCCAGAGGCGAGCGCCGAACGCAACCCCCGTTCGCAGGCAAGTACCGACCTCCTGCGGCGCTCGAGGACCTCGTAGGCGCGCCCGACCTCGGCGGGCTCCTTCGGTCCGTCGCTCTTGCCCGAGCTTGGCTCGTTCGCCTTCCCACGCTCGGCGACCTCCTCCTTCTCGGCCGCAGTCGCCTTCAGCTTGGAGGCAACGCGCCGCTCCTCGCAGGCGAAGCACCGCGGTCCCGGGTTGCCGCGGGAAAGCTTGGAGGGTTCACCCAAGGTGGGATAGGCGACGCAGTTCTCTCCGTTGACGCACCGTGGCTCTTCAACCCTTTTTCGCGCCATGCTCCTCCCTCAGTTCCCGTACCGTTCGCTTCCTTCTTCACTCCGGGGCGGAGAAGGGAGAAGGGAGAAGGGGTGAAGGAGCCCATGCCCCGGGAATGACGCCTTGGAGCGTAGCCTGGCTGCAGGAAGGGCGCATCTCTCACATGATCTGGATTTTCTAGTCGTCTAGTCGTCTAGTCGATTTGTACTTGGTAGCGACACGAAGCAGAGCCGAGGCCCCGGAGGACTCCAGCCCTACCGCGTGAGACGTGGAGCGCGTACGAGATCGATCTGTGGTTGAGGTACAAGTCGAAGACGGTAGACCTTGTATGGTTGAAGCAGACATGTAAGGTAAAGCTACGGGCGGGCCGTGGCCGCGTCTCGGGTCAGGGAGGGGGGAAGTACCTTCCCCGATTCGCATAGCGGCCCGCCCGAGTTCATTGTACCCACGTTACCGTAAGTGTGGCCATTGGAGATCGAGGAAGGAAATCGAGGGCATGGCCAGAAACGAAGAACCCATCCTAGAGGAAGCGATGGACAGTCTCAGGGAAGCGACCCAGCGGATCAGGGCCGTCGAGAACAGGATGCTGGCGGCCGGCATGCCCGAGCAGCCCAACTACCGGAACCTGTTCGTGCGCGTGAGCGGCGCCCTTGCGATGACGGAGGCAGCCTTCCTGGAGGCGAGGCGTAGGCGAGGAGTGTAAGGAGGAGCTGGGCTCCCCTAAAGACGGTGAGCCCACCTGGCCACTCGAGGCGCTCAGGAGGACGCATAGCAGCACCTTGGTGAAGTAGGAAGTTCGGAGGCTAAGGAACATGGGAGCAGATGCGCTGCTACTCATCAAGATGTTGGCCACCTTCTCGGCCTTTGGTGTGATAACGGTTGTGCTGCTTGCCTTGCTCGACGCCGCGGCGGAGGTGCTGCGACAGAGGCTCCTAACGAGACGTGAGCTGCGACGGAGGTTCGGCAAGCGGTTACGCTCACGCCCAGCCGTCGAAGAAGATACCCAAGAGCTAACCCTCGAAGATACGCAGGAGCTAACCCCTGTGCAGCGGCCTCGGCGGAGATTATGGCGATAGCCCTGCCCGAGTAACGGGTTTCCAATCTGACACGACCGGGCGGGAGAATAGGAAAAGGCCGGAGCCCCTTCTCTATGGACCCCAGCTGAGCACGAGAAGGACCGGGCTCTGGCGTCCGTGGGAGGGGGAGTAGTCGCCGCCGATAGGCCCGGTCCTATTGTGTTGATTAGCCGGGCCCTGGATTCTTTAGGAGGGGGTTTCTGTACCCTACTCTTAGGGTACTCTACGACACCGCAGAAGGGGTGCGCATCCCCCAAATGGGTGATTTTTCTAGCCCATTTGGGCTAGATGACAGCACGAAGGAGGGCCGGAGCCCCCGGAGAGCGGTCGGCAGAGATCTACTCCCACATCCCCCGGTACATAGACAATCACATGTCTATATAGTTAGCTAGCTAACTATATAGGCGACGGCTCTAGGAAGCGAGGGCTCTAGGCGGCCTGCTCCCT
>DASQWQ010000254.1:0-4775 GCA_035640175.1 Rubrobacter sp. | reverse complement strand
ACCCCGAAGGCGACGTAGAGTGCCACGCCCACCTGCGGCAATAGGAACGGCAAGGTGTGCAGGATCCCACCGACGAACGTCGCTACCCCTGTGATGACACCCCTTAAGATGGGGTTTCCGCGCCCCGTCATGGTCCCGTCGTCGGAGAGACCCTCCGAGAAGCCCATGCTGATAGCCGCCCCTACCGCCGCAGCGAGCCCAACGAGAAACGTCACCCGAGTATCATGCGTGGCGAACGCTACCGCGAACAGCGGCGCAAGCGTCGAGACCGACCCGTCCATCAAACCGACCAGGCTCGGCTGCACCACCTTCAACACGAAGTCCTTGCTGTGCCCCGAGGCCGTCATCTCCTGGCCCCCGAGCCCCAGCCTCTCCATCAACGCCGCCAACGAACGCCTCCCGCATGATCTACCGCAAACTACCCGTAATTCTAGCCGGTTCCATCCATAAATCAATAACGGTTCTTGTTCCTGATTAATGGGAGTCATTAGCATCCAGGAACCGGTTGGGGGAGGGGTACGGCGCCCGTAGGCGCCGTATTGAGAGTGGTTCCCGGTGTGATGTGGGGTCGTGGAATTGCAGGGGTGAAGCTGGGTGGTACTCGGCAGACCTCACCGTAATGTCCGGCGACCCGTGGAGCGACCGGCGTTGATGGCATGTGCTACGGTGGCGGGCACACATGGTCGTGCTGCGCAGCAAGAACGAGATCGAGGGCATGAGGCGGGCGGGCGACCTCGTCGCCCGGGCTCTGGTACTGCTGCGTTCCCACGTTCGCGCCGGGGTCAGGCTCGTGGAGCTCGACCGGATCGTCGAGGAGTTCGTCCGCTCCGAGGGCGGGGAGCCAACCTACAAGGGTTACCGCCCTTCGCCGTCCGTACCTCCTTTCCCCGGCACCATATGTACCGCGGTCAACGAGGAGGTAGTTCACGGCATCCCGGGGCCGAGGAGGTTGCGCGAGGGGGACATAGTGGGTCTCGATGTGGGTGCCACGCTGGGTGGCTGGGTCGGCGACACCTGCTACACGTACCCCGTGGGTGCCGTCTCGCCGCGGGTCGGCAAGCTCCTGGAGGTTGCCCGGGAGTGCCTGGAGGCCGGGATCGCCGAGGTGGGACCGGGGAAGCACTTCGGTGACGTCGGGGCGGCCATCCAGGAACTCGCGGAATATCACGGCTACGGGGTCGTTCGGGAGCTGGGCGGTCATGGCGTCGGCCACGAGCTGCACGAGGAACCCCATATAAGCCACTTCGGGCGCCGGGGTCGTGGTATGCGCTTCCGCGAGGGCATGACGTTCACCGTCGAGCCCATGATCAACGAGGTAACGCCCGAGATACGCTTCCTGGACGATGGCTGGACCGTGGTGACCGCGGACTGGAAACTCTCCGCCCAGTACGAGCACACCATCGCGGTGACCTCGGGCGGCTGCGAGATCCTGACACCCTGGCACCTCTACATGCGCGATACCGCGCAACTGGCCTGATCACACACGACCGGACGAGCGGCGTGAGACGCGCGGGCGACACGGTTGCCGGTGGCGTTGGGCGGCATACGGTCCGCAAACATTACGGCGGCGTTTGTTACCCGGCTTCGGTCTGCGGGACGCGGCTCCAGGAGGAACGGCGTTCCTTAGCCCCGGGCTATGCCGGCTGGTAGAGGTCGAGGTCTGCCTTCATGACCATCTCTTCGGCGTCCCGGCGGAGTTGGAAGCCGAGCTTCTTCGAGATGCGTTGCATGGGGCGGTTGTCGAAGAGGATCTCTGCGGTGATACGCCTCAGATGCTCGGTGCGGCCTACTTCGAGGAGACGGCTCAGGAGCAGCGTGCCGATGCCCCGGCGCTGGAAGCGGTCGCTGACGAGGACCGAGAACTCCGCCTCGTCGGGGACGGCGCCCCGACGACTCAGGCGGGCTACGCCCATGATCTCACGCTCCCCCGTCTCAGGGTCGGTTTGCTCGGCGACCAGCGCCATCTCGCGGTCGTAGTCTATAAAGCAGATGCGCGTCAAGCGCTCGTGGGCCGTGCGCTGATCAAGGTTCATCATGTGGAAGTAACGCATGTAGACGCTCTCTTCCGAGAGTGTCTCGTGGAACCTCACCATCAGGGGCTCGTCTTCGGGCCGGATCGGGCGTATCGTCACAGGTGTGCCGTCGCGTAACTCTTCGTAGGAGACGTACTGTTTCGGGTAAGGACGGATCGCGGTTCGTGGGAGGTCTTCTTCCTTCGTCTCAGGGTCGTGCAGTACGACACGGGCGTCGAGGGCTATCAGGCGCTCTGGCGAGGCCAGGAGAGGGTTGATGTCGAGCTCCTTGATCCAGGGCTGCTCGACGACGAGCTGGCTCGTGCGCACGAGCAGCCTCTCCAGGGAGCCGACGTCGACTGGCGCCCTGCCTCTTACGCCTCCGAGCGCCTCGAAGATGCGGGTCCTTTCCATCATCCGCCTAGCGAGCGTGGTGGTTAGCGGCGGGAGGGCGAGGGCCCGGTCCTTGTACACCTCGACCAGCGAGCCGCCGGACCCGAAGAGCAGGACGGGACCGAACTGCGGGTCCAGGCTGCTGCCGACGATCAGCTCGTAGCCCTCTAAGCTGACCATCCTCTGGACGGTGGCGCCGCCGAAGTCCTCGGGCCCGTAGTTCTCCCTTATAGAGGACTCCATCTCTTCGTAGGCCAGCCTGACCTCCTCTGCGCTCTGCAGGTTCAGGCGCACACCGCCCACGTCGGTCTTGTGGGTTATGGTCTCAGAGTCGAGCTTGAGGACCACGGGGTAGCCGAGGCTGTCTGCCAGTTCCACGGCTCTATCAGGGCTGCGAGCCACCTCCGTCTGCACGGTCGGGATACCGTAGGCGGTGAGGACCTGCTTCGCCTCGAACTCGGTAAGGATGGTGCGGCCAGAGTCGCGGACGCGAGCTATGATCTCCTCTACCCGCCTGCGGTCCGCGCCTTCGTCTTCGGCAGGCTCAGGGGTTTCGTAGATGCTGCGCAGGTTGTACGTGTACTTCCACATGTTCGTGAAAGCCCGGGCTGCCGTATCGGGGTAATCGAAGGTAGGGATGCCAGCGCCGTTCAAGATCGACTCCCCCGCCGCGACAGCCGGTCCGCCCATCCAGCTCGCGAGCACCGGCTTGCTGGTGCTTTTTGCGTAGGGCGCGAGCCGCTCCGCCGTTGCGGTCGGGTCGGTCATGTCCTGCGGCGTGAGGATGACGAGTAGCCCGTCGCTCTGGGGATCGCCCGCCGCGGTCTCTAGCGTCTTCGCGTAGCGTTCAGGGTCGGCGTCGCCAAGCACGTCTACGGGGTTGCCGTGGCTCCAGGGAGCGGGGAGGAACTCATTTAGAGCTCCCATCGTCTCCTGGGATATCTCCGTGAGCTCGCCACCGTTACCGATAAGGGCGTCCGTAGCGAGCACCGCGGGACCGCCCGCGTTCGTCAGGATCGTCAGACGCGGTCCCTTCGGGCGCGGCTGCTTGCCTAGCACCTCGGCCATTCCGAACAGCTCGGAGACCTCGTCTACACGCAGCACGCCGCTACGCGAAAATGCTGCGTCGAGCACCTCGTCCGAGCCTGTCAGGGAGCCTGTGTGGGAGGCAGCCGCCTTACCTGCAGCATCCGTGCGTCCGGCTTTGATCACTATTATCGGCTTTGTCAGGGCGACCTCGCGGGCCGCCGAGAGGAACGAGCGGGCGTCGCCTACCGACTCCATGTAGATGACGATGCTCTTCGTATAGGGGTCGTCGCCGAGGTAGTAGATCAGATCTCCCCAGCCTACGTCCATCATGGAGCCTACGCTGACGAGCGCCGAGAACCCGATGTTCTCCATAAAGCTCTGGTCCAAGATGGCCGTGAGCAAAGCCCCACTCTGGCTTAGAAGAGCCACGTTTCCGGGACGGGCGATGGCGCCGGCGAAGGTGGCGTTGAGGCCCGTTGGTGGCTTCATGACACCGAGGCAGTTGGGACCGACGATCTTCATCCTGCCCCGCCTGGCCTCCTCGAGGACCTGGTGCTCGAGCTCTGCCCCCTCGGGCCCCGTCTCCCTGAAACCGGCTGAGATGATCACGGCACCCTCGACACCAGCCTCCACACACTCGCGGATAATCCCAGGCACCGCAGGCGCAGGGGCGACGATGACTGCGAGGTCCACCCTCGCCGGCACTTCGGAGACCGAATGGTAGGCCTTTATGCCGAGTATGCTCGGCCTGTGCGAGTTTACGGGGAAGACCGTCCCACCGAACGGGCTGCTCACGAGGTTCCACATGATCGTGCGCCCTACGCTCCCAGGCCGCTCGGTCGCCCCGATCACAGCCACCGTCTCGGGACGGAAGATGGCGTCCAACTGCTGCCGTTCGTAACCCAGAACGTCGTGGGCCGGGTCTGCGCTCTTAGACCGCTTCATAGTCGCTCCTTCGTCGCTCCTGGCTGTCAGCTTCGCCATGTTGTAGGTGCCTCGAGCGGAAGAACCTACCCTCGTTTCGTGAGGTGGGTTTAACTATATTCCTCTTGCACTTACGTTTGTAACATCGGGGGTAAGAACGTGGCGTGAATCCGCATACGAGCGCCGTAACCCTTCGCTCTTTCTCGGTGATTTGCGCTCGAGGATGTAGAACGGAAAACCCAGACAGTATATGAGGCAGTGTGCATCGCAACGTTCTGAAGGTTCCCGAATACAGCATCGTCAGTTGATCTCAGAGCACAGCGGGAGGGGATGGGGTGAGTATCATGGGTAACAGAGGACTCGTACTCGACGGCAACACCGGCGGCACATCGACAGGCAACAGTGGGGAGCCTGGTG
>DASQWQ010000253.1:0-9244 GCA_035640175.1 Rubrobacter sp. | reverse complement strand
GGAGGCCGCGAGCTTCGAGCAGCTCTCTGGCGGCAGGACTCAGGGCGAGGAAGCCTCGTCTTCTTTCTATCGCAAGGGGATAGCAGGTGACTGGAAGAACCACTTCACCGAGAAGGACAGGCGCGTCTTCAAGGAGGAGGCTGGGGAACTCTTGATCCAGCTCGGTTACGAGGAAGACCTCGACTGGTAGAACCACGTCGTGGCGGCCCGCATCATGAGTAGGGTGGGCAGGATCTTGCTGTTGTCCGGGGCATGCCTGGCGCTCGGGTTCTTCCTGACGGGAGAGTTAGAGCGGGGGTCCATAGAAGCAGCGGGCCGTCCCAACATCATCTTCATAGTTACCGATGACCTGGACGCTGCGTCGGCCTCGAAGGTACCGTCTCTCAAAGGGTACATGGCCGATAATGGCCTGACCTTCGACAACGCCTTCGTCACCTCTGCGCTCTGCTGTCCCTCCAGGACCACAACCCTAACCGGCCAGTACCCACACAACCATCTGGTCAGGAGCAACGTTCCTCCACTCGGGGGTTTCAAGACCTTCCGCGAGCTGGGGCGAGAGAGATCCACGCTGGCCACCTGGCTCGACGACGCAGGTTACGAGACGGCCCTGTTCGGCAAGTATCTCAACGGCTACGGCAAGATTGGCCGCAACCACGTTCCGGCGGGGTGGGACGAATGGTACGGGGCCGTAGAGGACACGCAGCTGAACCAGAACGGGCAGCTGGTCACGTACCAGGCGGACACCTACCTCGATGATGCGCTTTCGGGTCTCGCCCAGGACTTTGTGAGACGCCAGGAACGCAAGGATGCTCCATTTTTCGTGTATCTCTCCGTCCACGCCCCCCACGCGCCCGCCAAACCCGCCCTGAGACATGAGGATCTGTACGAGGATCTGCGTGCGCCCCGTACGCCCTCCTTCGACGAAGCGGACGTCTCCGACAAGCCAGGGTGGGTGCGCAACCCATCGCTAGACTCCGCAGAGGAGAAACGTATCGACGAGCTCTACAGCAAGAGGCTAAAGACGATAGCCGCGGTAGGCGAGATGATCGGCGGGTTGCTCAGGACGCTCGAACAGACCGGGAAGCTAGACAATACCTACCTCGTCCTCACTAGCGACAACGGTTATCACATGGGCCACCATCGCCTCGGACTTGGCAAGCGGAGCGCCTACGAAGAGGACATAAGGGTGCCTTTGATGATCCGGGGACCCGGCGTGCCTGCGGGGGTCAGTAGGGACGAGATGGTCCTGAACAACGACTTCGTCCCGACCTTCGCGGACCTGGCGGGATTGCCGCCTCAGGCCTCCGTAGACGGCCGCTCGTTCGCGGCCCTGCTCGACAAACGGCAGGGTAACGACCCGGCCTCCTGGCGCACGGCTTTCGAGATCCGCAACTGGGATAACAAGAAGGACGAAGCGTCTTATCGGGCCGTAACGCCCGTGCCTCCTTACCGGGCCGTAAGGACACAGAGATACCTGTACGTCGAGTACGAGGCCGGGGAGCACGAACTATACGACCTCGGAAAAGACCCCTACGAGTTGCACAACCTGTACGATTCGGCGGACCCGGATCTCATCGCACAGCTCGACTCGCGCCTCGACGCGCTGCGCGACTGCGCCGGGGAAGGTTGCCGCGCCGCGGAGGACGCGCCGCCCTAAATAACCTTCTCGCGCCGGAGATAGTCCTTTACCGCCTCGCGCCAGTGGCGCAATTGTGGGCTCCCCAGGGTGGAGAGGACGCCGTTGGCTGGCCGCGCCGCAGGGAGAGGGTACGCCGAGCCAGGGACGGGGGCGACATCGACCTCGATGCCGGCGAGCTCGAAGATCTCCTTGGCGAACTCGTACCAGGAGCAGGAGCCCGAGTTGGTAAGGTGGTAGAGGCCATAGTGTCCGCCTTCGATCACCCCCACGATTCCGTCCGCGAGGTCCGCGGCATGGGTCGGCGAGATGAACTCGTCGTCCTTGACCTTCAGCACGTCCCTCTCCACTCCCAGGCGCAGCATGGTCCGCACGAAGTTGTGCCCCCTTCCGTAAACGCCCGCGGATCGGACTACATACCAGCGGTTAGTGAGCTGCCTGACGTACTCCTCCCCGGCAAGCTTGGTGCGGCCGTAGACGCTGATTGGGTTCGGCGTATCGAAGGGTTCGTAGGGTCGTCTTGACTCGCCGTCGAAGACGTAGTTCGTGCTGACGTGCAGGAGATCATAGCCTCGCTCCTCACAGATCTGGGCCAGGTTCCTTGGACCGAGCGCGTTGACCCTGTAAGCAAGGTCGGTCTCTGTCTCGCAGCCGTCGACGTTGGTGTAGGCGGCCGCGTTAACGACGACATCTGGGGCGTGCTCCTCCAGCGCCAGCCGCACGGCACCGAAGTCCGCCACGTGAAGCTCTTCCTTCGAGAGCGCGACGACCTCGTGGCCACGCCGGGGGAGGAGTTCGGCGAGCTCGAGGCCGAGCTGCCCGCCCGAGCCGCTTACGAGCACCTTCGGCACGTTTTCCTCCCTAGACCCTTGCCAGCAGTCCGCCGTACAGGGCCTCGAGCTCGCCCACGTTCTCCTGGACGGTCTTGACCGGTTCGATTCCGGCTCGGAGCCTTTCGAGCAGGCCTGGTTCCTCGACGAGGCGCCTGAGCTGGCGCGTGAGGTCGCCAGGGTCCTCCAGCCCGAAGAGCAGCCCGTCTCTCTCGTGCCTTACGAACTCGGACATCCCGCCGAGGTTCGTTGCCACCACTGGGATACCGGCGGCGAAGGCCTCGAAGATCACACCAGGACCGTTCTCGTACCAGCGGGAGGGCACGACTAGGACGTCCATCCCAGAGAGGACGTTACCTACCTGTTCACGCGCAAAGGGACCGGCGAAGTCTATTCTCCCGTCTCCCCCAGCCAGGGCACGCAACTCCTCTACAAAGGGTTTGAACCTCTCCAGGTTCCCGTAGATGTCGAGGGTCGCGTCCAGTTCGGGCGGGAGGTCTCTGAAGGCCCGGATCAGGACGTCGCAACCCTTGTGCGGCGCCAGGGTCCCTACAAATCCGACCCGGAGCGGCGGGGAGAAGGGCTTGTCTTCCCTGCTTATACCCGAAGTGTCTATACCGTAGTGGGAGATCTCGATCTTGCCTGCTCCTATGCCGTTGGCGAGCAACAACTCCCGCATGAGGTGGGTATAGACGATAATGTGGTCGACCAGCCCCATCTTCTCCCTGACACGTTCGGGGCGCTCCTTTAGGGCCTTCACCTGGCGCAGCGAGTGGGAGAGCCCCGAGAGCCTGGTCCCTGAGAGGGCGCCAGCGACTCTCAGGGCGGCCGGCGGTGTCAGGTCGACCGCCTGCTTCATCCTAGTGCCCGGGTATCTGCTCGCTATGCAGCGGGTGCAGTGGGAGATCTCAGGCCCCCTGCACAGCAGCCCGTCGTGGCGTCTGAGGTCGACGACGGGGCAGAACGTCCAGAAGTCCGTCGCCGTATACACGAGCGGCACGCTGAACTCCTTGATGGCGGGGATCACGCTCGCCGAGAGCCCCTGGAAGTGCTCGGCATGAACGATGTCAGGATCTATCTCCTGCATGTACTCGCGAGTCTTACCCGCCATGACCTCGTTCTCGTAATCCAGGCTGTAGGGGCGGGAGACACCCTCCCTGGGACGGCCCACCCTGCGCACCGGTATGCCCCCGAACTCATAGTCTTCGACCTCTCCGGGCTCGATGTCGTTGCCTCGGATGCTCCGCTTGGGGGCGAGCACGTAAGGTTCGTGTCCCCTCGCTTTGAACTCCTGCGCCAGCGAGAGCGTGACGGTCTCTACGCCGGCGTAGTGCTCGGGGAAGAACTGGTGTGCGGCGAAGAGGATCCTCACGCCCTACCAGTCATACGACTTCTCGTACCCGAACTCCACAAGCCGTCCTCCTGCCAGCTCTTTGTAGAGGTCTCTATCACGCTCCGTGAAGACGTCCCTCCAGTCGCCGACAACGCCCTTCCTGAAGAAAGAGGATGAATCCTCCTCGCCCTGCCTGCGGCTCGAAGCCCGCTCGAAGCTGCTCGACCGCAGGCAGCGCTCTATGACGCGGTCCTCGCTACCTGCCCCGAGGAACTCGAGAATCCCCCCGAAAACGGCAGGCGTGTCGAGAAGGAGGTCTTCGTACCGGATCTCCAGGTATCTCTCGCCGTAGAGGGTTCTCCCATCGTGGCTGCCTTTCCCCGTCCTGTACTCCCACCGGCGGGCCAGCTGGGCCAGCCGCTCCTCCGTAAAGATCGAACACCCCTCAGACAGGAACCGCTCCCTATCTTCGGCGTAATCGTCGCGGATGCGAAGCTCTTCCGGCGCGAGGTCGAAGACGCCCCCCTCCCTGTCTCTGGCCAGCCGCCACCAGTGGTGCATCGCCGAGACCGCCACATCCCTGCCGTCCCTGACGATGTGGATTATCCTGGCGTCGGGGTAGATCTCGTATATCTCGTCCAGGTTCTCGGTGTGCTGGGGGCTCTTGTCCCCAACTATCCTGCGTCCCGTACGGGCCACCTCTTTGGAGAGAAAGTAGTCGACCGAGAGCCGGCAGAGGTTTCTCAAATCCTCGTCGTATCCGTCCGACCACAGGTTCCACGGCAACGCGTGCCAGGTCTTCAACTCCCTGGAGAGAGCAAGGGCGCGGGTGAGGCTGGAGACGGGCCCCGTGTAGACGGGTATCTCCTCGTGTTCGTAGCCGCGTCCGAAGAAGCTGCCCTCCTGGCCGCAGGCGATCTCGGGGTGGTCGCTCAGGCTGTGCCGCAACCAGGACGTGCCCGAGCGCATCTCTCCTGCCACAAAGAACACCGTGTCGTAGTCCCCTGCAGCAACGGTCTGCCTCCTGCGGGAGACGGAACGAGCCGCTGCGACGGTGGCGCGGGCGGCCCTCATGGCCTTCTCATTGGAGAGCACCGTCCCGACCAGCCGGTCGAACCGCTCGTTCTTCAGCCGGTAGTCGCGCAGGCGCTCGACGACGCTTTCGAGGTTCATGGCGGAGATTATAGTTTCAGCATTTCAGCATTTCAGCATTTCAGCACTTCAGCATTTCAGCACGCTTCGGCCTGCGGCCTTCGCTTGTTAGCACTTCAGCACTTCAGCTTTTCAGGTCCTGCAGTCGGAGCGAACTCTCAATGAGTAGGTGCTCCTCTGGCATTCTCTCAAGCGCACGAGCCTCTCACCGCACTACACCTAGCTGACCTGCTGACAAGCTGCTGCAAGCGGCGTGCTTACATGCGCGGATTTAGGAGGCTCTATCCTCCCAAATCCGCATCACACTCCTTTGCCGAGGATGCGGTGAAGCTTTGCGTGGAGTTTCGAGCTCAGGCGGGAGAGGGAAGGGACCTTGCATCCCAGGTAGGCGCCGAGCTGGGTTGCGAGGGCGTAGGTCGTCGCGTCGAGCAGGAGCTTCGGTCTCTTTTCCGGCGCCGGTTCCTCGCGCCTGAGGAGGCGATAGACGTGGCTGGTCGCGTAGGGTATGCCGAGGATCAGGCGCGGCAGGTTCGGCACCAGGCGGGCCCCGAAGAGTTCCTCGAGGACGCGCTGGTCTACGTAGTGGCGCCTGAGGTCGTAGAGGGCGCCGCGCTCGTGGGAGTGGACTACGACCGAGCGCGGCTCGTAGACGATAGTGTACCCCGCCTCCACCACCTTCTTGCCCCAACGCAGGTCCTCGGCGAAGTCTGCCTCGCCGAATGGGAACTCCTCCCAGACTTGGCGGCGCAGGCAGGAGCTCACGTTGTCGAAGGCGGCTATGCGGCGCTTCTGGGCCGGCGGCAGTGACAGGTACTGCGCTGTATCCCGGATCTCTTGCTCCCGCCTTTCGAGGCTTGCGACGGCCAGGTTGCCGACCAGCGCCCTGGTCATGACGCCGGCGTCGGGCCTGGGGACGTGGCGGCCGTAGACTGCGGCTATCCGTCCGTCTTTATGCAGGTTCTCGACCATGGCGGCCAGCCACCGTTCGTCCAGCGGCGCGGCGTCTTGAACCGTAAGGGCCACATACTCTCCGGATGAGAGCGAGATCCCGAGGTCCCGCGTCGCGCCGTGGTCGAAACCGGCTTTCGGAACGCTGTGCAAGACCGCGCCGTGCCTTGCGGCGAGCTCCGCGGTGCCGTCGGTCGAGCCCGAGTCGACGACGACGACCTCCCGCTCGAAATCTCCCTCCTGCGCGTCGAGCTTGCGCAGCAGCTCCTCGAAACCGGGACCGGCGTTGAAGGTGGGTATGACGACCGAGACCCGGTTGGCCAATATTACAGCGCTTCGCCCGAGTAATACTCTTCGAGCAGGGGGGCCGTTATCCTCTCGACCTGCTTTATCTGCCTTGGGGTGAGGTCCTCCTGCCAGCCTCCCGGGGTCGCCTTGCGGTAGACCTTGCCCCCGCCCTTCTTCTTCTCCGGGATGTTCTCCCAGGAGTGCTTCTCGACCGAGCGCGCCAGCTCACGTTCGTCCACAGATATCCCGAGCCTCGAGTAGATACGCCGCATGGTGCCTAGAGTGTCTGCCCTGAGGTCCTCGTAGCGGACCATGACTTTCGGACCTCTGTGGGCATCGTAGGCCAGCTTGGCGTTCCCTGCGTGTTGCATGTAGACGTTCGCCCAGCGCCTGGTGAACGCGTCGGGGTTTTCATCCGGCAGCGAATCGCGCTTCCATCCGCCCTTGTCCTTGCGCTCGTAGAGCCAGTTTCCCTTTCTGGCCCCGTCGAGCGTCGATGAGACCACGTCTCTTGGGTCCCGGATCAGGAGTATCATGCGGCTCTCGGGCAGGGCTTCCATGAGCAGGGGGGCCCCGACCGAGCCGTTCGGCTCCTTGATTATGAGGTAATGGTCGGGGCCGAGGCGGGGCCTTGCATAGCGTGCGCCGTCGAGCACGAAGTTCCTTATGGAGTGGATCCAACCCCTACGCGTCGCGTCAGCCATGACGAAGTCGGGGCGGAGGAGGTTCGCCGTCTGCGCCCTGCGGTGGAAGTTGCCGAAGAGCTGGCCTACCATGGGCTCCTCCCAGACCAGATGCCGGCTCGGATCTCCCATCATGCTCCTGAGCCACGTGCTGCCGCTGCGCCCCGAGCCGAAGATCCAGACGATGTTCTCAGGCCTTACACCGGTACCAGAGGCGCCTTCGAACCTCCCTCGCAGCCAGGCTGCCCACAGGGGGACCTCCCTGTACTTACCGGCCAGCCAGCGGCGGCCCCTGCGCAACGCGCCAGACAAGCCGTCTTTCGCCCTCTTGAGTCCGACTCCCAATGCCACCCTACCAGTCGCCGTTCTTCTCGTAGCCGAGCCTGATCAACAGCTCTCCGGCTTCCTCTTTGTAGATCTGCCTGTCGCGCTCGTCGAACAGGTATTTCCAGTCGCCCGCAACACCTTTCCGATAGAAAGAAGAGGGGTCCTCCTGTCCCCGCTGGCGCCCCCTGGATAGCTTCTCGAAGCTCGCCGAGCTCACGCAGCTCTCCACCAGCCTCTCGTCTGTGTCGACCCCGAGGAAGCCGAGCAACCTCTCGACCTCTTCGTTGGGACGCACGAGCAGGTCTTCGTAGCGCACTTCCTTATAGCCGTCCCCGAACAAGGCGGGTCCGTCCTCGATGGCCTGGCCCACCCTGAGGGCCCAGGTCTGGGCAGCTTTCCTCAGCGTCTTCTCGGCGAACATCCCCTCGCCTCTCTCCGCGAGTTTCCGAGGGCTCCTGCGGTAAGCCTCGCTCCTCGCTAACTCCTCGGGCGAGAGCCTGTGCGTACGGCCCCGCTTTGCGCGGTTGCCCTGCTGGTGTATGAAGGAGACCGCCTGATCCCTGCCGTCCCTTATTATGTGGATCACCCTCGCTTCAGGATAGATCTCGTATATCTCCTCCACGAACTTCGGGCCGAGCAGGGGAGTCTTGTCTCCAACTACCTTCTTGCCACTCTTGGAGAGCTCTTCCGTGAGGAAGTAGTCTGTAGCCAGCCTGACGAGATTCCTGATATGTTCGTCGAGATCTCCATCCCGGCTCCACACAGAGCGTTCGATCCAGAGCCTCAGGTACTCGGAGCCGAGCAGCGCGTTGTACAGGGAGCTGGGCTGCTGCTTGGTCTGTGTCTGGGCCAGGACTTCCCGCCTGTACTCCTCGCCGAAGAACCTGCCCTCGCCCTTGCAGAGTACTTCGGGATGGGCGTCTAGGGTCTTCATCAACCACGTGGTGCCTGATTTCGCCAGCCCGACGACGAAGAACACCGGCATCTCTTCACCGCGGACGGCCGTCCCGTTGGGCGATTGCCTTCTAAGGCGCACCCTGAGCCTGTCGATGGTCGATCCTAGGCGGGCAGGCCCCTCACGTAAAGACCGGAGTGCGTCGCAGTACCTAGAGATCGACACAGGCATCCTCCGTACGGGCTCGTCCCACCGACGCTGCTTGGCGGACTCTGTTCTGCGAAGCCCTCATCCTTGCTGCTCCGCCGGTCCCTTGGGGTAGAACTCCTCGAGAAGCGGTGCCGTTATCCGCTCAACGGTCTTCACCTGGCGGCGCGTAAGGTCCTCGCGCCACGCCTCAGGCGTGGCCTTGCGGTAGAATTTGCCCTGTCCCTTCTCCTCTTCCGGAATGTTCTCCCAGGAGTGCTTCTCCACAGCTCTGGCGAGCCGTGCCCCCTCTATAGGGACGTCCAGCTCGCCGTACATACGCTTCATCGTCCCCAAGGTGTCTGCCCTTAAATCCTCGTAGCGGACTATCACCTTACGGCCCTCATGCGCCTCGTAGGCTCGCCTTGCGCTCCCGACGTGCTGCAGGTAGGCGTCGGCGTGGCGCCTCACGAAAGCGTTCGGGTTCGTCTCGGCGAGTGACTCGGCGCGACGGCCCCCTTCGCCCCTGCGCCTGGTCTGCCAACCACCCTTCCTGGTGGCGTCGAGCCAGGAGGCGACAACGTCCCTCGGGTCACGGATCAGGAGTACCATCCCGCTCTCCGGCAAGGCCTCCATGATCAGGCCAGCACCCACCGAGCCGCCAGGCTCTTTGACCGCGAGGTATCCACCATCTTCACCGGCCAACTCAGGAAAACGCGCGTTGGCCCCGTCCAGGATGAAGTTCCTGATGGAACGGAGCCAGACGTCTCTGTACTGGGACGCGAAGATGAAGTGCTTTCCGCCGTGGCGCTGGAACCTCTGGGGGTCGAAGACGGTTCCGACCCTAGGCTCGAACCACACGTGATGACCCTCTGGCTCCTCCATCATCGCGGCGAGCCAGGTGCTCCCGGTACGTCCTGTGCCGAAGATCCAGATCATGTTCTCGGGAGCGACACCACCGGCGGA
>DASQWQ010000252.1:0-3602 GCA_035640175.1 Rubrobacter sp. | reverse complement strand
CTTGCGCAGCTTAGGTATGCATCTCTGGGGGTCGGCGTTCTTACTTCTCGGAGAGGAGACCTGTAGTGGGTGCGTTCGGAATTTGGAAGACCAGAACTTTCGGATTCGTCGCGGTGCTTCTGACGACCGTACTGATGGTGTTCGGGACGACCTCCTGTGGGGCCTCGTCGGGCCCGGTCGAGCTCACCTTCTGGTCCTGGGTGCCTGGGATAGAGAAGGAGGTCAGGCTATTCGAGAAGTCGCACCCCGATATCGACGTCAAGTACGTCAACGCTGGGCAGGGGGCGGACCAGTACACCAAGCTGCGCACGGCGCTCAAGGCTGGGGAGGGCGTCCCCGACGTGGTACAGATCGAGTTCCAGTTCGTCCCCTCGTTCACGCAGATCGATGCGCTGGCTGACATCTCCCAGTACGGGGCGAACGAGGTCGAGGACGACTACGTCGACTGGACCTGGGACCAGGTCTCGGAGGGTGAGAAGGTTTATGCGATCCCGCAGGACAGCGGGCCCATGGCACTCCTCTACCGCAAGGACATCTTTGACAAGCACGGCCTGAAGGTCCCGAAAACCTGGGACGAGTTCGCCAGGGAGGCTCAGAAGCTGCACGAGGCAGACCCCGACACTTACATGACCAACTTCGCCGCCAACGACGGCGGCTGGATGACCGGTCTGCTGTGGCAGGCGGGGGCGCGTCCCTTCGACGTCAGCGGCAACAACGTCTCGATCAACCTCGACGATCCGGCTTCGATGCAGGTCGCGGAGTACTGGCAGGGCCTGGTCGAAGACGGGGTGGTCTCGACCGACCCAGACTTCACCAACGACTGGTACGCGGGCCTGGGCAAGGGCAAGTACGCCACCTGGATCTCTGCTGCCTGGGGACCGGTGTTCCTCACGGGGGTCGCCGGAGAGTCCAAAGGTAAGTGGCGCGCCGCGCCGCTTCCGCAGTGGAACGAGGGCGAGAATGTGTCCGCGAATTGGGGCGGCTCGACCGACGCCGTCACCGCCGAGAGCGAGTACCCGGAGGAGGCGACGGAGTTCGCGATCTGGCTCAACCACAACGAGGAGTCGGTGGACCTGCTCGCCTCGGAGAGCTCGCTCTTCCCGACCCTCGAGAGCAAGCTGAACAGCCCCGAGTTCAAGAACGCCAAGTATCCGTTCTACGGCGGGCAGCAGGTCAACCAGGTCTTTATCGAAGCCTCCGCGAACGTGGACAAGGGGTTCGAGTGGAGCCCGTTTCAGGACTACGTCTACGCTCAGATGGTCGAGAAGATGGGCGACGCGGCCAGCGGCAAGACAACCTTCTCCGAGGCGATGGAGGCTATCCAGAGCAGCACGGTGAGCTACGCCAAGCAACAGGGGTTCAAGGTTGAGCAGTGATCCCCGAGTACCTCTACCCGGCGCCCTCGCCCGCGTACTCCTCCCACATTAGCCGATGAGTCACGTGGCGCGGACCGTACGGGAGAGCGGCGAAGGATCGAGCGCGGCCCTCTCACGGAGACGGTTGAAGCAGGCGATCATACCTTACCTGTTTCTGGCGCCCTTCGTGATCCTCTTCGTGCTGTTCCTGATACTCCCGCTCGCCTACGCCTTCGGGATAAGCGTGTTCGCCGACCGGCTCGTCGGCGGGACCGTGTTCGTGGGATTCGAGAATTACTCCCAGTCGGTGGGAGACGCGGCCTTCTGGGAAGGAGTCAGGCGCATGGTCCTATTTGGGATCTTCCAGGTCCCGATAATGCTGGGGCTCGCCCTCGCTTTCGCTCTGCTGCTCGATAGCGGGGCGGCTTGGTTTACGACGGTGTTCCGGCTCGGATTCTTCGTCCCTTACGCGGTGCCCGCCGTGGTGGCCGCGCTGATATGGGGCTACCTCTACGGTCCGAGCTTTGGACCGTTCTCGCAGATCGCCGATTATCTCGGGCTTCCGTCGCCGGCCTTCTTCTCCGAGGGTTGGATGCTGCCTTCCATCGCCAACATCGTGACCTGGGAGTTTACGGGCTACAACATGATCATCCTCTACGCGGCGCTCCAGGCCGTTCCCAAGGAGGTGCGAGACGCCGGGGCCGTGGATGGCGCTAAAGAATGGCAGATAGCGCTCTACATCAGGATACCCCTGATCTTTCCCGCCCTGCTGCTCACTGGGGTCTTCTCCATCATAGGCACCTTCCAACTCTTCAACGAGCCGCGGGTACTGCAGGCGTTCGCGCCCGGGGTGATTGGCGACGACTACACGCCAAACCTCTACGCCTACACCCTGGCTTTTACCAACCAGGAGTACAACTACTCGGCTGCGGTCTCCTTCGCCCTCGGCGCGGTGGTGGTCGTGTTCTCCTACGTGTTCATGCTCGTGACCAACAGAAGACAGGGTGAAGGATAGTGGCCGCTGCCTCCGGCGGTAAGGGCGGCTCTCCGGGGCAGGGTCTGCGCAGCCGGGTCGTTATCACCGGCCTGCTGCTCGTGTTCCTGACTTACTCGTTGTTGCCGCTCTTCTACCTGATCGTCTCTGCGACCAAGGATGGCTCCGCGCTTTTCTCGTCCTTCGGTCTCTGGTTCTACTCCTTCGACCTCTTCGCCAACCTCGGTGCCGTGTTTACCTACGATGGCGGGGTGTTCATAAACTGGCTGTGGAATACGGCCTACTACTCCGTGACCAGCGCGGTCGGGGCCTCCTTCGTGGCGACCATAGCGGGCTACTCCTTCGCGAAGTTCCGCTTCCGGGGCCGTACCCTCCTCTTCGCCGTGATCCTCGGCTCCATCATGGTGCCGCCGACGGCGCTCGTGATCCCGACCTACCTGCTCCTGAGCAAGGTAGAGTTGGTGAACACCCCGCTGGCCGTGATCCTCCCCTCCTTGATCTCACCGTTTGGTGTCTACTTGATGCGCGTCTACGCCGAGCAATCGGTCCCCGACGCCCTCCTGGATGCGGCCCGCGTCGATGGCGCAGGGGAATTTCGGATCTTCTGGAGCGTTGCCCTGCGTGTCCTCGCGCCCGGTTTCGTCACCGTACTTCTGCTCTCCTTCGTGACGACTTGGAACAATTACTTTCTTCCCCTCGTCGTCCTCAACGATCCGAGCCTCTACCCCCTGACCGTTGGGCTGGTATCGTGGAACGACCTGGCGAGCGGAGGAGGCGGAGCGCAGAACCTGTACCCACTGGTCATAACCGGGGCACTGGTCTCTATCGTGCCCATAATCGCGGCCTTCCTGTTCCTGCAACGGTTCTGGCAGGGTGGTCTCACCTTCGGCAGCTTGAAGGACTGAAGGCGCAGGGCGGCGGTGCTCGGCCATCCCCGCGGACAGAGGATGGCTTGTAGGGCGGTTCGAGTAGGGGCGGGTTTGGAACCCGCCCCTACAGGAGGACCGTGCACGGTTCCGACACACAGGAGGTACGTTTGTGATTACCCGGAAGGTTCCGCACATGATCTACGGCGGCGACTACAACCCCGAGCAGTGGCCAGAGGAGGTCTGGGACGAGGATGTACGCTTGATGCGAGAGGCCGGTGTGAACCTGGTCTCCCTGGGGATCTTCTCCTGGGCGAAACTCGAACCACGCCCCGAAGAGTACGACTTCGGCTGGCTTGACCGAATCATCTCCCTCTTGCACAACAA
>DASQWQ010000251.1:0-7241 GCA_035640175.1 Rubrobacter sp. | reverse complement strand
CCAGCGTCGCCGACGCCGAGACCCTCAGGCTCTTGGCCGAGGAGGTCGTGCCCGAGGTCGTTCGCCCGAAATTCTACGAAGTTCGTTGTAGCAATCTCCGAGCCCCGCCACGTCGTGGCGGCCGAACATCTCTCGAAGGTTATCAACCATGGGTGTCACCTCCCCGAACGTCGCCACAAACAGAGCGAGGAAACGTAGCAAGGTGTTGCGACTTGCTACACTGAACTTCGTAGAGAATTTCTCGCCCGCTCCGCTTCAGGCTGCAGCAGTTTTTCACGAGGAGGTGCACCGAAGGCAAGACAAAAACTGGGGCCTCGAAGAAGAAGCCCGCAGGCTCAAGCAGGGAGCGTATAGGTACCGGAGGCAGGAGGCTCTCGCACGTCGCGACCGGCGTAGGCTCGGATGTCCGTCTCCGAGATGATACCCAAGAGTCGATCACCATAGGTAACCAAGATGCGATCCAGCTGATGATCTGCCATCAGCTGCCGGGCCTCGTCCAGATCTTGTTCGGGGCCGATGGTTACTAGCTTTTCGGTCATGAGGTCACGCACACTCTTACCCCCATAATCCTCCCTTTTCGCTACCTGCGAGATGATGTCGCGGTCAGTCAAGATGCCAACAAGGTCACCATCCTCCGTTACTGGCAGCGCGCCTTTCTTTTCCTCTAGCATCAGCTGGGCTGCTTCAGACACATCCTTTTTGGCTCCAATAGTCACGACGTCAAAGGTCATCTTGTTTTTCACCTTTGGCATCGTGCCTCCTTTCGGATCCGCTTTCCCCATAACTTTTACCCCAAACCGTGTCTCACCAAATCCATCGCGCCAACGAGCATCGTTGGCCTGCCAAAATTCCCAACTCAGGAACTTTCGAGAAAGCGCTACGGGCGAACTTCGTAGAGTCTCCCTTCCCCGAAGCTAGGTGAATAAGGGTAAGAGAAGAGTGGCGAAGCTCTAAGCTCCTTGGGCCTGCCCGCCCCGCTGCCCCTGGCACTCCCTCACCCCCGTCTGTCTTATGTACAGATAGGAAGGTCCCCGGAACTGTACATAAGAAATACAATGCCCAACAGTGACCCTAGCCTATCGGGGTGGGGCGATGCGGCTTGTCAGCTAGTCAGCATTTCACCCAACCTCGTAGAAGAAGAATTCTCGGATGTTCACCTTTTCCAGAGTTCTCGGAAGTTTGCAGCGGGCTTCGGGAGGTGGCATCCTGCTTGTGGTGGAAAGGGTTAGAACCAGCCGTGTCTCTAAGGCGGGTCAGAAAGGAGGTAGTCTAAAGGCATGTACGCAACGGTACGGCGCTACGAGGGCGTGACCGACCCTAGCGAAGTGGCGTGGCGTGTGAATGAAGGCTTTCTGCCCATTATCCGCGAAATCGAAGGGTTCGTGGATTACTACTTCGTCGATGCCGGAGAGGGTGTGATGGTTTCGACGAGCATCTTTGAGGACCCCTCCGGTGAGGAGGAGTCGAACTGGAGGGCTGGAGAGTTCGTGGGGCAGCATCTAACTCCCTTGTTACCAAACATGCCCCACATCACAGCCGGTGAGGTTGTCGCGCATACGGCAAAATAGGCGACACACAGAGCCTTCGAGAGCTACAAGAGAGGACCGAGGTCTCTAGCAGTCTCGGACCTTTCTCTTGCCCTTATTCACCGAGTTGCCTAGTAGGTGAATTCTCGGAACTTCGCCATGACGGAGTTCTACGAAATTCGCATAGCCCCGGCCCGCTATCATGGGTGAGCCAGCCAGTTGGCAGCAGCGTGTCGAGGAGTTCGTCCTCGGTCAGATCGGTGACCCTCCTGCCCGGGTGCTAGAGGTCGGTTGTGGGGAGGGGGGAGCTTGCCCGGGCCCTCGCGCGTGTGGCCTTTCCGTGACTGCGATCGACCCGCGGGCGCCCGAAGGTCCCATCTTCGCCGCGAGGGGATCGAGGAGTTCTCCGATCCCGGTCAGTTCGACTACTTAGTGGCGAGCCTTTCCCTACACCACGTCGAAGACCTCGGGAGGGTCCTGGTCAAGAAAGCCGACTTGCTCCGTGCAGGGGGACTCTAATCGTGGTCGAGTTCGCGTGGGACTGGATCGACGAGGCCACGGCAGAGTGCGCCTTGGAGCGCCTTCCGGCCTCCTCCCCGTCAGAGAAGCCTTCGTGGTTGGGGCGCTGCTGTTGGGAGTGGGCGCGTGGGGACAAGGAGGAACCCGAGCCCCCGCGGAGTCGTACTTTGCCGAGTGGGCCGACGAGGAAGGGTTCCACAGCCCCTGGCGGATGTGCAATGAACTCGGGCGCCGCTTCGTAGAACGCCTCTTTGAGTGGGTGCCGTACCTCTACTCGGACGACCTGGGTGAGGGTGTGTCGGAGTCAGACGAGCGCGGCCATAGAGGCGGGGACCATCAACGCAACCGAGTTCCGCTACGTGGGCATCAGGCGAGCGTTGGCCGAACCCCTAGGCCACGGTCCTGGCGAGGCCACCCACGCCCTTATTCACAAAGTGCGTAGAAGGTGAATTCTCAGAAGTTGGAAGAGAGCCCTAGCCTAAGTAAGAAGGCCGGGGAGTGTTGTGGCCCCGGCCCTTATGACCCGCTCCCTTTGGAGCTGCCTACCACTGCCAACCAGATGCTTCTTCTTGCCCCCCTACCGATAGATCACCGTCTCGCAGGTGTAAGCCGCTTCTATGGCGGCGTCCACCACGCATGTGTCGTTGCTGCCCTGCCCGCCTATAGCCCCGTCGAGGGCGTCGCCGTCGTCGACGAGGAGCAAGTCGTGGCCGCCACCGCCCTTGGCCACGTCGCGGTCGTTGGTGTAGCTTCGGGCATCGAGGTGGTCATGTCCGCCCTGAGCGATCATCTTGTCGCGCACCCCGTCGCCGACCCGCTCGAAGAGCACCTGGTGGTCTCCGGTGGCAACGCAGGGCGGCTTCCCCTGGCACTGGATCACCCCTCCGATCGTTTGGGCCAAGGCCGTGCCGCTGCCCACCAGCGCCACGAGCACCACCGCCATGGCTATCATCATCGCTATCTTGGTGCGCACCTGTTCCTCCTTCTCTCTGTGAAGGGGACCGTTTCAGCGATTGCCCCCTCTCGGTGTTACCGTCGCGCATATTAATAGCAGCATCTGGGGCGCGACGCATCCCCCAAATACACTGTTTCTTTTTGCTCTTATTCACCGAAGTGCCCAGAAGGGGTTTTCTCCGAAGTTGGACTTCCACTTTACGGAGTTTCAAGAAGTTCGGCTGAGCCCGGAACCTAGGTCTCCATCCGCTCGACCAGATGCGCGCGCCACCCCGGCGCCTCGAAGCGCTCAGCGAAATAGCGCCTGTCCCGCCATGCCTTGCCGTCTTTGAGTTCGAGGATGGCCACGCCGTAGGAGACCCGCCCCTCGCCGTAGTCGATGACGCTCTCGACGGCCCACCTCCCGTCCCTGACCAGCACCCGGCGTATCCGGATGCTCGGGCGGGTCGAGTGGTCGGGGAAGGCTTCCTGGAAGGCCCTCATGTTCTCCTGCCCCCTGAAGCGCTCTCCCGATTGGGGCAGCATCACCTCACGTAGTCCTCTGGGTGGCGTATCCGGTACTCCTCTTCGGGGCTGAGAGCGAACGCCAGTTCGGGGAGGGAGCGCTCTACCTGCTGCTCGTCCATCTCTTCGAGGTCGGGCACCCGCTGGCCGTCCATGCATCGCTCCTCTCGTGATCGTCCTCTCTGCGCGTGGAGGGTAGCCGACGCCCGCGGTGAGCCGCATCGCTCATACTGCGTATTTCTTCCTATCCACCCACCTTCCGAGAGGGGACTTCTTGGAACCTCGCCATGACGGAGTTCTCGGAAGTTCGCACCGAGTACGTGCGACTGGCATCATGCAGATACGGGGCCAGCGTCGAGCGAGGAGGGCACCTTACATGAGCAACTTTCCCACCAAGGTCCTTTTGGCAACTGACGGTTCCATAGAGGCCGACCTAGCCGCCAGCACCGCGGCCGAACTGGCCGATAAGACCGGCTCGGAGTTGCACGTGGTACACGTCTCCGGCATCAGCCCATGGTACCCGGCCTACCCCGAAGCCACCGCCTTCGATGGAGCAGAGCTGATGGATCCGGTCCTGGAGGAGGACCTCCAGCGGATCTCCGAGCAACGAGCCAGGGAGCTGCTCGGCGCGGAGGTGGAGAAGCTACGCTCGGCAGGCGGTACGCTAGCACAAGGGCATCTGGCGGAAGGAGGCGTGCCGCAGGAGATCGTTGGGTTGGCCGAGGAGATAGGGGCAGGGCTGATAGTGATGGGCAGCCGGGGCTTAGGTGGGATCAGGAGAGCGTTGATGGGCAGCGTCTCCGATTCAGTGGTGCGCCACGCCCACTGCCCTGTGCTGGTGGTCCGAGACGGTGACCGCCAGAGGGACTACCTGCCGGGCATGATCCTTCTGGCCGTTGATGGCTCCGAAGAGGCATCGGCCGCCGCCCGGATGACCGTGGAGCTCGCTGGGCATACGGACTCGGAGCTTCACTTGGTCCACGTAGGAGAGGTAACGCCTGTCTACCACCCCGAAATGCGTGGGTACCACGCCCGATACGAAGAGCTCCAAGAAGAAGCCCGGCGGCTACTCGAAGAGCAGGTGGACGAGGTCAAGTCGGCTGGGGGAAACGTCTCGAGAGCCCATCTGAGGATGGGGCGTCCGGCCGAGGAGATCGTCGTATTGGGTGAGGAGATAAGAGCGGGTCTTATCGCTACCGGCAGCCGGGGCTTGGGTGGCATGAGAAGGGCTTTGATGGGCAGCGTATCGGACTCGATCGTGAGGCATGCCCACTGCCCGGTCATGGTGGTACGCCAAGGGAAGGAGCAGGCCGTATAGAGACGTTATTCACCGGAGTCCGTGGAGAAACGGTTTGGAAATCCTCAGCCACGGGCTAGGCACCCCACCATCAGACGGATCATTGCCGCGTAGACGAACGCCTCCGCGCTGGCGCAAAGCCGCTCGTAATCCTTGCTCATCCTCCTGTTTTGTCCCAGCCACGAGAAGGTCCGCTCCACCCACCTGCGGGGTAGGGCCAGGTAACCTTGCGGCGGCATCAGCCCTTGCCAGTCGATCTTCTTACCCTCCTTGGCCCACCTCTTTGCTACTTCCTCCGGTAGGGGCCTGGGCGGCTTGCGCACGACCTCCACGCTCACGCCCATCGCCTCCTCGGCCCACCTCCTGCCCCTGCCCTCGTATCCCGCGTCCAGCCACAGACGAGAAATGCGCGAGAGCCCGCTTCGTGCCGACTCCAGCAGGAGCCTCAGCCCGTCCTGGTCTGGGACCTTCGCGCTGTGAACCTTGGCTTTGAGCATCAAGCCTTCCGTATCCACCACCAGGTGCCGCTTCCTGCCCCGAACCTTCTTGTTACCGTCGTATCCCCTCTGCTCGCCGCCGAGCCCGGTGGTCTTAGTCGTTGGAAGTCGGCGATGCCCGCGCTCGGGAGCGGATCCGTGCCCGAGCGAAGCCGCAGCCTCTCACGTAGCGCCGCGTTGAGCCGCTCGAAGGTGCCGTCCATCCTCCATCTCCCGAACCTCCAGTAAACGGTCTCCCAAGGCGGGAACTCGCGAGGCAATAGCCGCCAGGAGTAGCCGCTCTTTAGGATGTAGAAGCGGCGTCGCGGATCTTGCGCGGGCCGTGGATCTTCGGTCGTCCTTGCCCCTCGGGCGCCGGAACGTGGGGCTCGATTGCTTCCCATTCTGCGTCGGTGAGATCGGTTTGGTAGCTCCTTTTCATGCTCGGGAGCGTACGCCATCGATCTACCCTCTCGCGAACCTCGTCACAAAGCCCGCGACCCATGGCGGGGGCTCTAGGCCCGCGTGCGAATCGTCGCGGGCACCGTGTATCCTGGATGCCGTGTACGCAGCGGCCGGCGTGAGCGGGGAGGTGCCGAATAGAAGAAGCCGTGCTCATCACCGGCGTGTACGGTTCGGGCAAGAGCTCGGTCGCCGAGGTGCTGGCGGCTGTGCTAGAGGAGCACAATGCAGCGTACGCCCTCCTGGACCTCGACTTCCTGGCGTGGTTCGATACGGGGGTCGAGGGCGGGCCGACAGAGCACCGCATGATGCTGAGGAACCTCGCCGCCTTGGTCGGCAACTACCTGGGCGTCGGCGTCCGGTTCTTCGTCCTCGCCAAAGCGCTTCGCGACAGGGCGCAGCTGGAGGACCTCAGGGCCGGGCTCCCCATGCCGCTGAAGGTCGTCCGTCTGACGGTCCCGTTGGAGGAGATCGAGGAACGGCTAAGCCACGACCCGACGACCGGGAGGCGAGACGACCTGCGCGAGGCGGCCGTTTGGGTCGCTGCTTCCTTTGGGGTCGGCATCGAAGACTTGACGGTCCCAAACGATCGTCCGATCCGCGAGGTGGCGGTAGAAGTCCTGGGTTGGCTCGGGTGGCCGGAAAGGGGGTCCTCCTCGCCAAGCTAGCTCCCCCTGAGGGTCGCGGGGGTTTTAGTAATGAGGTTTGCCCCTCTCGCTTTTCCAAACAGTTTCGGAAGGGGAGTTCTCCGAAGTTCGGATGCAAGATCGTTAATAGAACGCCCTCTGAGAGCCGCGAAGGCGGCGTCCGAGGTCACTCACGCGGTGTGTAGGATCTACATAGTATGGTGCTGCATAGATATGCGCTTAGCTGATGATCGGCGGGAGCACCTCCCTACGTTTAACGAGTGCGCCCTACGTTCATCCCTACCTCGTTGGCGCGAGTTCCGGGTAAGCCCCAGAAATCTCCCGGCGCAGAATTCCGGGTAAGCCCTAGATACCTCCTCTGCGGTGTATCCCTTCCTGGGGGTGCCACCGCCGGAGTGGGTGTTGATGAACGGGTAGAGGGTGCGTCGGGGAGGCTTACCTGGTTTATCCTCCTCGACGTGGACCAGGTAGACCAAGCGGCCCCGATCCGCCCACTCGTAGAGCCTCATGGTAGTATGCCCAGCTTCGACGATCCGGACCAGGCGTCCGATGAAGTTGATGATGTACGAACGGTAATTGCCCTCGCCATAACCTCTGTCGATCTCCACGGTGATCTGCTCGTACACGCGTTTTTCTCCTTGGCGCGAGGGTCCGGCCGGGACGGAGGGGGGAAGCCCCAGCCGAACCCCGCGGTTACCGAGACCCTAACATCCCGAGCGTCAGAGGCGGTTAAGCGCCGGCGAAGGTTACGTTAAGGCTCGTAGAGCCAGGAGTAGCCCTCCTGCCGGAGGCGAATTTCTGGAAACTCTATAGGGGCGAACTTCCCAGAAGGCCGATTAGCGAAAATTCGGTAGAT
>DASQWQ010000250.1:0-3525 GCA_035640175.1 Rubrobacter sp. | reverse complement strand
TACATAGGACTCTTCGCCTCGGAGATGGCGCTCGTGCTCGTGGCGGCTCTCGTGCTTACTTCCCTTACCGCCCGCAAGCTTCGGGGACTCTGGGCGTGGCCCGTACCAGCCCTCTCGTTCGCCGCGTCGGCCCTCCTCCTCTACCCCGTCGCTGTCAGCCGCTACGACGCGGTCGTCGCCCTCACGCTGGCGGTCGCGGCCCTCTACGCAACCCTCGGCGGGCGCTACCAACTACTCGCCTACGCCTCGCTCGGCTTCGGTGCCGCCGCCAAGCTCATCCCTGTTCTCGCGACGGGGCCTCTGGCGCTCCCACACCGGAGAGCTTCGTGGGGATACGCGGTCTTTTTCGCGGTGCTAGCGCTCTTCTTCGTCCCCGCCCTGCTACTCGGAGGCGGCAGGATTCTGGAGAGCTTTGCGTACCACGCGGACAGGGGGTTGCAAGTCGAGAGCCTCGCCGCCTCGGTCCTGATAGGTCTCGGCCGGGTGAGCGGGGTCGCCTTCGAGTACGGGGCCTTCGAGGTCAGGGGGACGGGGGTCGACCTCGCCGCCTCTCTAAGCCTTACTATCACCGGCGCTTTGCTCTTCGTCACGGCGCTGGTGATGTACAGGGGGTATCGTGCGGGAAGGCTGGGGAGCGACGCTTTCCCACGGTACGCGGCGGCGCTTATACTGGCTTTCATGCTAGGGTCCAAGGTCCTCTCGCCACAATACCTGATCTGGCTACTGCCGCTCGTCCCCCTGAGCTTGAGGGGCCTCGCAGGGGTCGGCATCTCGGCGGTCTTCCTAATCGCCTGCTGGACCACAACAGAGGTCTTCCCCACCCACTACACCGACCTGCTGCACGCCCGCTACCCAGGCCCCGAGCTACTACTCGGCCGCAACCTGCTCCTCGTGCTCCTGTGGGGACTCCTGCTCCTCGTACCGACAAGCTTCCCGGAGAAGAGCGCATCGTGAGGTGCACGGCGCCCCTGACGGTGCTCCTACTGCCCCTGCTTCTCTTTGCGGCGGGCTTCGCGCCGGGGATGAATCTGGACGAGCAAGGGGCCAGCGAGCGGGCCAGCTTCGTTCCCAAGCTGGAGGAGTATTACTCCAAACCGACCGTCGAGACCTCGGCGAGCTACAACCCCGGCTCGGACGCCTGGCGGGTCGTCCTCAGAGAGGAGGTCTCGAATGAGGTCGTCGCTAGCCTGGACATCGCGGACGATTCGGGCGAGGTCAGCGGTGTCGAAGTCTCCCCAGAAGCCGACGAGATAGAGTATCCCACGCTCTCCGAAGACGACGCGATCAAGATAGCCGCGGCTGACGAGGAGGTGCGGGATGAGCTCTCCGATCACGGACCGTACAGCACCGCGGCCGAGTACGATGATGGGGAGTGGACCGTACACTTCTACGTCGATGAGAACGGGGTCGTGGGCGGCAGGCCGACGGACGAGGGTAAGGAGACCGCGGTCGCCGGGGTGGACGACGAGAGCTGGATTTTGAACTACGTGCACACAGGGGATCAAGTCGGCTGGCTAATGGCCCGCGGTGAGCCCGGCACCTACGGCAAACAGGCGAACTACTGGTGGGTGTGGGGATCGCTCGCGCTCGCCTTCGCCCTGGCCTTTTCCCGCGCGGACAAGCTTCTGTGTTTGCGCAATTTCGACGTGGTGGCCTTGCTTGGATTCCTCGTCTCGCACTGGTTTTTCCGGCAGGGGATCGTGTATGAGGCCGTCATCCTGTGGTACCCGCCCCTGATCTACCTGCTCTTTCGTACCCTGCTCATGGGATTCGGCGTAGGCGAGCGGGTCGAGAGGACGAGCAACCTCCCGGACTGGCTCCTCATGCTGCTCGCGGGCCTCGCCGGCGGTCTTGTCCTCGCCCTCAACGTCGACTCCCGCGTCATAGACGTCGGCTACGCCGGGGTCGTCGGCGCTGACCGCATCCTGGACGGCACTATCCCCTATGGCAACATGCCGGCCGACGTGGGCACCGGCGACACATACGGCCCACTCAACTACCTGCTCTACGTGCCGTTCGTCCTGATGTTTGGCTTCTCAGGGGAGTGGGATTTCCTTCCTGCGGCCCACGCCCTCACTCTCTTCGCCTTCGTGGCAGGGGCGATGGCGCTGCTCGTCGCGGGCTACAGGCTCGCAGGACCGAAGGGTGCTGCGGCGCTGGTCTTCGCCTGGACCGCCTTCCCCTACACTCTCTACGCGACCAACAACAACACCAACGACGTCATAGTGGCCGCCGTCTCCGCGATGGGACTCGCCGCAGCAGCCTCCCCGCTGGCGCGCGGCGCGAGCATTGCCGCCGGGTTCGCCATCAAGCTCTACCCCCTCATCCTGGGACCACTCTGGATCACTTACGACGGCCACAGGAGGCGACCGATCACAGACTTCGTCCTTGGAGGGTTGGGGATTGTCCTGCTCTGCTTCTGGGTTCTCCTGCTAGACGGGCACCCGCTAGAAGCGCTCAGGCTCTTCTACGAGAAGACGCTCGCGTTCCAAGGTGACCGGGTAAGCCCGTGGACCATCTTCACCCAGGTCCCCGCCCTGGGGTTCCTGCAGCGCCCGCTAACGGCGTTCGCGATCTTCGTAGCGATCCTAGTCGCCTTCGTGCCCCGCAAAAAGACCGTGCGGCGCCTCGCCGCCCTCTCCGCCGCGGTCGTCATTGCCTTCCAGCTCACGACCAACTACTGGTTCTACCCCTACATCATCTGGTTCGAACCCTTCGTCTTCCTCGCTTTACTGCTGGCAACCAACGAGAAAACTGCCCTGGATGGTAGGCATCAGACATCAGGCATTAGCCGTCAGCAAGATGAAAAGGAGCCCGACCACCGTGACGCAGAGCAACCCGGGAGATAGCGAGGCCCCAATCCTGAACGTCGAGGGAGACCGAGGCCGACCCGGTGATTCCTGCCACCTGTTTCCCCTCTTCACTAAGGGAGGAATAAGATGGCCTATCTCATCGAGTCGGTCGAGGGCTGACTGGACAGCTGGTTTCAACCGACCTCTGGGTACTCGGGCAGAGAAATCGGCCAAGCTCCGCCCCTATGCGAGCGTCTTCTATGCAGGATGCCAGACATGAAACTCGGAGAACGCCCCTTCTACACACTCGGGTGAACAAGGGCTAGAAGAGAAAGGGCTATTACAAGAACGGCCTGGACCCTACGCTTTAGCTCCCCACTTTACCTTCCGCAAGGACGAACTTCGCAGAAAGCCGAAAAGGCGAAGTTCGTGGGATTCGGCGGAGACGAACTTCGCAGAATTCTTGTTCTCCGACGTGCATGAATAAGGGCAAGAAGGGCTCGGGGGCATAAGCGCGAAGGCCTACTCCTCCAGCCCAACCTCGTTGATCCTCTCTGGCGAGATCTTTAGCGTCACGCGTACCTCCGCCGGGTCCCGAAATGGGTAGGAATTCGCATCGAGGTACTTCTTGGCCAACTCGTCGATGAGCCGGTCGGCGCCCTCGCTGGTGACCTCCACCACCCGTCCGCGAACCATGGCCAGAGGCGCCAAGCATTGTCAGGGTCTACCACGT
>DASQWQ010000249.1:0-14405 GCA_035640175.1 Rubrobacter sp. | reverse complement strand
AGATCTTCGCCGCCGGAATAATGTACAACACGGGCAGGCTACTGACAACCTGATTGAACACCGGAGAGGCTGGCAGTAAAATCGGCTCGTATAATGGAATCCCGTGACCTCGCGGAGTGAGAGGAGCATATAGCCAGTGAGCGCCAACGGCTTCACCAAGATGTCCATCTACGGCATGAACATGGACCTCTTTTCCTCAAGCCCGATAGTCATTCTCAAGGTCGAAGACGAGAACCGCTATTTGCCGATCTGGATCGGTCAGGCGGAGGCACGCTCTATCCTGTTCAAGCTTCAGAATCAGGAGTTTGTCAGGCCTCTGACGCACGACCTCGCCCTCAGCCTCGTCAACGAGCTAGGCGGCTCGATGGAGAGGATTACGGTGACCGAACTAAGGGACTCGACCTTCTTCGCCACCATAAGGCTCGAGATAGAGGGCAAGACGGTAGAGGTCGACTCCAGGCCGTCTGACGCCATAGCCCTCGCCATCCGCTCGGGGGCCGAGATCTTCGCCTCTGACGAGGTGATAGAGGAGGCCGGTGTCGTCTTCGAGGAGGCGATAGAAGACACCCCCGAGGACGAGGTCGTGGACAAGTTCAAGGACTGGATGAACCAGGTCTCCCCTGAGGATTTCAAGTAGGGGACGGTTCGTTGTAAGGGCGGTTCGCGAACCGTGCCTACGCCATCAAACGGGTACCGTCCCTACCCCCTTCGCTCCTCCTCGGTCCCTTTCGCCCTCTTTGTGGCACGGCCTACGGCTATGGCCGCGAAGATGACGACGATGGTTGTGAGGGTGGCGTAGACAAACTGTCCTGCGAGCTTGCTACCGGTCCCGCCGAAAACGCTGTCGAACAGGTTCTAGATAGCCGTGGTCCAGGCCAGCGCGGCCACGAGCCCCAGGGCGGTCGTTATCAGCTCGGAGAACTTGTCCAGAACCTCACTGGTCAACGGCATCTCCTTCCATTCGCCCTTCGTGTTCCTGCATCCCCGACGTTCCATTGGAGTCTCCGTCCGTGCGGTACTCGGGGTATGCGCGCAGGAACTGCTCTACCGAGTCGACGTCCCACCCGACGATGACCTCCATCGCCTCCCCCTCAAAGCGCGTCCGGATACGGCTCTCCCTCCTGACGCTACGCCGGACGTACTCCCAGGACGTCTCGCCGGATCTGCGCTCCAGCCTCTCCGTATAGACGAACCGGCCCGTACTCCGGTCCCTTACCATCAACAGGTCCAACCTCAGCCCTCCGGGGGATCCAACGTCGCCAGACGCTCCAACAGCCCAGCCTCTTCCCACGGCCACCGGCTTTCCTCCTCCGGAACCCCGAACGGCGGCGCACTCGCCCACATATTACCCGTTCCGGCCGCAGCGTAACTGTCGCAGACGAGCACATGCCTATTCTCGGCCCAAGCGACACCTCTTCGATGCACCAGTCGCCCTTCCCGCTCCTCGATCCCACCGGTCCTCCAGGCGGCACGGATTTCCAGCCCTCCCGCTGCGTCGCCCAACACCCGCCTCAGCATCCACAGAGCTCTGGCGGCGCGGGCGTCGACGAAGTTGGCCGCGGCGTAAAGCGCCGCGACGAGGTCCTCGGCCTCACCGCTACCGGAAGGGGCTGCCGGCAGTTCGGGCGTAGTGCCGAAGTCCCCCGACCGCACCCGGCTCAGAATGCGCTCCTTGTGGGCTGCGAGCGCGAGCCGTCCGAGATCTCCCGCGTCGACCCTGACCACGAGGGCGAGGGCCCCCTCCCCCAGTCCCAGACTCTCCGCACCCTCAGTGTCTAGGACCTCCGTCACCAACCTGAGATCTGGTTCCATCCCACCCTCCCATTCGCGCGGACCGGCGGCGAGCGCCCGCCGGCCGAGGGCGTCGGCGTCCCCAGGGCGCACCTCCAGAAGCGGCAGGTCCTCTTCTTCGACGAGGCCGTCCTCCGCCGCGGCAAGCGCCCCCAACTCGCAGAGTCTGCCCGCCCCTGACTCGTTCAGGGAAGGCAGGCGTACGCCGGCCTCGGGGAGCTCCCGTAGGACTCTCTGCATCAGCCCCTGTGGCGGCACGTCGAGGTTCTCGGCCCTCGTTCCGGCGACGAGGAGCAGGCCTCGCAGTGGGGCGCAGAGGAGGTCGGGGGCTGCGTGCGTGGTCGAGGCTGCGGCCCATCCGAAACCTTCTAGCGAGGCTGCGGCGTAGATGGGACTCTCGACGCCGGGTAGTTTGGCGGCGGGCAAGGCGCGCTCGAAGGCCGAGTCGTCGGGGGCGTAGAGGACGACCTCGGCCTCCTCACCCTCGCCGCGCCACTCGTAGTCCGCAACGTGCTCGGCCAAAGGACGCCTTACTCTACGGAGATCAGGGTGTCTCCCGATCTCACGGGCTGCCCAGCTTGGACGTGGACCTCGGAGACGGTGCCTGCCTTCTGGGAGCGGACCTCGCTCTCCATCTTCATCGCCTCGAGAATGCACACGGGCTCGTCCGCGGCGACCTCCTGCCCCTCCTCCACGAGCACCTTGACGATGGTGCCCTGCATCGGCGCCCGGACCGCACCCTCGCTCGTCGAAGCCCGACGCCTCTCGCCTCGCCTGCGCCGCGGAGGCCCGCCGGTCGCGCCCTCATCCCCGAACACCCTCACCCTGAAGAGCTTCCCATTCACCTCGACCTCGACCTCACGGGCGCGCTTCTCAGAAGCCTCACCCGTTTGGCCTGCGGTAGCAGTCCGTAGCTCTAGTCGCTGCATCCGCTCGGCTATAAAGCCTGTGGTGTAGTTTCCAGAGACGAAGACCTCATCGTCGAGGATCGCGCGGTAAAAAGGCAACGTCGTCGAGATCCCCTCCACCCTGAACTCCGCGAGCGCCCGCCTGAGCCGCGCGAGGGCCTCCTCTCTGTCGGCGCCGCGGACGATGAGCTTGGCGAACAGCGGGTCATAGGACTCAGCTACGACGCCCGGACCGCGAAGCGAGGAGTCTACCCTTACCCCTGGACCGCCTGGCTCCTCGTAAGCCCTAACGATGCCAGGACTCGGGACGAAGTCGTTCGACGCGTCCTCGGCGTTCAGGCGTACCTCGATAGAGTGGCCGCGCAAGTAGATGTCTTGCTGCGAGAAGGGGAGTTCCTCGTTGGCGGCTATTCGGATGCCGGTCTTCACGATATCTATCCCCGTGACCTCTTCGGTTACCGGGTGCTCGACTTGGACGCGGGTGTTCATCTCCAGGAAGTAGAACTCGTCCCCGGCTTCCCCCTTTTCGACCAGAAACTCGACGGTGCCGACGTTGTCGTAGGCGACGGCCTCGGCGGCGGCGAGGGCGGCCTCGCCCATCGCCTCGCGCATCGTCGGGTCTATGGCCGGAGAGGGACATTCTTCGATGAGCTTCTGGTGGCGGCGTTGAATCGAACAGTCCCTCTCACCGAGGTGGACGGCGTTCCCGCGCCTGTCCCGCACGACCTGTATCTCAACGTGGCGGGGAGCGGAGAGGTACTTCTCGACGTAGACCGAACCGTCTCCGAAGTAAGCCTCGCCCTCCCTGCTCGCCCTCCCGAAGGCGCTTGCAGCCTCAGAGACGTCTCGGGCCAAGACGAAGCCCTTGCCGCCCCCCCCTGCCGAGGCCTTCACGGCCACAGGGAAGCCGTGCTCCTCACCGAAGAGGCTGACCTGCTTCGCGGACCCGATGGAGCCTTCCGTGCCAGGTACCATCGGGACACCGGCCTTCGCCATGATCCGGCGGCTCTTCACCTTGCTCCCCATCGCCTCTATGGCCCTCGGATGAGGACCGATCCAAACGAGCCCGGCCCCTTCTACCGCCCGCGCGAAAGCCGCGCTCTCGGCCAGGAAGCCGTATCCGGGATGTACCGCCTCGGCCCCGCTCTTTAGTGCGACCTCGATCAGCCTCTCTACGTTCAGGTAGCTATCCGTCGCCAGTGCCGGACCGACACGGTAGGCCTCGTCCGCGAGGCTGGTGTGAAGGGCTTCCCTGTCAGGATCCGAGTAGACGGCGACGCTCGCTACTCCCATCTCGCGCAACGCGCGAACGATGCGGACGGAGATCTCACCTCGGTTGGCGATCAGCACCTTCCCGAACACGGAGCTAGATCTCCCACCTGGAGTAGGACCACAGGGAGCCATCCAGCTCTATCCCGGGCTCTACCGCGTGCCCGAGAAGGCCGGCGAGCCGCCACCGGCCACGCTTTAATGAAGCGTTATCCTGTTGTTCTCCTTCAAAGAGCGTCTCCAGCGCGGCCACTATAGCAGCGGTCTCCTCCTCAGTTGGAGAGGGTTCGATCTTCAAAGTGGGATGTTTCCGTGCTTGCGAGCCGGCCTGTCGGGGCGCTTGGTACGGATCATCTGGAGGGCCTGGATCAGGTACGGCCGTGTCTCCCGCGGGTCTATGATGTCGTCTATAAAGCCCATCTCGGCGGCGACCATAGGGTTGTTGAACTGCTCTTCATAGTCTTCGATGAGTTTCTCGCGTCTCGCATCCGGGTCTTCGGCCCCCGAGATCTGGCGCCTGAAGATGACGGCGACGGCCGCGGACGCGCCCATTACTGCGATCTCACCTGTTGGCCACGAGACGTTCACGTCGGCTCCTATGTGCTTGGAGCACATGACGTCGTAAGCCCCGCCGTAAGCCTTCCTGGTGATGACCGTCATCTTGGGCACCGTGGCCTCCGAGAAAGCATAGAGGAGCTTCGCCCCGTGACGGATTATGCCTCCCCACTCCTGGTCCGTGCCTGGCAGAAAGCCTGGCACGTCAACGAACGTAAGGAGAGGGATGTTGAAGGCGTCGCAGAAGCGGACGAACCGCGCGCCCTTCACGCTCGCGTTTATGTCGAGCGTCCCCGCAAGCACGGAGGGCTGGTTCCCGACGACTCCCACCGCACGTCCGTCGAGCCTGGCGAAGCCGACGACGAGGTTCTGGGCCCAGCCCTCTTGAACCTCGAAGAACTCCCCATCATCGATCACCCCTTCTATCGCGCCGCGGATGTCGTAGGGGCGCTGGGGGGAGTCTGGGATCAGATGCGCCAGGTCCTCGTCCATCCGCCCGGGGTCGTCGGTCGGAGGGAAGTAAGGAGCGCTCTCCAGATTGTTCTCGGGCAGGAACGAGAGAAGGTAGCGCACGTCGTCAAAGCAGGTCTCCTCATCGGGGGCCGAGAAGTGGGCTACGCCAGACCTGGTGTTGTGGGTGGCCGCACCTCCCAGGTCCTCGAAAGAGACGTCCTCGCCCGTGACGCTCTTTATGACGTCGGGGCCCGTGATGAACATGTGGCTCGTCTCCTCGACCATGAACACGAAGTCCGTGATGGCCGGCGAGTACACCGCGCCGCCCGCACAGGGGCCGACGACGACGGAGATCTGGGGCACCACGCCGGAGGCGAGAACGTTGCGGTGGAAGATGTCGGCGTAGCCGGCCAGAGACACGACACCCTCCTGGATGCGCGCGCCCCCCGAGTCGTTGATCCCGATGATGGGACATCCCGTCGAGATGGCGAGGTCCATGACCTTGCAGATCTTCTGCGCGTAGACTTCGCCTAGGGAACCCCCGAACACGGTGAAGTCCTGGGAAAAGACGCAGACCTTGCGTCCCGATACCTTGCCGTAGCCTGTGATTACCCCATCTCCTAAAGGCCTGTTCTCCTCGAGGCCGAAGTTGTGAGAGCGGTGCACCCTGTAGCGGTCCAGCTCGACGAATGTGCCCGGATCAAGCAAGAGCTCGATGCGCTCGCCGGCCGTCAGCTTGCCGCGTTCGCGCTGCCTCTCGACGGCCTGCTCGGGGGCCGGGTGGGCCGCCGCCTCACGCAGACGCCCGAGCCCCTCTATCTTCCCTGCCGTAGTATTTTCCCCGAGTCGTTCGTTCTGCATGGGCAGGCATTCTAGCACGCAAGGAAATGGCGGTTTCCCGGCGCGCAGACCACGAAAACGGCGCACGCGAAGAACCTCCCGACACCCGGGGGGCTCGCAGAGGCTCGCCGGAGGCGTCATCATTAGTCGTCATGCCGGAAAACCTTTTCGCACCCGGCGTTGTAGAGTAGGTAGAGAGCGACGTCGAGGAGGACCGTCACCTCGGATGACGCGAAGCTCGCAGAGCGGGCGAAGGGTGGAGACACTGCGGCGTATGAGAGGCTGGTGCGCGGCTACCAGGAGGTGGCCTTCCGCACCGCTTATCTCATCACAGGTGACGCTTCGGAGGCCGAGAAAGCGACCCAGGAGGCCTTCGTGAAGGCGTACCGCGCCCTTGGACGCTTCCGGTCCGGCGCCCTTTCAGGCCGTGGCTGCTCGCGATAGTCGTCAACGAGGCCAGAAACCAGCGCAGGGCGGCCGCGCGTCGCGCCGGTCTCTTCCTGCAGGCGGCGCGGGAGGGCACGCCGGAGAATAGCCCTTCATCCCCCAAAACGGCGATACTGGCGGCGGAGCGGCGAGAAGAGTTGTTCGAAGCCTTGGGCGGCCTGCGCGAGGAGGCGAAGTGGGCCATTGCCTGCCGCTACTTCCTGAGGCTCTCCGAAGAGGAGACGGCCGCGATCCTGGGTTGTTGCGCGCGAGGAACCGTTAAATCGCGGCTCTCGCGGGCACTCAGGAGCCTACGCGCGGAGATTGCAAAGGAGAGAGCTGCCGGATAGAGAACGCGAACTCGAGAGAACTGAGGGAGCTTGGGGCCCTGATCCATTACCCTCCGACGCCGGACGTCGCTCACGCCGCGCGCGGTCTGCTCGACGAACAAGAGAATGACCGGTCCCGAAGGTTCCGGGTAGCCTTCCCAACACTGCGGTGGGCAGCGGTGGCGGCGTTCGTGCTCGTCGCTGCCGTCCCGACCCTCTCCCCCGGACTGCGCGCCACGGTCAGCGACTGGTTCGTGGCGGAAGACATCCAAAGCGCCGGTGGGCCTGCCGTCAATGCCGGCTCATCCGTGAGACAGTCGGAGGCGGGCGTACCAGCCGCTGGCGACTCCAAGAGTGGCGAGGTGGTGACATCCACCGGCGCTGGCTCCACGGTTCTCGGGGGAGCGGATCAGCCTGCGTGAGGCGCAGGCCAGAATGGATGGCGCGCTCCTCCTGCCCCAAACGCCGAAACTAGGGAAGCCAGAGGAAATCTACGCGGGCGGGACCTCCCGGAAGGATGGCGTCGTGCTCGTCTACAGGGGCGGGCTTCCGTCCCTCGGCGACACCGGGATCAGCCTCGTCCTGACCGAGACGCCAGGCGATATCGGGCCGGCTTACCTCGCAGGAGAGACCGCTGTCGGGTCGGAGCTAGAGCGGGTGCGTGTGGACGGAGGTCCTGGATACTGGAGTTCTGCCGGACGCCTTCCTTCCCCCATGAACCGGCGCCTTCTCGGCCACATCCTGCTCTGGGAGCAAGAGGGTGTGGCGCTCCGGCCTGAGGCGGACGTACAAAAGGAGCAGGCAGTCCGCATCGCCGAATCGGTGCGCTGATAGAGAGTTGGGGAAGGGTTGAACCCTTCCCCAACTCTCGCTGGTCAGCACGTCAGCACTTCAGCTTGTCAGCTTTTTGTTTTCTGACCGGCTGATGGCTCGTCGTGCCTAAGGCTCACGCCTTAGCACGGTGCTGTGAGGTTAGGGAGCCGATTGGGGGTTGGCGCTGCACAGGAAGTAGGTTGGGCAGAAGACGAACCGTTCGGAGTGGAAATGTGCTCCGCGGAAGGTACACGTCCGAGAGGTGGATGCCATGAAAGCCAGATGTTCTGCAACTGTGGCGAAGTCCCTTAGGGCGAGCACGCTCGTGCTCCTTGTTCTGGCCCTCGCGGCGTGCGGGAGCAGTGAGACTAAATCGGGTGGGAGAGGGGTGTCCACAGGGCGGGAGACGGCAGGTGTCGATTCATCGGCCGGGTCCGGACCGGATCTCGCGCAGTCCTCCGAGGGTGCGGTCGTCATAACCGAAGAGCCCGCCGCGCTCGGAGACTTTGGGCGCAAGGTCGTCAAGACGGCCGACCTCGGCCTCCACTCGGAGGAGGTCCGCCGGAGCACCGCGCGGGCGCAGCAGGTCGCCGCGACCGCCGGCGGCACCGTCCTCAGTTCGCAGGTCTACAGGAGCGACGACTCCGTTACGGCGGATCTCGTACTCTCGGTCTCTTCCGATGAGTTCGAGAGGGTGCTAGGTGAGTTGAGGAGCCTGGGCGAGAAGGTCACGACCGACTCCATCAGCGGCCAGGATGTGACCGAAGAATACATAGATCTCAAGTCCCGCGAGCGCAACCTCAAGGCCACCGAAGAGAGCATGCTGAGGCTCTACGACAGGGCGAAAAACGTCGAGGAAGTGCTCTCGATCCAGCGCGAGTTGAGGGGTGTCCGCGAGGACATCGAGCTTGTGCAGGGCAGGATAAAGTACCTGGATCAGCGCAGCACCTACTCCCAGATCACCCTGAACATCCAACCCCTCACGAGCCCGCCGCCACCCAGGCCTACCTGGGATCCTGGAGACGTCGTGGAGCGGGCATGGAGTGCTTCACTCGGTATCCTCCAGGTCATGGCGACGGCCATCATCTTGGCTGTCGTCTTCGGCTGGTGGCTCGCACCCGTGCTCATTGGGGGACTTCTGTGGTGGAGGAGGCGGAACCGGGGTTCGAGACCCGCTGCTACTGAGCCTTCGTAGGCCCATCGATAACGCTCCGAGACATTCAAGGGCCCGGTTTCGAGAACCCGAGGGGTAGTAGAATAAAATCCTGAGGAACCTCTGGCTCGGGAAAGGAGAGACGGGGCTTGCGAGTATTCGAGAAGCTGGCGGAGTACCGCTACGAGCAGCTCGTGTTCTGCCACGACAAGGCGACGGGGCTGCGGGCTATCGTCGCCATCCATGACACCACGCTAGGCCCGGCTCTTGGCGGATGCAGGATGTACCCCTACGCTAGCGAGGACGAAGCCATAGTGGACGTACTACGCCTGGCGAGAGGGATGACCTACAAGGCCGCCGCGAGCGGCCTCAACCTCGGGGGCGGAAAGTCCGTTATCATGGGGGACTCCCACACGGACAAGTCCGAGGCGCTTTTCCGCTCGTTCGGGCGCTACATCGAGACCCTTGGCGGACGCTACATCGTGGCCGAGGACGTTGGCACCTCGACTGAGGACGCCAACTTTATCAGGGTCGAGACCTCACACGTCGTCGGTGTCGACGTCACCCGTGGCGGCTCGGGCGACCCTTCGCCACTCACCGCCCTCGGAGTGTTGCAGGGAATGCGGGCCTGCGTCGAGGAGGTCTACGGCACTACCTCCTTGGAGGGCCGGGTCGTTGCCGTGCAGGGCCTGGGGCACGTCGGCTACTATCTGTGCCGCCTGCTGCATGGGGAGGGTGCGAACCTGATCGTGACCGACGTGCACGAAGCGGCCTTGGAACGCGTGGTCAAGGAGTTCGGCGCCAAAGCGGTCGAGCCCGACGAGATCCTGACCATCCCTTGCGACATCTTCGCCCCTTGCGCCCTCGGCGCCGTTCTCGACGACGCGACCATACCGGAACTGCGCTGCCGCATCGTCGCAGGGAGCGCCAACAACGTGCTCGCCGAGTCGGGCCACGGCGAGGATCTCTCCGCACGCGGCATACTCTACGCCCCTGACTATGTCATAAACGCCGGCGGCCTGATCAACGTGGCCGACGAGCTGGAGGGCTACAACGAGCGCCGCGCGACCGCGCGCGTCATGCGGATAGAGGACCGGATCCGCCGCATCATCGCCATCTCCAAACGCGACGGCGTCCCTACCAACGTGGCCGCAGATACCCTGGCGCTGGAGAGGATAGCCGCAATAAGCTCGATGGAACGCCTCCACACAGGACACCCCTACGGGCAGTTGAGTCGTCGCCGGGAGACGATCTAGAGCTTACGGGCATCAGGTATCAGCCGTCAGGTACCTGTGGTTGGCTTTCGCCCGGCTCACAGTACCTGTATCTACACCAGCCATGCCACGGTTATCCAGGCGATGACCAGAGTGAGAGCGAGCCAGTCGGAGAGGCTTGCGCGCATCTGGCGGAGCTTGGTACGGTAGCGGCCGCCGCGGTAGCTCCGGGTGTTCATGGCGATGGTTAGGGTGTCGGCGCGTGCGAAGCCGCTGATGAAGATAGGGACGAGCAAGCGCCCGAGACGGCGCGCCCGGGTTAGTGCGCCGCCCTCGTCGAAAGGGACGCCGCGGGCCGTCTGGGCGCGGGCGAGCCGCTCCATCTCCTCGATGAAGATCGGGACGAACTTTATCGCGATCACGAAGACGAGCACCAGCTCGTTGACCGGTATCCTCAGCCGTTGTAGCGGGCCGAAGATGAGCTCCAACCCATTCGTCAGGTCAACGAGCGAGGTCGTGAGCATCAGCATGGTCGTGACGTAGTACAGGAGGATGACGCGAAGCGCGATGATGCCAGCCGTGTAGAGGCCCGCGGTGGAGACCGAGAGTACCCCCCACCGCCACAGGTAGCTCGATTCAGGCATGTCTCCAGTGTAGAAGAGTACCTGGAAGGCGAGGATGAAGACGAGGAACGCGATGAAGATTCGCGAGCCTCGCAGCACGTACCCGAGGGGTATCTTGGAGACTAAGCCAATGGCGACGAGCAGTGGCAGCACGACGGCGAAGCCGAGGAAGCTGTCTATGAGGAACGAGGCGACGATGAGCACGGACGTCGCGGCGATCTTGACGCGGGCGTCCATGCGATGGACCACCGAACCCGTCTCCACGAACTGCCCGAAGATAACGTTACGCTGCAGCTCGAGCACTACATAGATCCCAGTCTCTCGAGCAGCTCGGACTCGAGCTCGTCCTCTGTTTGCAGCTCGGTCGGGAAGTCGGGGAAGAGCTTCTGCATCTCGCGGGCGCCAACGACCGGCTCGGGCAGGGTTATGTCCAGCTCAGCCAGCCTGTCGGCCTCGCGCAAGACCTCGCGCACGGGGCCGTCCATGAAGACCGTGCCCCGATCCAGGATGATGAAACGGTCGCACAGCAGGCTGGCGTCGGTGAGGCTTGCGGAGCAGAGGACCAGGGTCAGCTCGCGGTCGCGCTGCAGTTTGATGAGTAGTTCCAGAAGCTCCTTGCGGCCACGCGGGTCGAGCCCTGCCATCGGCTCATCGAGAACCAGGACGGGCGTGTGCATGGCGAGCACCCCGGCAATGGCGACCCGCCTGCGCTGGCCGCCGGAGAGCGCGTGGACGTAACGCAGGCGGTAATCCGGATAAGGAAGCCCCAGGGTGTTCAGGCTCTCCTCGACGCGCTCGCGGGTCTCACTGGCAGAGAGGCCTGCGGCGGTCGGTCCGAAGGCGACGTCGGCACCGACAACGTCTTCTATGATCTGTGAGTCAGGCTGCTGGAACACGATCCCGATCTCACGCCGCAGCTTGCCCCTGTTGTAGCCGGGAGCGGCCACGTCCTCGCCCATATAGAAGACTTGTCCCGGCCCGAGGCGCAGCAGGTGTGCGAAGGAGTCAACGACGGTAGACTTGCCTGATTGGGTGCCACCGACTATCCCGACGCGCTCGCCGCGATGAATCCGGAACGATACGTCCCTTACCGCCTCGCTCGCCTTCGGGGTGCCCTCCAGGTAAGTGTGGGAAAAGTCCTTCAACTCCAGGATAACGGGCCTTCCGTCAGGCTGCATCAGCCTGAGGGCGAAGAATCCACGGCGGCAGAGAGTGCGGCGCGCAGGTCGGCCACATTCAGGATATCTTCTCCGACCGGGATGCCGCGGGCGCGCAGACGGTTGGCGAGGCTCGCGGCGAGCGGTACGTCCAGGCCGACCTCCCGCAGCTTCTCGACGTCGCGGAAGACCTCGGCTGGGGGGCCGTCGAGGATCACACGCCCTGCGTCCATGACCACGACCCTCTCGAAGAGGACAGCCTCGTACATGGAGTGGGTGACGTGCACGACGCCCATATTCTCGCTGAGGCTGAGGTCTCTGACGGTAGAGATCAGACGCATCGCGACAGGCACGGGCAGCAGCGAGGTCGGCTCGTCCAGGATCAGGAACAGAGGGCGCATCGCCAGAGCGCCCGCTATGGCGACCCTCTGCTTCTGCCCCGGTGAGAGGTCCTCGATCAGGCGACTGCCGATATCCTCGAGACCGAGCATACGCACGGATAAGCGCACCCTCTCTGCGATCTCATCCCGCGAGAGTCCCAGGTTCTCCGGGCCGAAAGCCACATCGTCTATCACGCGGTTCATCACTAGCTGGTCGTCTGGGTCCTGGAAGACGACCGACACCTTGCGCCTCACGTCCCACTGGTGCTCCCTGTCCACCGGTACGCCGTCTATACGGATATTTCCCTCCGTTGGGTAGAGGACGGCGGTAAGCAACTTGACGAGCGTGCTCTTGCCCGAGCCGTTTTGGCCGATGATCGCGACCAACTGTCCTGGCTCTATCTTCAGGTCGAGGTTCGTAAGCGCTGGTACGGCATCGGGCTTGCCCCCACGGTAGGTAAACGAGGCGTTGTCTAGTTCGATCATCGGGTTCGCGCTGTGGCCTTGACTAGTAGCGCCGTTCTCTGTCCGACTCGTTCTCCGGGGCCCTCGTCCTGCCGCTGCGGAAGAGCATCACGCCCCTGACAATGACGACCGTGACGACCGCGGCCAGAACGGCCTCTGCTATGGCCTGCGGCAAGATGGCCGGAATGACGGCAACGGGCAGCAAACCGAAGAGTATGGCGAGGCCGACCACCCCTACCGTATTGGCGAAGGATCCCAGCAGTCCGGCCACGGCCGCAGCGAGGTCCACGCTCCAGCGCCGCAGTCCCACAAAGACGGCCCACGCCACCACCCCGATGAGCAGGCGCGGCACAACGGCGACAACGGGGTTGAGGAAGACTGGGTTGTCTGCCTGCAGAAAGGAGAATATCCCGAAGATCGCACCGGCCAGAAGCCCAACGATGGGTCCCTCGAGCGCCCCCCCGACGATCGCCGGTATGTGCATTATCGTGGCGTTGCCGATGAGCGGTATCGGTACTGGTATAAAGCCCAGGCGCGTGAACCCGAGAAACAGCGCGATGCCGCCAATTATGCCGGCCACCACTATCTGTCTGGTGTCGAAGCGGAACATGGAGCCCTGCCCTTCGCTCCCCGAACCCATCGCCATGCCCTCTCCTCCTCTTTAGTACCGGCTACCGAAGTGACTATATGCCGGGCTCATATAGTATCCGTGCGTGTAAGCATTCTGTCAAACCGCTAGAGTGGCGGCGTAAAGCGTCCGTCCGCGGCGGTCCAGCCGCCGTCGACCAGCATGAAGGCGCCCGTAACGTAGGAGCTGGCTGCCGAGGCGAGGTAGAGGACCATCCCGACCATCTCGTGTGGCATGGCCCAGCGGCCCAGGATGCTCTTGGCGGCGTAGGAGTCGTACCAGTCGGGGGAGTCTTTGATCTGCGCCGTCAAGGGCGTCTCGACGATGCCCGGGGCGATGGCGTTGACCCTGACACCGTGAGGTCCTACTTCAGAAGCAAGGGCCCGTAGCATCTGCACCGTCCCCGCCTTCGTCGCTGCGTAGATTCCCTGTCCAGGTTCGACCACCTGTCCCCTGATGCTCGAGAAGGCGATGATGCTGCCTGAGCCGCGCTCGGCCATGCCGCGTCCGAAGTCCCGGATCAGGCGGAAAGTTCCCTTCAAGTTCAGCTCGACGATCTGGTCGAACTCATCGTCCGTTATCTCGAGCACAGGCTTCCTGACATTGATGGACGGCGTACTAACCAGTACGTCGGGAGCTCCCACAGACTCCACGGCCTCCCGTACGCTGTCCGGGTCCGTCATGTCAAGCTCGATAGCATCGGCCTCTCCTCCCTCCGAACTTATCTCTGTGGCCGTGGTCTGCGCAGCGTCTTTGTTCACGTCGGCGCAAACTACGCGCGCGCCGAAGGCCGCGAGTCCTTGCGCGCTGGCCTCTCCGATACCGCTGCCGGCTCCGACGACGAGGGCGGTCTTGCCTGAAAGGTCGAACATCGAGCGGTAATCAAACATGGGCTTCCTCTCCGTAGGCGTAGTACATCGCCGTTGCGGCGTAGAGCTTGCAGGTTGTGAGGAGTTCCTCTTCATCTACCCATTCGTCTGCGTGGTGTGGGATTTCACGGTCTCCGGCACCCGTCGCAACGATAGGGATGCCGGCCAACGCATGCAGGAAGGTACCGTCGGTCGCGCCCGGCACCCCATTGTAAGCCGGCTCCTCGCCGGTTAGATGGTCGTAGGCCCTCGCCATCGCCCTGACGAGCGACTCGTCTTTCCGGGTCTCGGTCGGCGGGCGCTCTTCGATCACCTCCAGCGTCGCGTCGAAGTCGGGGTCTTCTGCAGCAAGCTTCGCGATGATGTCTTCCAGTCGCTCTACGAGATCTTTGTGGGACTGGTCCGGGACCGTACGGATGTCCAAGGCGACGTAGGCGCTCGCCGGGATGACGTTGATCTGGGGCTCACCGAGGCTTGGGCCCATCAAAATGGTCGGCGTAAGGCTCGGATACCCGAGGAACGCATCTTCGGC
>DASQWQ010000248.1:0-2825 GCA_035640175.1 Rubrobacter sp. | reverse complement strand
CTCTGGAGCTCGCTCCTGGCCAACGAGAGCGGGGCAGGTCCCATAACGCTCTTCGATCCCGAGGACTTCGACGTGCGCATCGCCGCCGAGTGCACAGACTTCGACCCCGAGAGCTTTATGGACCGCAAAGTGGCGGCCAGGACGGACAGGTTCGGGCAGATGGGCCTCGCCTCGGCCAAGCTGGCCCTCGAAGACGCGGACGCCTGGGACTTGCTCAACAACAACCCGGAACGGGTCGGCCTCATCCTCGGCAGCGGCATCGGGGGCGTGACCAGCATGGAAACGACGCAGGCGACCATAGATAGCAAGGGTCCCTCCCGCGTTAACCCCTTCGCCGTAACCAAGATCATGCCCAACTCCGCGGCGGCCCACGTAGGCATACAACTTGGCGTGCAGGGACCCTCGATCACCGGCGCGCTCGCCTGCACTTGCGGTACGGACATGATGGGGCTCGGATACGACCTGATCCGTCGCGGCGACGCCGACATCGTGCTCTGCGGCGCTTCTGAGGCCAGCCTCGCACCCGTTATCGTGGCAGGATTCATAGCGATGCGGGCGATGAGCCGCCGCAACGACGACCCCGAGGGGGCTTGCAGGCCCTACGACGTCGACCACTCAGGGTTCCTGATCGGCGAGGCGTCGGCCGTGATGGTCCTGGAGAGCGCCGAGTCCGTAGGGCGCCGTGGATCAGAGCCTTACGCCAAGATCACCGGCGTCGGCCGAACCACCGATGCGTACAACCTCACCGACCCCGACCCGAAGGGCTTCGGAATCATGCGGGCCATGCAACTCGCGGTCGCTGAAGCCGGACTCGAAGGGGAGCAGATCGGCTACATAAACCCGCACGGCACGGGTACGGTGGCCGGTGACGGCCCCGAGTCGCAGGCGATGGTGGAGATCAACCCCAACGTCAAGGTCTCGGCCACGAAATCCACCCTGGGCCATTCTCTAGGCGCGAGCGGCGCCGTCGAGACGGCGATCTGCGCCCTGGCTATCAAGGAGAGGAAGATCCCTCCGATGAGGAACCTTACGAAAGTAGCAGAAGGCTGCGCCGACCTCGACTACGTTGTGAACAAGCCGCGTGAAGCTCCCGACCTGGAAGCCGCCATCTGCGCCAACCTGGGCGTCGGCGGCCACAACGCAGCGGTCGTCCTGGAACGGGCCTGAGAAGCCGCAGGGGCAGCCAGGAAAACATGTATGAGTATAGAGAGGACGTGTAGATGAAGCCCGTCACAACCGATATCATGCACAAGAGATTAACGGAGCTAGAACAGATCCTTGCCCCCCACGAGAGCGCGCTCGTGGCCTTCTCCGGCGGTGTCGACTCCTCGCTAGCTCTCGCCGCCGCAGCCAGGGCGCTGCCGAAAGACAGGGTCCTGGCCGTTACGTCGAATAACGAGACCTATCTTCCGTCAGAGTTGCATCTGGCGCGGGAGTTCGCCGAAGCCCTCGGGGTGGAGCACCTCGTCGTAAACACCCGCGAGCTCGACAACCCAGACTACGCCAGCAACCCCACGAACCGCTGCTACTTCTGCAAGACCACGCTCTACTCTGACCTGGCGAGGCTCGCAAAGCAGAAAGGCTACGCCTGCGTCGTGGACGGGGCGAACAAAGACGACGAAGGCGATTACCGTCCAGGCAGGAAGGCCGCGAGGGAGCTCGGGGTCGTCTCCGTACTCTCGGAGGCAGGGATGACCAAGGCCGAAGTGCGGGAGCTCGCGAAGCATCTGGATCTCCCAACGTGGGACAAGCCGGCCCTTGCGTGCCTGTCGAGCCGCTTCCCATACGGGCAGGAGATCACACCCGAGAAGCTCTCTCAGGTCGCGCGCGCCGAGGAGTTCATGCGCAAGGAGGGCTTTTTGCAGGTCCGCGTCAGGCACCACGGGGAGATAGCCCGCCTCGAAGTCGGCTCCGAGGAGCTCGAAAGGGCCTTCGCCATGAGGGAGGAGATCTCCACCGAACTCCTCGAAGCCGGCTTCCTCTACGTCACCCTCGACCTCGCTGGCTACAAATCCGGAAGCCTGAATGCCGCGCTCGAAGAGGGCAAGCGCAAGAAGGCGCTACCCCTCATCTCGACCTAGAGTATGGACGGCGTAGAGGGCCCGCTGCTCGCTCTCACCCTCGTCTTGATGGTCGTGGGGCTGCTCGGAAGCGTCCTGCCTGGCCTGCCTGGCGTTACGCTCATCTTCCTGTCAGCCCTCGTCTACGCTATCCTCACGGACTTTCGCACGGTCGGAGTCGCGATCCTCATGGTCCTCTTCATATTCGCAGCGATCGCCTTCGTCGCCGACTTCGTCGCCACCTCATACGGTGCCCGCCGGTTTGGGGCTAGCAACTGGGGCACCGTGGGCGGGGCCGTCGGCGGCATCGCCGGCGCCCTGATCGGACTGCTCTTCCTCGGCATAGGCTCCCTGTTCGGCCTCATCCTCGGCACCATCGCAGGCGTCTTTCTCGGCGAGTACCTCAAGCGCACGCGTCAGGGCCGACAAGAGCCAGGTTCCACGGGATCTGACTGGCGCCGCACCTCCCACGCGGCAGGCGGCGTCCTCGTCGGCTACCTGGCCTCCGCCGTCATACAGGGCCTGCTAGGACTTGCCAGCATCATAGTCTTCGTGTTGGCGCGATTTTATTAGCGATGCAGCCAGTCAGCACGCCGCCTGTCGGCGGCTTGTCAGCATTTCAGCTTTCCTGTGCGTAAAGGCCCTGGATGACTGGCTGAAAGCCGACTAGCGAAGCCTGGCGGCGTGCTGACTGGCTGAATCGCTAATAAAATCGCGCCAACACGAAGACTATGACGCTGGCGAGTCCTAGCAGGCCCTGTATGA
>DASQWQ010000247.1:0-4179 GCA_035640175.1 Rubrobacter sp. | reverse complement strand
GATTCCTTCGTCGGTGACGAACGTCGAAATACCGAACTTCATCCCTTCATTGAACCATACCGAGAGGAAAGGATGGATGCACACTTTCTAATCGGCTTTCACACCTCCGAGGTACAAGGCCATAGAATCTGGGCCTAAGAGGATCTTCCGAGGAAGGTGACTGGAGCGTGAGGGACGGCGGAGCAATGCTGGGAGCATCGGTTCTCTTTGCGATAGAACTGGTCGTCCTCTATACTGCTGGTTCCTACGTGATGGGCCGCCTGATAGGGATTTCAGGTTTCGGTAGTGGCGGGAGTGCCCTGGGACGTATGGCCTTCTACCTCCTGGTGTTTCCGGGTGTGGTCCTGCACGAAGGCGCCCACTACCTGGCGTGCGTCCTCACCGGAACCAAGGTCACCCGCTTCGCACCATTCTCGCCGGGCAGGAGGTCGAACGATGGTCGTCTTGTGTTGGGCTACGTCCGTCACGAACGTCGCGTCTTCCCCATTGGAGCGATTACAGGGCTCGCTCCGATACTCCTGAATCCTTTGGGACTCCTGCTCGTCACCGCGTTGCTCACGCCCCTCACATTTCAAGAGGTCGCTAAACCCTCTGCCGGGGTTGTGGTAGAGGGGATCTTCGCGAGTGGGTTTCTAACCGATACCCCACTTCTAGCTGCAATCTGGGCGTACCTGTCCCTAAGCTTCGCGTTGGGAAGCGTACCCAGCCGAGAAGACCTATCGAGTCTGCCGCTGCTGCTAGTGGTCTTCGGAGGCGGGATTCTCTTAATCAATCTTCTAAGAACAGGCTCTGAGAGTATTCTCTCCCCAGCGATCTACGACCTGTGTGCGCTAGCGGCTGGACTCTACGCCCTGCCAGCCATAGTAGCCGTTGCCGCTGCCCTCACGATGGCGCTTGCAGGACGAGGGCTTCGGTACTGAAGCCGGACTGGGGACGCTCATCGGTGCTTCTTTGCCTTGGTGTGCGGGTAAGATGCGGAAGTATGGCCTGGTACGAGAATGAGGCGGGAGCCCGCCCGCGAGGCATTACGCTTCAGGCGGGACGTAAGTGGAGGCTCTTGGCGAAACCCGTGGGGGTTCGGATTAACGGTAACGTGGCCCGAGGCGAGGAGGGGAGACGCCGATGATCAACGATGCGCTCATCAAGGAGATCGACGCGGCCTACCGTCGGCTGAGCGCCGCTACGGAAGACCTGGCACGCGCCGACCGCGAGCTGGCCGAGCACATCCGGAGGGTCCGACTGGATAACGCCGAGGCGATCCTGGAGGCCAAGAATGAGAGGACGGCGAGCCTCTACCTCGATGGTCTGCTCGACACCGAGGAGCATCGACGCTTGGAGGACATCCGGGCGAGGGCAGAGCTCGACCACCAGCACGCCAGGCGCGAGGTGGACCGGCTGCACTTGATCGTCCGGCTGGTAGGGACCCAAACGAGCGAGGGCATAGGGCGATGAGTGGAGGGCCAGTGCCCTTGTCTGAGCCAGAGGCCCACGCCTACACCGACGGGGCCTCGGGCGGCTCCCGCGGCCCCGGAGGCTACGGGGCAGTCGTGACTTGGAGAGGCAAGACCGAGGAGATCAGCGGCAGCGAGCAGGACACCACCAACCTAAGGATGGAGCTGACCGCCGCGTGCGTCGCCCTGGAGACGATAGACCAGGGCCACGTCGTGGCCGTTTACTCCGACTCCTCCTACCTCGTCAACTGCATGAGGAGGCGCTGGCACGCGATGTGGCGAGAGAACGGGTGGCTCAACTACCGCAATAAGCCTGTGGCGAACAGGGACCTATGGGAGAGGCTCCTGGAGGCGACGCAGCGCCACCAGGAAGTGCGATGGAGAAAGGTCAAGGGGCACCAAGAGACCCAAGGCCCACACAAGAGCGGGAACGACCGGACCGACGCGCTCGCTGTGGCCGCCAAGAAGGCGGCAAAGAGACCGTCAACACCATCGCCACCATAATGAAATGGCTCCTGCAAAACCACCCCGAAGTCGTGCTCAGCGCGGCTGTTCGCCGCCCTCAGGGCCGTAGAAGATCACCCACGTGCCGAAGTCGTCCGTGAAGTTCTCGAAGCGGTGGGGCACACCCGCCCGAACGAACAGTACGTCCCCGGAGGAGAAGGGGTGTTGATCGTCTCCATTGACGAAGGTGCCGCTGCCCTGCGCCACCACGTAAAGCTCATCCCGAGTATGAGGAGTCTGCTCGTCCTTCCCGCGCGGGGCGTAGTACTTCACCACCATGGTGCCGTGAGACAGGACTTCGACGGAACGTTGGCCTTCGGGGATGGGCAGCGCTGCAGCCTGCTCGATAGTCGCCCGCCACCGCTCGACCCCTGGGTATGCTTCGTCCAACGCAGATCCTCCTGTCTCTGTCCGCACGTTGCGCTTCGATGCCCTGCGAGGCCGAAAGACGGCGCGCTGATTCGGTACGCCGCCCGGCGTGACCGCGGCTACGTCCTCGAAGAAGCCCCGCCGCCAGCTCTCGTATTGCGGGCGCCAGTCGAGCTCCTCCTTGATCTTCTCGTTGGAGGCGCCCCTGAGCCCGAGCGACCACTCTACGAGAGCCCTTCCAGCAATAAGGCGCGCCACGAATGCAGGAACCCGCGGCGCCTGCTTCGCCCCGAGCGCCTCGGCGTAGACCGGCATCCACTGCGCGGCGGTAGCTGGTTCGTCGTCTACGACGTTGTAGACTCCCGGCCGCGCTTCCTCTAAGGCCGCCACGGTCGCGTCGGCGGCATCGTCTACGTGGATAAATGAGTAGGTACCCTCTCCATTGCCGATCATGGGGTAGCGACGTTTCCTCACCTGCCGGCCGACATCCCCGTCCTTGGCGTACCAGGTCCCTGGCCCGTAGAACATCCCGTAGCGTAGGACTATGCCTTCAAGCCCGTCCGCCGAGAGCACCGCATCCTCCACCTCTTTGATCGTCTCGACGGCCGGCCCGATGGGCGGGGGAGCGTCCAGGTAGAGCGGTGCTTCTTCCGTCTTTACCGGTCCGCCCATCGGCGCATACCAGTAGGCGGAGCCCTGTACGAGGAAGCGCCGAACCCCGGTGCTGAGGGCGGCGCTTAGCAGATTCCTCGTCCCTTCGCGGCGCACGCGGTTGTTGGCCGCGTAGTACTCTTTGAGCTTGCGCGGATTGAGGCTCTGGGGTAGGTTGGTGAGTTCGTTGACCACGGCCTCCGGCTCCGCACGAGCTATGATCGACCTGAGCTTCCTGGCTTCGAACACGTCACACAGGAGAGGCTCGGCGCCCAGCTCGGAGAGTTCGGCGAGTTTCTTCTCCTTGCGCGTTATCGCGGTTACATGGTGGCCCGCCTCGACGAGCCGAGCCACGAGACGCCTGCCGATGGCGCCGGTAGCACCCGCAAGGAAAACCTTCATTGCTGCTCACCTCCCGTGGTTATCGTGGACTTTTCCCGTATGGCGCAGAAGGAAACCTCCGAGAATCCTTGCGAGATCATCCCGAATGCGTGGTTGAATCGGGCACAGTAGTTCTCCAGCGCGATCGCGGCGGTCACCTCGACCAGTTGCCCATCGCTGAAGTGCTCCCGCAGCGACCCGAAGAGGTCGACGTCTGCGGTCCGTGCCGTCATGGGCTCAGCTCCCTGATGCCATCGATAGTCACCCGTCCCCGCCCGCGCGAGGCTTGTCGGTAGCGAACACCCCAGTCCATCGCCCATCGCTGTCGCATTCTCGCCGATCACAAGAACCTGGCCTCGTTCGTTTAGCACATCGCCCTCGATACAGAAGACGAATAAGAGCAGCGCGCTGTGACAAACGTGCCTTGATCAACTCAGCATACTACCGTCTACGGCCGCTGATTAGCGGCGAAAGGGTACAGTAAATGGACATTACCATGACTATATCGCAGGCAGCGGAAGGCTTCGGGGGTGAACTCGCGTCGGTGAAGCGCAATATCAGCAACTTAACCCAAGTCACTGCGAATAACGCTTGTTATCAGAGGTCACGAAGCGGCTTATAGTTCGCTGGCTTGGTCATGCGGCCCGCCTCAAGAGTCAAGGGGTTTTTCGTGCTGGCCGGGGGTTCTCCTCTGGGTCGAAGGTTCGGTGTCTCTATCGTGCTCGTCCTTACGCTTTGCGTTAATCTGGTTGCGGCGCACCATCGCCGAAGTCTTCACCGATCCCGACCGCCCCGCTACCTCGCGGATCTGACTCTTTATGAA
>DASQWQ010000246.1:0-2457 GCA_035640175.1 Rubrobacter sp. | reverse complement strand
GAACTCGCTCACGTAGAGGACGCCGGAGAAGCCGGCAGCGAGGCCCGTCTCTTCGGCGAGTTCGCGGCCCGCGCACTCCGGTATCGTCTCGCCCGGCTCGAGCCTGCCTCCAGGGAGCACCCAGTACGGGTCCCTGTCCGGTTTCTGGTGGCGCACCAGGAGCAGGGCTCCCTCCCGCTCCACGACTGCTGCGACCCGCACCCCGAAGTCCATACTGAGAGCTGCGCGATCCTTGTCCATTCAGCGAGTATACCCGCGGGGTGAAACTCCGCCATACGGTTCGGATTCTGTCGGGTTCTTGGTTGAGTAACAGATCCCCGTTCAAGAGAGCACATCGGACGGAAGTCAGGATGGACCCACCGCGGCTTGCCCTCGATGCTGCGCACGGTTATGCTGCCCCCGTTCGACCCGCCGCGTGAAGGAGTGAGGGGTGCACATCTTCCTGGAAACCGAGCGCCTGGTGCTGCGCCGATTCACCGAGGCCGACGTGGGCAACCTGTTCGACCTCGATGGCGATCCCGAGGTCATGCGCTTCCTCACCGGCGGCAAATCCACGCCCCGCGACGTGATCGAAAACGAGACCCTGCCGAGGTTCCTCGCCTACTACGAGCGTTCCGAGAGGTTCGGATTCTGGGCGGCCATCGAGAAGTCTGCTGGAGCGTTTCTGGGGCGGTTCGCGTTCCACCCCCCGGAAGGCGGTGGCTCCGACGAGGTCGAACTCGGCTACCGGCTCGAGAAATCTTCCTGGGGCAAGGGCTACGCAACCGAAGGATCTCGCGCGCTGATCCGCAAGGGCTTCACCGAGCTCGGCGTGCGGCGCGTGTTCGCGCAGACGATGGCGGTCAACACCGCATCCTGGCGGGTGATGGAGAAGGCAGGCCTGGCGTACGCGCGGACCTTCCACGAGGACTGGCAGGAGCCCATCGTAGGAGCGGAGCACGGGGAGGTCGAGTACGCGCTAACCAAGTCTGACTGGGAGCGGAAGTCCGGGATGGACTTACGGAGTCCTGGCACAACGGTTCAGCATAGGGGTTCGTACACAAACTGAAGCTGCAGGGCTACAGGCGGGGCCGACTTCGGCCTGCAGTGATTCTCCCCAGGCCGCTACTGGCTCCCGTGACCAGCGCCGCCCTGCCCTGAAGCACCCCGATTTCTGCCTCACCAATGCTCTGCCATCCTCCCTCCGGCGCCATGGGAATAGATAGAAGCATGCCAAGTATGCCGACTCGCGGCTTGCTCAGAGGCTCCGGTGATAGGTGCGGCGAGGTTTTCGGGCTGGCCTACGAGACGTCCGCCGGCTCTTCCTCCTGACGCTGAGACCGGCCGAGGTGCGAGACCTGGGCCTCCAACTCGTCGCAGGCTTCGAGCACCAGGCGCAAACCTTCGTCTTCGGAGAGATACCCGTCGTAGTCTTCGAGGATACAGGCCTCGGTGGTTGGGTAGCTGCCGGTAGCACGGCGGTGGCGAAAGAGGATGGCGAGCCTTTCATCGTCCACACCGGCGAACTCCAGGATCGAATCCAGGTAGGCGGCTACAGTCTCGTCGCTCGCTCCTCCGGTAACCGCCGCGTGGAGCAGCTCCCCACCGAGATGACCGAAGCCCGGCACCCTCAGCACGTCTCCCGTAAGCTCGAAATCGAGCCTCCCGTCGTCAGGCAATACTTCGAGGCCATCCCTCCTGACGCGGTCCGCGGCGCCGAGGATCACGGCCGTCGCGGTCAGCGTTACCTCGGGGTAGTTGCTGTCCATGCCGCGCAACTCCAGCGTTCCCTGGCGGTTGAGGCGCACAGGGTTCCAGGCCGGTCTGAGAAGGTCCCCGCCCGCCTCGGCGAAGTAGCGCCTCTCCACGCCGGCCCGGTCCATAGCGCTAAGCCAGGCTTTGTAGCGGTCGAACTGCTGACGGATCAGGTGTTGTGCGTCTTCGGCGTAGGGTAGCAAGGCGCCCACCTGGGGCAGTTCCTTGTAGACTCCTTCCCACCCGAAGATGGCGCTGCCCCTGTAATGGACCGTGCGGACGGCCAGCCCCGTCTTCCGCCCCTCGAAATATGGGCACGAGCGGGTGAGGGCCACCAAGGCGGGGTCCAGGGCCGTCGCAAGGTTGTAGATGTTCGAGACCTCCTCCCGTGCGGCGGCTGAGGCGGTGGCGGAGATGCCTGCTCCCCCGTCGACCGTCCCTACCTGCAACTCCAGATGCAGGTGCGTGCCTGCGCATCTCCCGGCGTCCTCGAACCTCTCGGGGCCGACCGTGCCAACCTGGACCCTGTAGTCCAGCCCGTCGCGGACGGCGGGCTCTAGAGGCAAAGGATAGGTGCCGAGTGGATAGAGCCTGAGACCCAGAGATCTCGCCGTGCGCAGGGCAATCCGCAGGTTCTGCACGTACTCACGCTCGAGGTCATAGAGGGTGTAGACCGGAGGCGTGTTTACCTCCACCAGACCCAGCACGAACTCGGGGGCGAAG
>DASQWQ010000245.1:0-2293 GCA_035640175.1 Rubrobacter sp. | reverse complement strand
GTGATGTCTACAACCTGCGGCATGTTGCAGCTCGCCGCTCAAGCGTCGGACTACTCCACGCCTGGGACGGTATTTGAGCAGGTCAACGAGACTTTGTTGACTCGCATCCCACCCAACATGTTCGTCACCTGCTTCTACGCTATCCTCGACCCCAAGAGCGGTAGCTTGAGATACGCTAACGCAGGCCACGACCTGCCTTACCTGCGCCGCCAGGGTGGCGACTGTGAGGAGCTAAGAGCTAGGGGGATGCCCTTAGGTCTCATGCTAGGGATGAGCTACGAGCAGAAGGAGATCGAACTCGATGCTGGCGAAGCAGCCCTCTTCTACAGCGACGGGCTGGTAGAGGCCCACAACCCAGAGGGCGAGATGTTCGGCTTCCCCAGGCTGCGGGGGCTAGTCGCCGAGCACGCTGCTGAGGAGAGGTCGCTTGAGGAGGCACTCCTAGAAGAGCTTTACTCCTTCGTAGGGGAGGGTTGGGAGCAGGAGGACGACATCACCCTCCTTACCCTGAAGCGTCCCGCATCCCTAAGCTGAACTTCGGAGAAAGCCGTAAAGGCGAAGTTCCGAGAATTCTCCTTCCACGCACTCGTTTGAATAGGGGGCCAAGGTGGTCGCCACGCTCCGGTCCGTCGTTCGACCTCCCGTGGCTGCCGACACCCCTCTTGAGGGCACCAGCATGAGATCCGGCCGCGCGGCCGGATCTCATGGCCGAGTATCTCGGACTCACCGGAAGTCGTTCACGGTACGGTGCAGTGGCAACCGGTCGCGCTGCTTGCCCGACTGCTTTGGCGAGATCTCCGCCTTTGCGCCGCTCAGGAAGGCGTCGTAGTTGGTGAGGACACCCCTAGTGTAAAACGAGTCGATCTCGAATGGCACGGCGCCCGAAGTGAGCGGCTCCTTCCCGTCGATGATCATGAAGTGCAGGTGGGGGGCGTCGGTGTTGCCGGTGTTGCCCAGCTTGCCGATGATCTCTCCCTTGCGGACCTGATCGCCGGGCTCGACCAGGACGCCTTTGGACCCCTTTTGCAGGTGGGCGTAATAGGCGTAGCGCCCATCCCCGATATCGACGACCACGTAGTTGCCGCCGAAGTCGTTTAGGGCCAGGCCGTTCGGGAACTGGCCTGGGGTCTGCTCCGGCTCGGTGTCGCGCGTTCCCACCACGCGGCCTGCGGCCACCGAGCGGATCTTCGCCCCGTAATATGGGTAGCTGGAGAGTTTGTCCTTCGGCCCCTCGTAGAGCCTGCCGTTCTTACCAACCTGCACCCAGTCTATGGCGAAGCGTTCGGGCGCGTGGAAGGTCCCGTCGATGGGGAAGATCGCCCCGCGGTGGGAGGTGATCGTCTCGCAGCACCCCTCGCCCGCAAGCCACCTCTTCCCGAAGAGCGGTGAGCCGATCTGGGCAGGCTCTTCTTGGCCCACGCGTGTCGGACCCGCCCGGAAGCTGTCCTCCAGCCCAGTGGGCTTGCTGGTCGAGACGTCGAAGCGGTACTCGAGCCGATCCGGCAGCCTCGCTCCGGCTGGGTAGGTGACGTCCATGAACAGGAACCCGGCCACGCCGGGGCCGAACCGCTTGTCCGAAGCGTTGCCGAAGACGACGAGCCTTGAGGCGAGCTCGTCCCCCGAGAGCTCGTCGACTACCCGGCCTCCGTGGCTCGGGTCGAGCACCCGCACGCGCTCGAAAGTAAGGTTGGCAGCCGTGATGTTGGTAAGGCGCAGCTCGTATGCCAGGTGGGTCCGGTCGTCGGTGCCAACCACGGGCTCGACCCTCCCGTCGAAGGTATCGACCGCGAGCGGCGTAACCTGACCCGGCGCCGGATCCGACGTCGGCGCTCCGTTCGGCACCGGCGCCTTCTGAGCCAACGCCACGGACGCCCCGACCATCGAGATCAGCGTCACCACCACAACAAGCCACCACCATGTCTTACGCTCCATCGGTGTCCTCCTCGCTTGAGGCCTGCCCCACGTCTGCATGATGCCAGCCGCACGTGTTCGGCGCGAACTTCTGAGAATCCACCTTCCACGCACTCCGGTGCATAGTAGTAGGAAGGAGGCCGCTGCGGCCTCAGCGCACGCGCGGCTCTTGGTCCGCTTGTGGGGCGTAGCCCAGGCTGCCTCGCGTCAGGACAACGAGCACCAGCGCCAACACGCACGCGGCTATGGCCAGGTTCAGGTAGCTGCCCAGCACGCTCCGGACTGGGAAGAGCCCGATCAGCGCTGCGCTGTAGAAGGTGTTCCACGAGGCGTGGGTCAGGATGGCCATGAGCACGCTGCCCCTCGTGTTGTTGACGACCCA